>NZ_BAAAQA010000033.1:87094-264947 GCF_039531425.1 Kocuria atrinae
CGGCGTCGTCGGGCAGTGAAAAGCGGGGTTACGGGACGATGGTGAACTTGACCTGGCCGTCGCCGCCGCGTTCGGCGATGCGCAGCACCTCGGCCACCTGATCCAGGGTGTGGGTGGGGCCCAGGCAGTAGTCGACCTCGACCTCGCCGTCGTGGACGCGGCGCACAGCCTCGTGGAAGGACTTGAGTCCGGGTTCGGACTGGGCGGCCACGGAACCCTGGAGGCGCACGCACTTGCGGAAGACCTCGAAGATCGGCACGAGAGTAGGTTCGAAGCTTTCGTACAGGCCGAACCAGCCCACGATGCCGCGGTTGGCCACGATGTCCACGGCCTGGGTGCGCAACTCATCGGAGCCGACGGCCTCGATCACCAGATCCGCACCGTTGTTGCCGGTGAGCTCGGAGACCATGGTGCCCAGATCCTCGTCCGGGATCAGCACGGTGCGGGCACCCAGCTTGCGGGCGATCTCGAGGCGGGCAGGTTCCTTGTCCGAAATGATGACCTGGTCGAAACCGCGGCGCAGGGCGTCCTGCAGAAAGAACAAGCCTGCGGAACCGGCGCCCATGATCACGCACGTGCCCGCCGTGCGCGCGGGCACCTCGGTGGGCCAGTAGAGGTCGAACGCGTAAATGCACGTCCCCAGCTGCTGCGCCATCATGTAGCGGCGCATCTGGGTGAGATCGTCACTGTTCACGTCCGAGGGCAGAGCCACGGCGTGGTCGTCGTCGAGCAGCATGTACTCCGCGAACGCTCCACCGAACTCACCCGGGGGAACGCACAGCACCGTGGTGCCCACGGGGAACTTCTCGGAGTTGGACTCCGCAACGACACCCACGCCCTCGTGGCCCGGGTAGCCCGCGCGCTCCGGACCCTTGGGATGCAGCGTGCCGTGTAGTGCCGCGTGCAGATCCGAGCCACACACCGACGCCGCTGTCATCCGCACCACGAACGTGCCCTGCTCAGTGGCCTGCGGTTTGGGCCATTCACGCACCGTGACGACTCCGGTTTCGGGCACGTGGGTTGCGCGCATGTGGGGGCTCCTTCACTACTCAATCTGCTGCTCGATCTCACCACGGAGATCGCTTCCACGGTACGTCATGAGCGCTTCCGAACGGGGTGTAAACCCCGTGGTTCAGCGGGAGAACACTGCTAGTAGTCTTGTGCGGTGCATCTTCCACGCGCGCTCAAACCCTTCAGCACCCCGGCCTACACGGTGCTGGCGTTCGCCATGTGCATGAGTGTGTTCGGCTCCGGGTTGTGGGCCGTGGCGATGGTGGCCAGAGTGATGGCTCTGGGCGGGTCCGCTGTGGACCTCTCGATGGTCACTGCGGCGGGTGCCCTGGGCGCCGTCGTCTTTGTGCTGGTGGGCGGTGTGACCGCGGATCGAGTGCGATTGAGTCTTATCCTGCGCTGCGTGGAGGCCGTCAACCTCCTGACGGCCACAGTCATTGTTGTGCTGACGTGGACCGACAACCTTGCCCTGTGGCACTTGGCGATTGCGGCATTCGTCTTCGCAGCCTCCTTGGGGTTCTTCTACCCGGCGTACTCGGCGGCGCTCCCGCGGCTACTGCCCGCCGATCAACTGCTGGCGGCCAACGGCGTGGAAGGAACCGCCCGGCCGCTCCTTCAGATTGCCGCCGGCCCCGCGGTGGGAGGATTACTAGCGGGCCTGGCGTTTCCGGGGCTCGCCGTGCTCGCGATCGCCGTGTGTCACGCGGCGGCTTTGACTTTCATGATGTTCCTGCGCATTCCCACGACCGGTCGATTCGGCGAGGAGGAACCGCAGGGCTCCACGGTGGCACCGTCCACTTCCATCCTGCGCGATCTGGCGGACGGTTTCCTCTATTCAGTACGCACACCGTGGTTGCTCTGGACCCTGCTGTGGGCCATGACCGCAGTGTTCTTGTTCATGGGCCCCCTGGAAGTCCTGGTTCCGTTCCTGGTGGTGGACCGACTCGGTGGGACGGTGGCCAGTTACGGCGCGATGCTCGGCCTGTACGGGATGTCCATGGCGCTGGGTTCGCTGATCACGGCGTCCATGCCCCTGCCGCGTCATTATCTGACCACCATGATCTGGCTGTGGGGCTTCGGCACGTTGCCTTTCGGTCTGGTGGGCATGACCGATTCATGGTGGGTCATGGCCATCGCCCTGTGCGTGTTCGGTGCCACCGGTGGCGCGGGTCAGGTCATCTGGGGGACGCTGCTCCAGCGACGCGTGCCCGTGCACATGCTGGGGCGCATCTCATCCTTGGACTTCTTCGTGTCCCTGTCGCTTATGCCGGTGTCCATGGCCGTGGCGGGCCCCGTCTCGCAGATCTTGCCACCCGAGGCGATCTTCTGGGGCGTGGCCATCGTGACGCCCGTCCTCGGCGTGATCGCTGTCTGGGCGGGCCGTATGTACAAGGATCAGGCGGAGCACCCGCTGCGTTGATTCCTTCGCAGCGCGGGCCGTCTGCCATGAGTGACCCGGCCCTTCGGCTAGTTGTCCGCCGGACGTCGTCGACAGCGCGCTGTCTCGGTCAACTCAATGGTGGGGCCATCCAATGTCCACGGCTGAGTCACCCGTCGCAATGGCGATTGACGTGGGGATTTAACCCGTGCAACGCTGCCCCGGGAGAGGAGAGCAATGCGAATTTTCATCCATGCACTGATATTTGCGGTGTGCGCCGCGGTTCTCTATTGGCTATCGACAGAACTTGGGTTCTCTTTGTACAAGAGAAGCTCGGCAGTGGACAGCGAGCAGGGCCCATTCGAACTCTCCCAAATGTTCGTCTGGTCTGGTGTCGGGGCCGTTGTGGGGGCCCTTTCGGGATACCGGCAGCAGAAAAAGAAAAGCGACGACGTCTGAGCAGCACGGCCAGGTTGTAACCGTCGCGAAACCACGACGCCGCCCTCGGCACCTTTCGAACGAAAGGCACCGAGGGCGGCCTCATCACTTAGCTGACCTGTAACTATGCCTGGGTCAGTATGCCTTGTGCCGCTGCTCCACGATCATGTGAATGACCGCGAACGTGCCCTGCTCGTCAATGGCCTTGAAGGCTTGCTCGAGAGCGCCGGGGATCTCGGACTCACGCTCCACGCGCACACCGAAACCACCGAACGCGGTGGCCATTGCGGCGAAGTCCGGGTTCTTCAGCTGGGTTCCGGAGATGCGCTCGGGGTACTGCTTCTCCTGGTGGGTGCGGATGGTGCCGAACTCCTGGTTGTCCATCACGATCACCAGCGGAGTAGCGCCGTACTGGGCAGCGGTGGCCAGCTCCTGTCCGTTCATGAGGAACTCGCCGTCACCGGCAATCGAGATCACCCGGCGGCCCGGGTAATTCAGGGATGCCGCCACGGCCGAGGGCACCGAGTAGCCCATGGAACCGTTGCGCGCCGAAATCATGGATGCGTAGCCGTTGGTCGGGAAGTAACGGTGCGCCCAGTTGGTGTGCTCACCGGCACCAAAAGTGACCATGGCGTCCTCGGGCAGACCTTCCACCAGATTGGCCATCATGGTGTCCATGGTGGCGGGGCCGTCCTCGGGATGGGTCTTCTTGGGGGTGGAGAACTCCACCTGCTGCTGGCGCATGCGCTCGCACCAGGGCTTCCAGCGGTCCTTGGCCGAGAGCTCCATGCGAACCAGGTCGCGCACAAAGATGTCCGGCTTGGCCACGATCTGGTAGGAGACGGGACCCGAGCGACCGCGCATGGACGGATCCATGGTGATGATGAAGTTCTTCCTGGACCAGTCCTGACGGATCAGGAACCCGTTGGTGATCACATCACCGGGCACGGTGCCCACGAACACCAGCAGGTCGGTCTCTTCCAGGAAGTCGAAGGTGGGTTTGGGGCGGCCATAACCGATGGGTCCCGCGTAGGAGGACGAGGTGAACGGCACCGTTCCCTCGGTGCGCCACTCGGCTGCCGCGGGGATGTTGTGCTGCTCGAGCCACTCCGTGAACGTCTCAGCTGCCTCGTGGGTCCAGTCATTGCCGCCGGTCACGAACAGCGGCTTCTCTGACTCGTTGAGTGCCTTCTCCAGGGCCTTCCAGTCGGTGACGGTCATGCCGCCGCCGGCCACGGGGATCCGCGGGTGCAAGGTGGCATCGATCTCGCGCGTGATGACGTCCTCGGGCAGACCCACCACCACGGGGCCGGGACGGCCGGAGGCTGCGGCGAACATGGCCTCTGCGACGTACTCGGAGGCGCGCTCGGCGTGATCCAGGACCATCACGCGCTTGGCTCCGGAACCGAACCACTGGTGCGGATCGAACTCCTGGAACGCTTCCTTCTCGCGGTGCTCGAAGGGGATCAGGCCCACGAACAACACCATGGGTGTGGAGTCCTGCCACGCGGTGTGCAGGCCCACGTGGGCGTTGGCGGCACCGGGGCCGCGGGTCACCATGGCCACGCCGGGCACGGTGTTCATCTTGCCGTCGGCCTCGGCCATGTACGCCGCGCCGCCCTCGTGACGAGTGACCACGGTCTCGATCGGTGATTTGTGCAGGCCGTCCAGGACGTCCAAGAAGCTCTCACCGGGCACCAGATAGGTGCGTTCCACACCGTGGGCCACGAGTGAATCCACGATCACGTGGCCGGCTGATTTACGTCCCGCTGAGGGCTGTTCCGAAGAAGATTGGGTCACCGTGAGGTCCTCATTCCGCCATTGAAAAGTCGTGAAGTGTGTGGGCATTTCCACGGGGATCGTCCGCGAACACCAGGTTCGAAACTACCCGACAACGCGCGGGGTGGGGGCAACGGGGCGGCAAATTTGTTAATCCGACAAACTATGACTGGCCGGTAGCCACGCACGAAAGGTGCCGGGAACGACGTCGCCCCGGGTCCGTACTCACGTACGGAACCGGGGCGATCGTGGCCGGGTGGCGGGGCGTTAGTCGTGCATGTCCTCGAGCTCCACACCCTTGGTCTCGGAGACCATCTTGATGGTGAAGATCAGCGAGACCACCGCGAAGAACGCGTAAATCCCGTAGGCCACACCCAGCGAGTAGTTGGACAGCGCCGGGAAACTGACGGTGACGGCCCAGTTGGCGATCCACTGCACGGCACCGGCCACGGCCAGTGCGGCGCCGCGGATGCGGTTGGGGAACATTTCGCCCAACAGGACCCACATGAGCGGGCCCCACGAGACGCCGAAGAAGATCACGAACAGGTTGGCGGCGATCAGGGCGACCGGGCCGGCCACGGGGCCGAGCTCCGGGGTGAGCTGACCGTCCACCATGACCTTGTTGGCGGTGGCGAAAATAATGGCCAGGGTTGCCAGCGAGGCGGCCATACCGGTCGAGCCAATGAGCAGCAGTGGCCGGCGGCCCACCTTGTCCACCAGGAAGATGGCCACGATGGTCACCAGCACGTTGGTCACCGAAGTCAGGACCGAAATGGTGAACGAATCGGACTCCGAGAAGCCCACCGACTCCCACAGCACGTTGGAGTAGTAGAAGATCACGTTGATGCCCACGAACTGCTGCAGGGCTGCCAGACCGATACCGACCCACACGATGGGCTTGAGGCCGCCCAGGGAACCGCGCAGATCGCCGAAGCGGGGCGTGTGTTCCTTGTTGATGGTTTCGCGGATGCGTGCCACGCGTTCCTCGGCTACCTGATCGCCGTGGATGCTGGTCAGCACGGAGCGGGCTTCATCATCACGGCCGCGGGACACCAGGTAGCGCGGGGACTCAGGAATGGTGAATGCGCCCACGCCGTACATGACGGCGGGGATGGCCATGACCAGGAACATCCAGCGCCACGCCTCGAGGCCCAGCCACAGTTCGTTGGCGGCACCGCCGGCCCAGTGGGCCAACAGGGCATCGATCAGCAGCGACAGGAAGATACCGAGCACAATGCCCATCTGCTGCAGCGAACCCAAGCGGCCACGCAGGTGAGCCGGGGACACCTCGGCAATGTAGGCGGGCGCGATCACGGAGGCCACACCCACGCCTATACCGCCGATCACGCGGAAAATGATCAGGGTGGTGATGTCATTGGCCAGGCCACAACCGATCGCGGAGGCCAGGAACAACAATGCCGCGATCTTCATGATCAGGATGCGACCGGTGCGGTCCGCAATGCGGGAACCGAAGAAGGCACCCACCGCTGCGCCCAGCAGGGCGGCTGCCACGGCGAATCCCAGAGGACCGGGGCCCACATCGAAGTGGGACTCGATCGAGGACACCGCGCCGTTGATCACGGCTGAGTCGTATCCGAAGAGCAGACCACCGAAGGCCGCGACGGTGGTGATTCTGATGACCGCGCCGGTGTTCGCGTCGTGGCGCTCCGACGGTACTGCGTGCGCTGCTTGGCTCATCGCGCAGCTCCCTTGCTGTAACGAAGTAAGAATGCAGGCCCCAGGGCATAGGGCGCTGTGGGGTCGAGAACCGGAAGTACGCTTGCCGGTAGTGGATCAAGATTAGGACCCGGATCACTAAATGTCCATGTCTTGAACACAAAAGTGTTGCCTGTGTTTCACATGGGCAGAGAAATGTTCTCGAGCGCCATGATCAGGGCTCCCGTCAGGTGCGCTTCCGGGCCCAGTTCTGCCGCCGTGATCGTCAGGTCCCGGGTGCAGCCCTGAACCCCGTAGCGGGAGACGATCTCTCGTAACGGTGCCAGCAGTAGATCTCCGGCGCGGGCCAGCTCGCCACCCACGACCACGAGTTCGGGGTTGATGATGTTGCACAGGTTGGCCACGGTGGTGCCCAGGGTGCGACCGGTGTCCCCGATGACGCGCGCGCAGCCGACGTCCCCGGCCAGAGCGGCGTCCACGACGTCCGAAACCGTGAGATCCGGACCGCGGGTGGTGCCCAGAAGAGCGAGGACGGCTTCCGAGGAAATGAAGGTTTCCAGGGATCCGCGGTTGCCGCAGCGGCAGACCTCGCCCTGTTCGTCCAGGGTCATGTGACCCAGTTCCCCGGCGGAACCCGTGGCCCCTCGGAACAGGCGACCGTTGAGGATCAAGCCGGCGCCCACACCGTGGGAGACCTTGATGTAGGCCATGTTCTGAACGTTGCGGCCCGCGCCTTGAGCAAACTCACCGACGGCCCCGGTATTGGCATCGTTCTCGACCGCAACCGGCAGCCCGAGATGGCCGGACGCCGCGGCCCGGACATCGGTATCGGCCCAGGCCGGAAGGATGGCCCCGGCGCTTACCACGCGCCCCTCGAGGTCCACGGGGGCGGGAAGGGTCAGGCCGGCGGCGAGCAATTTTGCACGCGATATCTTCAGTTCCTGAACCATGGTGGCCAAGGTGGAATCGGCGGTGCCCAGAACCTCGGTGACCGAATGACCGCGCGGCAGGTCAAAGCGCTGACGTGCCTTGATGTCTTGATTGAGATCCGCAACGGCCACTGTGAGGTGGCGATGGCCCACATCGAGGCCCACCACGAATCCGGCGTTGTCACTGAAACGAACCAGCTGCCCACGGCGCCCGCCGTGGGACGAATCCATGGCGAGCACTCCCGCGGTCACCATCTCGTGCACGATCGAGGAGACCGTGGAAGGGGCCAAGGCCGTTTCGCGAGCAATGGTGGCCTGCGTAGTGGTCCCCAACGTCCGCATGGCATGGATGACCCGGCGCTGATTGGCCACGCGCAGTGACGTCTGTGAGCCCGGTGCTGTCTCGTAGGGGGCAGTGGTGGGGTGCAGGGACATCGTTGTCCTCAATTTCCTGTGAAGATTCTCTTGCACCGGAGTGTAGCCCGTCTTCAACTCTCGAAGACAAGACCCAGTTCAACACGGTGAAGCCGCGCCGACACGATGTGTGCGGCGCGGCTTCACGCGGCTGGTGTGACGGTTCTCAGGCCTCGTCGAATAAGCGCAGGGCCATGGCCGTGTGGGTCACGGCCGCACCGGCGCGCAGACCGGCGGCCACCATTCCAGCCTCTACGATCTGCTCGCGAGTGGCGCCGGCAGCCTTGGCCTTCTTGGTGTGCACTTCCAAGCAGTACGGGCACTGGGTGGTCAGTGCGACACCAATGGCGATGAGCTCACGGTTCAGCGGGTCGATGTTCCCGCCTTCGCGACCGATGGCTGCGTCGAACGCCGCGAACTTGGTGAACTCCTCGGGGGCGAGGTTCTTCAATTCACCCAGGAGCTTGAGATCTTCCGGGGAGTGGTAGTGATCAGCCATGAGCCATCCTGCTTTCTGTGATTACCGGTACTGACGTATTCAGTGTGCGGTCGCGGGGGTGGCGTTGGCCAGCAGTTGACGAACCTGATCCGGGGCGTCCGAGTCAGCGGCAACGAAATGAGTGTCCTTGGTGACCACGGTGGGCACCGTGGAATTGCCATCGTTCAGGGATGCCACGTAGTCCTTGGCCGCCGGGTCCTCCCAAATATTGGTCCACGTGGCCTTCAGCCCGTCCTCGCCAAGACCGGATTCGAGGCGCTCGCAGAAGGGGCATCCGGGTCGCCAGTAAATGGCCACACCGTTGTTGTCGACGTGCTTGAGCGCCTCGTCCTGTGAGACCTGCGGGTACTGAGGGTTCTGGGGCACGGTGCCTCCTGGGATCGAGATGGATCGTGTGTGTTCGCAGTTATAACGGCAGCGTAGATCAGTCGATTCCGACGGACGTCATAATCGTCACGCTCAATATATGCAGTAGAACGGATGCAACCGAAGATGGGTTCATTTCGTTTTTTCGTTTCACGTGAAAACTCCAGGCTCGCTGCCATGGCTTCACCAGTTCAGCATTCGTTCGGTGAGGAGTGACACCATAGATTCATGACCTATCCGGCGCAGAAAACTTCCCCCTCGCCGGGCGGGTCCCCGTGGCGCTTGCCGCAGCTACGACACCGAGTGGCCATACCTCTGGTCACGGTGCTGTTGGTTGCGACCGTCGGTCGATTGCTGGTGGTATCACCGGAAATCACGCACGGGGAGACCGCGTTGCTCGAGGGGCTTGTCCAATACCGCAACGCAGCACTCGACGCCCTCGCCATGGCAATTCAGGTGGTGCTCTCCAATGCGGGCATCGTACTGATCATCGCTGTGATCACCGGGTGGCTGGCTGTCTTCCGGCGGAAGCCCTTGGATGCCACGGCCTTCCTCATTACCTCCCTCATGGGGTGGGCCGCGATCGGCCTGGTCAAGGTTGCCGCCGAACGACCCCGGCCGTCCTTGATGACCGGCGATCAACTTCTTGCCCTCGACGGCGCCACATCGTTCCCTTCCGGACACACCGGCGGGGCGCTGGCCATCGTATTGGCCTTGACGCTCGTGAATTTCCGTTCTTCCAAACGCAACCGGATCCTGTTGTTTGGCTTGGCCGCCGTAGCAGTGGTGGGCATGGGTCGTATATACGCAACTGCGCATTATCCGCTTGACGTGCTGGTTTCCATTCCGGTGGCTTGGGCGGGCGTGATGATTGGCTGTTCTCTATCGAACGCACTGGTGCCCGCATTGGCGTACGGCTTTGGGTGGACGCAGAAGAACGTCACGGTGCCGGCTCCGAAGACGGCTCGCACGAGCACCAGCGCGACCGGTGCGAATGGCGCGACAGCGGCGTCGTCGTGGGAGGCCCCCGCTAAGGCACAGCAAAGCCGCCCGGCCTTCGACGTGGATGAGGCGGAAGAAGACCGGGCGGCCTAAAGGCTGTTGAACGTGTCTAGTCGTCCACGGTGTAGCCGGCTTTGACGCACAGCACAGGGCACGTGGCTTCCAGGAGGATGCGCTGCGTGGTGGGTGCCATGATCAGCTTGCCCACCGGGGTCCGTTTGCGTGTACCGATGACCAGTAACTCGGCGGTGACGCGTTCGCACGCGTCCAAGATGGCGTCTGCGGGGTCACTGTCCGGATGCACCGAAACCAGCTCGTGCTCGATACCGCTCTCGGCCAACAGCTCCTGATCCTCGGCTGACGCCGCCGGTGACTCGTGCTCCGCGGGGCGTCCGAAGCGCTGCTTGGGTGCGGGAGCCTGAACGATCACCAACTTGCTGGAGCGCAGATTGGCTTCTTCAATGCTTGCCCGCAGTGCCGCGCGCCCGGCGGCGGTGGGTAGGTAGCCGACAACAATGCTCATGGGTGTCTCCCTGGTGCGTGTGGAACGGATGCGTTAGCGGTCGGTGTCTTCCAGATGCGCCAAGTCCTCCGGGCGCTGGAACCGTGTGCGGCGGCCTGTGATCAGGCGACCGTAGAGGAAGTTCAACAGCCAGAGCAGCACGCCCAAACCGATGAGAATCACGGCGATCTGGTACTCGATGGGATCCTGCGCCCACGGCCCCAACAGGTAAGCGCAGGTGATCGTACCCAGGTACGGGAGCACTTTGGGCGCATGGAAGTAGTCGTGGTCTTCCTGGGACTTGTCACGCCGAAGAATAATCGCCGCAATGTTGACCACCGTGAACACTGCCAGCAACAGGAGTGCGGTGGTGCCGCCCAGGGCTGAAGCCGTTCCCTTTCCCATGAAGTTGTTGACGATCAGGATGAGCACCATGCCCAGCACGGTGGTGAAGATGATGGAAGTCCACGGCGTCCGGCGTTCCGGAAGCACCTTGCCGAGGATCCCAGGAATCACACCCTGACGGGCCATGCCGTAAAGCAAGCGAGACGCCATCAGCATGTTGATCAGCGCGGTGTTGGCCACCGCAATGATCGTCAGGAATGGGTAAATGGAGTCGATCGGGATACCGGGCGCGCCAATGCGGACCACGTCCAGCAGCGGAGTGGTGGATTCACCCAGCTGGCCGATAGGCACGATGGCCACGGTGAAGATCGAGACCAGAACGTAGACCACCAGGGTGATGCTCAGTCCCAGCAGCATGACGCGCGGGAAGTTCCTGGTGGGATCCTTGGTCTCCTCAACCATGTTGACCGAATCCTCGAAGCCCACAAAGGAGAAGAACGCCAGGGAGGTCACCGCGGTCAGGGCCATGAAGATGCCCTTGTCCTCGGAGGTCTCGAACACCACCGTCTGGCTGAAGTCTGCGTTGCCTTGAGATGCCGCCCAGAAGCCGACCAGGATCACGATCAGCAGACCCGTGAGTTCGATGCACGTGAGCACCACGTTTAGTTTCACGGATTCGGAGACGCCACGCAGATTGATGAGTGCCAGGATGCCCAGGAACACCATGGCCACCACGGTGATACCGAACGGGCTCAGCTCCAGGTGGAAACCCTTGGCGAAGTTGGAGGCCACTGCTGATGACGCAGTCGCGGCAGATGTCAGGCCGGAACACAGAACGGCGAACGTCACCAGGAAGGTGATGAAGTGAATGCCGAAGGCCTTGTGCGTATAAAGGGCGGCACCTGAAGCACCGGGGTACTTGGTCACCAGCTCCAGGTAGGAGAACGCGGTAATGGTGGCCACCGCGAACGCGATCAGGATGGGCGCCCAGGCGGCGCCGCCGATTTCGCCGGCGATATTGCCGGTCAGTGCATAGACACCGGTGCCCAAGATGTCGCCCACGATGAACAACAGCAGCAGGCCGGGTCCCATGACCCGCTTCAATTCGTGGGACTCACCGGTTTTCGGATCGTTGCCTTGGATTCCCGCCGACGGCGCAGTGGCGCCTTGGTCGTGGGATGGTTCGTTGCTCATAGTGACCTCTTGATGCAAGGGGGCGCTGTCCACAACCGGCGGTGAGTCCGGGGGCTGCGAGGCGGTGCCGAGCGTGATTGTTACGTGAAGTCAATGTAAGCGATTCACGTCACAGTTCATAGAGCAATGCGACGTACAGAACGCCCCGCATCTCACGAAGAGGTGCGGGGCGTTCGAAACGGCCGGAGCGGCGTCGTCGGTGAAGGAATTACCGAACGCCGCGCATGAGGCGCGTGATGGGCTTGGACAGTAGGAGGAGTGCTACGCCCAGGGCGGCGGTGATCAGGCCCAGGGTGCCGAAGTAGGCGCCCTCGGTGTCCGAGGTGTAGTACATCGCGAGCACGCCGGACAGTGTGGTTCCGAGCGAGACGGCCAGGTTGTTCAGGGCGACCATCTGCGCGGGGTACTTGTTCGGTGCCAGCTTGGTCGTCAGGGACAGACCGACCGGGGAAAGCATGAGCTCACCGAGCGTGGCGATCAGCAGGATCAGGGCAATCCACATCAGCGGCACGGAAAGGTGACCCACCATGGGCAGGAACGTGAGGAATGCCGCGCCGATCAGCAGCAACGCCAGACCGAACTTGATCGGGGTGGTGGGCTGACGACGGCCCATCTTGGTCCAGATGGCAGCGAACACGGGCGCCAGCAGGATGATGAACACGGGGTTGATCGACTGGACCCAGGACGGCGGCATTTCCCAGCCGAACAGGTTCAAGTTGAGGCGGGTGTCCGCGTAGATCGCGATGACCGTGAACTGCTGCTGGAACAGCGCGAAGAATGCCGCGGTGGCAATGAACATGGGGATGAACGAAATCACGCGGGAGTGCTCATCCGAGCTGAGGTCCTTGTCGCGCAGCAGCAGGGTGAAGATGGCAATGGCTGACACGATCACGACCACGGTAATGACGTTGGCCAGGTTCGCGGCGTTCAAGAGGCCGAGCAACACGGCCACGATGATGACCGCGATTGCACCGAGGGCAATGCCGATCCACTTGCCGTACTCCGAACGGGGCAACGGGTTGGGAACGTGGTGCATCGACCGGGGAAGCTTGCGGCGAGCGCGCGTGTACAGGATCAGGCCGATGGCCATACCAATCGCGGCCAGGCCGAAGCCGAAGTGGAAGCCCCAGGTTTCCCACGCGAGACCCGTGAGCAGCGGGCCTGCCAGACCACCAATGTTGACGCCCATGTAATACAGCGAGAAGCCGGCGTCACGGCGCGGATCTTCGCGCTCGTAGAGGTGGCCGACCATGTCGACACACGTGGTCTTCAGACCACCGGAGCCGATAGCGATGCAAAACAGGCCGATGCCCAGACCCAGGAAACTGGGGATCAGCGCCAGCGAGATGTGGCCGGCCATGATGAGGAGCGCGGAGTAGAACATGGTCCGTTCGGAACCGAGGAGCCGGTCCGCGATCCACGCGCCCAGGATCGAGCTGAGGTAGACGCTACCGCCGTAGGCACCCACGATGCCCACGGCGATGTTCTCGGGAATGCCGAGACCACCGTCCACCACCTTGTAGTACATGTAGTAGGCGATGAGGCCCTGCATGCCGTAGAAGGAGAAACGTTCCCACATCTCCACGCTGAACAGGTGGGACAGCATGCGCGGTTGGCCGAAGAATGTTTTTCCGCTGGGATCCTGCGGAGCTATGTGTGAATTGGGTGTGACCGGCACGGTTGTGGCGCGCGGCTCCCCCGGGGTGTTGTTTGTCATAACTTCCAATTCTGCACCTGTTAGGGGAGCTAACGCGACACTTCCGGGCCTTGTCGCCGGAGGGTGATCAGGTCTTTTGCCTAGTCGTCAGGAAGAAGTGGGCGGTCACCGGGCGGGAAAACTTTCTCTGAGCATCACATGGAGAGCCCCCGGTTCCTGTTTCGGAACCGGGGGCAACTCTTACTGAAGCACTAACGATCAGTCGTTGAAGTCCTCCGGGGCGGAGCCGATACGGCCGTCCTCGCGGGTGAGACCGTCGATCAGGGCGATCTCCTCGGAGCTGAGCGTTAGATCCTGTGCAGCCCAGTTCTCCTCGATGCGCTCGGGGGTCACGGACTTGGGGAACACCACGTTGCCGATGGCCAGGTGCCAGGCGATGATGACCTGCGCCGGGGTGGCGTCGTGAGCCTCGGCGATCTGGGCGATGGTCTCGTCCTGCAGGTCGGCCTTGCCCTGGCCCAGCGGGGACCAGGCCTCGGTCACAATCTTGTGCTGAGCGTCCAGATCGCGCATGGCCTTCTGGTTGAAGTAGGGGTGCAGCTCGATCTGGTGTGCGGCGGGGATGTCGCCGGTTTCGATGATGTCCTTGAAGGCTTCCTCACCGAAGTTCGAGATACCGATGGAACGGGCCTTGCCCGACTTCTTGATCTCCTGGAAGGCCTTCCAGGTCTCCAGGTACTTACCCTTCTTCGGCTGCGACCAGTGAATGAGGTACAGGTCCACGTAGTCCAGGCCCAGGCGTTCCAGCGAACCGTCGATGGCCTTCAGCGCGGAGTCGTAGCCCTGGTCGTCGTTCCACAGCTTGGTGGTGATGAACAGTTCCTCGCGGGGGATGCCACTCTTGGCGATCGCGCGGCCCACACCTTCTTCGTTGCCGTAGATCTTGGCGGTGTCGATGTGGCGGTAACCGGTCTCGAGGGCCTTGGTCACCACTTCCTCGGCGACGTCCGGGTCGACCTGCCAGACGCCGTAGCCGAACTGGGGAATCGTGTTGCCGTCGTTGAGGGTCAGGGATGCATTGCGAGGCATGGAAATCCTTTCGTAGGGAAACTGTTTTTAGTGAACTTCTCCGCCTGCCGCCCTGACAAGCGGTTAAGTTATGAGTGAAGTCACGGCCGTCAGGTGCATGTCAGTCAGTCGTGGTGAAATAGAGGTATGAAGTTCAACTTCCACCGTGTCAAGACCCCCGCGTACATCACCTCGATCGCCCTGGTGGTGATCGGTCTGCTGTTCGAACTCGGCTCCATGCCCGTTGCCGCGTGGATCTTCGTGATCCTGGGCATCGTGCTCAACGTCATGGCCGTGTCCGTGACCGCGGTCAACGACAATCCTCGCGCCCCTCGCGAGTTCAAGCGCTCCTCGGTGGAGGACGGCACCCGCGTGGTCATCGAACCGGACGTTGACACCGAGCAGCAGGAGACCGTTCCTGCCACACCTTCGATCTCCAAGGCGAAGTCCACCGCCCCCATCAAGGACGAAAAGCCCGCCAAGCGCATGGGCTCCTCCGCGCTCCGCGCCAACCTGGCCGGCAAGTTGGGTTCCCGTCCTGCCGCTGACGGCACCAAGGACACCCATCAGGTCAAGTAGTTCTTCACCCGACGACGCCGCTGCGTCGCCGTGGCAACGGCCTCTCACCTTTCGGTAAGAGGCCGTTGGCATGTACGGATCGCGCACGGTGGACCACTAGTTCATCGCCGCGCCCTGATAGATCTGGCGGATTCGAGCGTCATCCAGGCGGGTTTCGATGCTCACGGTGTTCTCGGGATCGGAGCGCAGGTAGCGCACCGGACCGTGCGCACCCACGGTGAGTTTCTCTGAATCCGAGGTGTTGTACACGGCGTCGATCGGGGCCTGGAACTTGGGGCCCTGCACCGGGTTCACGGACAGCACCAGGTGAGCAGTGACGGTGTCCGAAACGCCGTTCTCGTCGAACGGGGAGTCCACGTCCACTTCGCGGATGATGCCCACGCCGTAACCGATCACACCCGGCAGTCGAGTAGCCAGATGACCCTGCGCGCGAGCGAAGGCCTTCTTCACGCTGGAGATCCACGTAATAGCGGCCAGCACCAGAATCACAGCAATCGCGCCCAACCACAGGCCGTTGTTGGTGTCCGCGTAGCGCATCCAGCACAGGACGATGGCCAGCGCGGACACCACGGGGATCACAAGGATCATGGAGTTCGCGAGCTTCTCGCGGGTGCCCACCTTGGCCGGTGCGCCAGGCGAAGCGGGACTTGCCTCGCTGGTACCGGATGCCGCGGCGCCCGGATCGGATGCGCCGTCGGGGGGTGATGCGTTACCCGCGGGCGAAGAACCAGCATTGCCTGAGGTCGCGGACGGGTTACGCCGCAGCTCCTGCATGGCTTTGAGATCGAACCCCCGGTCATCAACGGTAACGGGGGTGGGCCAGGTGTCCATGGAATCCATGGTTCCCATTATGGTGGCATGACGTCCTAGAGAGGTGGTCCGTCCATGCCCGAGCGCCCCGCTCAGCCCCCGGTCAACCGCGGCCACCGCGCCGGATTGCTGCTGGTGGGGGTGTTGTTGCTGGGCGCCAACCTCCGCGCGGGCATCACCGCTGTCGGCCCCGTGCTCCCGGACATCGAGCAACAGGGTGGGCTGACCGGGTTCGAGGCATCGCTGCTGGTGAGCCTGCCGTTGATTGCGTTCGCCGTGATCTCGCCGTTCGCGCCACGGCTGGCTGAGAGCCTCGGGTTAGAACGGGTCCTGGGCCTGGCACTCGCCGTGTTGGCCTTTGGCATCGTGATTCGCTCGACGCCCGGGCCAGGCTTCATCTGGATCGGCACGGTGCTGCTGGGTGCCGCAATCGCGGTGATGAACGTGCTGATCCCCGCGCTGATCAAACGCGATTGGCCGCACAAGATCGGCCCCACGACCGGTGTCTACCAGTCGGTCACGGCTCTCACCGCGGCGCTCGCATCCGGGGTCGTGGTCCCCATTGCCCAAGTGGCTCCGTCCGGTTGGCGTTTCGCCCTGGGGATCTGGGCCGGCACGGCCATCATCGGCTTGGCTATTTTTCTGCCGTGGATCGTGGGTCGCCGGGCACCCACCAAGACCCTGCCCGGCCGTTCCGACCTGCGCGACGACCACGGTGCATTAAGGACGACGCCGCCCGCTCGCCGACACGCCAAACTCCCCTTGGGATCCGCGCTGGCTTGGCAGGTCACCGCGTACATGGGTTTGCAGTCCACCGTGTACTACACGATGGTGACCTGGCTGCCCGCGGTGCAGGTATTCAACGGTGCGAGCGCGGTGGAGGCGGGTTGGTACCACTTCGCGTTCCAGGCGTGCGGTCTGGTGGGCACCCTCTTCACCGCGTCCATGATCCCCAGGACACGGAGCCAGTCGGGGCTGGGCATTCTGTTCACCAGTTCGGCCGTGATCGGTGTGATCGGTCTGCTGACCATGCCCGCGCTCTCACTGCTGTGGGCGCTGTTCATCGGATTCTGCACCGGCGGCGCGATCGTGCTGGCCATGGCGCTGTTCGGGTTGCGCACCGTGGATTATCACCAGGCGGCCGGGCTGTCTTCGATGGCGCAGAGCGTGGGTTATCTGCTCGCCGCGTTGGGCCCGGTCATGATCGGCGTGCTGCGGGACGCCACGGGAACCTGGACCGTCCCGCTGCTCACGATTCTCGGCGTGATCATCGCGCAGGGTGTGTTCGTGGCGCTCGCCGGACGTAACCGCACGCTGCCTGCATAGGGCGAGCGAGCGACGTCGTCGATCCTTGAAAAGTTAGGCGAGCTGGAACGAGCGCTTGGACAGACCGATCTTGTAGCCCTCGACCGTGGTCTTCACCGGGCCCTCGGGATCGTCTGCGGCACCCAGCGTGACGAACAACGGCGTGAAGTGTTCCACGGTGGGATGGGCGTAGGGCATGCCGGGGGCGTCGGTGCGGAATCGGGACAGGCCGGCCACGTCACCGTCGTCGAGCAGCTGAGCGGCCCAGGAATCGAAATCCACGGACCAGGACTCGGGCTGGGCCGTGGTCCCCAACAGCAACTGACGAGACGGCATGCCGTGCGTCATGAAGCCGGAACCGACCACCAGGTAGCCCTCGTGGCGCAGCTGGCGCAGGTGGCGGCCCAGGTCCATGAGGCGCTCGGGGGAGTGCGTGGGCATGGAGACCTGCAGCGCGGGAACATCCGCGAGCGGGTACATGGCGCGCAGCGGAACCCAGGCGCCGTGGTCCAGGCCGCGGTTGTGATCCACGTGCAGGGACTCGGAGTCCGGCATCATCGCGGCAATCCGGGCACCCAGTGTTGAGGCGTCCGGGGTGGGATAGGTGAGCTCGTAGAAGCGCTGCTCGAACCCGCCGAAGTCGTAGACCAGCGGGGTGTTGGCGGTGGGCGAGGTGATGGACGTGGGGGCATTCTCCCAGTGCGCGGACACCACAACCACGCCGCGCGGCTTGGGCATACTCATCGCCCACTCGAAGAGTTCGGAAAGCCAGAGCTCATCGTCGAGCAGGCCCGGGTAGCCGTGGCTCAAGTAAATGGAGGGCAGGGGTGCGTCACCGTCTTGCCAACGCGGCTGCGCGGCCGAGCGGGGGGCCGATGACATCTCATGGCGGTCGAGAACGGTCATGCTCATGACGGTTACTTCCTTCCAAATAGTTTCTTTAGCAAGCAACTCTAGGGAACAATATTTGCTGCGTCAATATATTCCACCTAGAATCGGCGCATGAGCGATACAGAATGGTTGTCCGAGGACGAGCGCGAAGCGTGGCTGGCGCTCGTGTCGATCATGTTCCGCCTGCCCGGCGCCGTGGAAACACAGCTGCGCAGCGAAGAAGACATGTCTCTGGCGGAATACCTGGTTCTGGCGATGCTCTCCGAAGCCTCCGACCACCGGCACCGCATGTCCGAACTCGCGGCCGCTACGAACACGTCCCAGTCGCGGCTCTCGCGCATCGTCGCGCGTATGGAGAAGGCCGGGCTGGTCACCCGCGAAGGCCGCCTCGATGACCGCCGCGTGGTCATCGCCGAAATCACCGACGCAGGGATCGAGCGCATCCAGCAGGCCGCACCGGCTCACGTTCGTCATGTGCGAGAGATCGTTTTCGACCGGCTGAGTCCCGAGCAGGTGGGGCAGCTCGTTGAGATCGGCCGCTCCCTCAACCGCGGACCGGCTGAAGACGTGGCAAAGGGTATGCGCTCGATCGCGTGACGGGTGGATGAATCAGCAATCGTTCTCTCCGCTGATCCGGGTCTCCTGCTCGGTCAATGGCTTGATCGATCGTCGTGAGTAAAGCTTCTCTCCGCCCCTGACCGCCAGGTCTAGAGTGGCGGGGTGAGTATGAACAACAGTCCGCACCGGGTCATGATGGGCACCGTTAAGGGCCAGGAGTACAAGGGGCGCAAGATCAGTGGCGCCACCATCAAGCGCATCCTGACTTTCGCGCGCCCGCACCGTAAAACCATCGCGCTGTTCATTGTGGTGTCCGTGGCGCTGGCCGTCCTGGGCGTGGTGACACCGGTTCTCGCAGGCCGCGTGGTCAACGCCATTACCGGCGGTCAGGACATCTCCGCTGTGGTGTGGTTGGCCGTGGGGATCGCGATCGTGGCCCTGTTGGATGCCGGACTGTCCGTGCTCAACCGACTGTTGTCCTCCCGCGTGGGTGAAGGTTTGATCTACGACCTGCGCACCACGGTCTACAACCACGTGCAAACCATGCCGTTGGCGTTCTTCACTCGCACCCGCACGGGCGCGTTGGTCTCGCGACTCAACACTGACGTGATCGGTGCGCAGCGGGCCTTCGCGGGAACGCTGTCCGGGGTGGTCTCCAACGTGGTGTCGCTGGCGCTCACCGTGGGCGTGATGGTGACGATCTCGTGGCAGGTCACCGGGTTGTCCTTGCTGCTGCTCCCCATTTTCTTGATTCCCGCCCGCGTCATGGGTGGACGCCTGGCCGGGCTGCAGCGGCAGTCCGCCCAGTACAACGCGCAGATGTCCATCCGCATGACGGAGCGCTTCGGTGCCGGCGGGGCCACCCTGGTCAAGCTCTACGGCGACCCATCGAGTGAGTCCCAACAGTTTGCCGAGCGCGCCGCAAGCGTGCGCAATATCGGCATTCGCACCACCATGCTGCAGACGACCTTTGTCACCGCGCTGACCCTGGTCTCCGCCTTGGCGCTCGCGCTGGTCTACGGCGTGGGTGGTGCCCAGGCGATCCTGGGGCATTTGGACGCCGGCGCCGTCGTCACCCTCGGAATGCTTTTGACCAGGCTATATACCCCGTTGACCATGTTGGCCAACGCCCACATGGACATCATGAGCGCCGTGGTGAGCTTCGAGCGCGTGTTCGAGGTGCTCGACATCAAGCCCCTCATTCGTGAAGCACCCGATGCCCGAGCGATTGACGCCGGTCCCGCGTCCGTGGAGTTCGACGACGTTCATTTCGGCTACCCTTCGGCCGAACAGGTTTCTCTGGCATCCCTGGAGGACGTGGCGGTTCTGGATTCGCGGGGTGGCGAAGAGGTGCTCCACGGGATCTCCTTCAACGCCCAGCCCGGTCACACCGTGGCCCTGGTGGGATCCTCAGGAGCCGGTAAATCCACGATCGCCCAGCTCGTGGCCCGCCTGTACGACGTCGATACCGGCGCCGTCCGCTTGGGTGGCCAAGATGTCCGCGAGACCACGTTCGAATCCCTGCGGGACACCGTGGGCATGGTCATGCAGGACGGCCACCTGTTCCACGACACGATCCGCGCGAACCTGGCCCTGGCTCGGCCGGAATCCACCGATGAAGACCTCTGGCACGCCCTGGATCGCGCTCGTATGAAGCACGTGATCGAATCCCTCCCGGACGGCCTGGACACCGTGGTGGGAGAGCGCGGTTACCGGTTGTCCGGTGGTGAGCGTCAGCGCCTCACGATTGCTCGGTTGCTGCTTGCCCAGCCACGCGTGGTCATCCTGGACGAGGCCACTTCCGCACTGGATTCCACCAACGAGGCGCACGTGCAGGCTGCCCTGAGCGAGGCCATGATCGGCCGTACTGCCATCGTGATTGCCCACCGACTCTCGACCATTCGCCAGGCGGATCAGATCCTGGTGATCGAAGCCGGGCGGATCGTGGAGCGCGGCACGCACCAAGAACTGCTCGAAGCGGACGGTCGTTACGCGGAACTCTATGAAACACAGTTCTCCACCACCGAGTGAGCGAGCCTAATCTAACGTCATGCCGATGAACGTCTCACTGCCCGACCAGTTGTTCGAGGAACTGGGCATTACGGGATCACATGCAATCGCCGTGGTGCTGTCCGCGGTGGGGATCTACGTGGCTTTCCTGCTGTTCGTGCGCATCTTCGGTCAGCGCGTACTCATGGCCATGTCGACCTTCGATGTGGTCGTCACGGTCATGCTCGGATCGGTGGCCGGCCGTGTGATCCTTGGTCACCCGCCCACGTTGACCAGCGGCATCCTGGGTCTGGCCACCCTGTTCATTCTGGAGGCCGTGTTCGGCCAGCTGCGTTCCTCGATGCGCGTGCACAAACTCATGAACAGCCCGGCACGGTTGCTCATGATCGGCCCGGAGATCCAAGAGAAGACGCTCAAACGCTCACACATCACCATCTGGGAATTGCACGGGGCGTTGCGTCGCGCGGGTGTTCGTTCCTACGAGGAGATCGCCTGCGTGCTCCATGAGCCCGGCGGCGGTATCAGCGTGCTGCGCCGCGGCGTTCCCATCGACCCCCAATTGCTCACGGACGTGGCCGGTGCCGACCGGATTCCCGCGGAGTTTCTCGCCGCAGACGAGACTGCCGATGACCACCGGGGTGATCATCGGCAGGCCTGAGGCACGGTCTGAGTTCAGCCTTGGCGGGCCTTCATGCGCGGGTTCTTCTTGTTGATCACGTAGGTGCGGCCGCGGCGTCGCACGATCTGGGAACCGGGAATCTTCTTGAGCGCGCGTAGCGAATTACGGACCTTCATGGTGTCTCCTTTGTGGTGTGTGGCGGGTTGTCTTGAAAGGGGTTGGACGAGGGCGGCTCGTTCGGTGGGCCACCCGTGGCGGCGTGAAGTAGTTCGTGCAGTTGCCCGCCGTCCAGGAATGATCCGGTGATCGCAATCGTGCAGCCACACAGCCCATCGGGTAACAGCGAGACGTGTTGCGCGGATCGGCCCGGCAGGGCGTTCTCCGCAGTGCTCGCGTTCAACACGGACGCGATGTAGTCGAGCGTCATGGGTTCCGGCTCCTTGGGTTCGAACCACACGTGCGGCCCCACCCCCTCGATGGCCACGGTGCGGGACGGATCCGCGTGGAAATGCACCGTTCCCCGCACGCGGCAGGCGCCGGCGACCATCGTGCCCAGGGCGCGATGGAACATCGCGGGGTCCACAGGCTGGGAGGTGCGCAACACGACGGTCGATGCCGCGGCGCCGTCGTACTCGGGAATGCTCCCCGGACTACGCCGCTGCTTCGCGGCGTGTTCGTCGAAGCTCGCGAACATCCCGGCGTGCGTGGAGGAACTGCGGCGGGGCGTGGCCGTGGCATCCACGATGGTCAGGTGCGGGGCGATCTCGCCGATGAGTTCTATACCGCGTTCCCAGCGATCGGGATGATGCGGCGCCAGAGCGGCATCCAGGTTGTTGACCGCGAGCAGGCTGGAGCTATAGGCAACTTCCGCGGCCAGGAACTCACCGGTGGTTCGGCAGTATTCCCGTTCGGGTATGAAGTGGGGTTCGCCCTTCTGGGTTGCATGGACGGTGGGAAGTTCAGGACGCGAGTCGAATTCCACGGCGGGGGACACGTCCCACAGGGTGTCTTCCACGGTTTCGGGATCCACGGCGAAAATCACCGACTGAACGTGGACCTCCGGGGATTCGGGGGCTCGTCCCGAGGGGCGCAGTGCGGCCACGGCTTCCTCTGACGGGAACCCCATGGGGAGCAGCAATACGGTGAGCTCATCATCTGCGGACGCGGAGGTTTGTTGGGCCATGTGGTGGGCAAGGTCGTGACGAGCTGCGGCGTCCTGGTCCGGGTGGCCGGCGTGCGCGACGTCTAGTGGCGACGCGTGGAGGAAGCGGAGGTTTCCGTTGCGGTGGTGCTTGCGCATCAGGGCGCCGTCCGCAGTGATGTCCCACCGGATGAATTCGGCCGAGGGCCAGCGGCGGGCCAGGTACTTCGCGGCAGCCAGGCGTGCCAGGGCATCCAGGGAGCTGACGATGACGAAACGCATGCCGCCACTCTAATAAGAATGGTTCTCAAAAAATAAACGCATGACAACACCACGAAATAAGGGAGCACACTGATGATCTCCCCGGATAGGATGAACGCACGTCACGGAAGGGACTTCAAGGGCATGACCGAAACGGCCATTCGCTATTCAGGCGTGAGCAAGGTGTACCCCAACGGGACCACCGCAGTGGAACACCTGGATCTGGAGATCCCCACCGGCTCACTCACCGTGTTCGTCGGTCCTTCCGGCTGCGGTAAAACCACCTCGCTCCGCATGCTCAATCGCATGGTGGAACCCTCCTCCGGCACGGTGGAGGTCAATGGTCGCAACGTGGCGGACATCCCCGCCGCGCAGCTGCGCCGTTCCATGGGCTACGTGATGCAGCAGTCCGGGCTCATGCCCCATCGCACGGTGGAAGACAACATCGCCACGGTGCCCCGATTGAACGGGGTCTCCAAATCCACGGCGCGTGCCAACGCTCGCGAACTCCTCGGGTCCGTGGGTCTGGACGAGTCCCTGGCCACCCGCTATCCGGCGCAGTTGTCCGGCGGCCAGCAGCAGCGCGTGGGCGTGGCTCGAGCGCTCGCCGCAGACCCGCCCATCCTGCTCATGGACGAACCCTTCTCCGCGGTGGACCCCGTGGTGCGTCAGGACCTGCAGCGCGAACTCCTGGACCTGCAGAAGCGGCTACACCGCACCATTGTTTTCGTCACCCACGACATCGACGAGGCCATTACTCTCGGAAACCGCGTGGCCGTTTTTGCCCGCGGCGGCAAACTGGCCCAGTACGCCACTCCTGAGGAGCTGCTGCGCGCACCCGCCGATGACTTCGTGGCGGACTTCATCGGTCGTGATCGCGGCTTCCGTTCCCTGACCTTCGACCGCGCACCCGTGGCCGTCCACCCCGTCACGGTGCTCAACGCGGAGACCGGCCAGCGCTCGCGGGTCGATTCCGGCCACGGCGCGTCCGCTCCCTGGGAGGCCGACGGCGCTCAGGGCGGTTCTCACGACGCCGCCGACCACGTCACGCACGCCGGCGTGCGAGACGGTGCGGGAACGGCGTCGTCGGAGGGTTGGATCCTGCTGGTCAACGAACGGAACGCACCGCTGGGATGGCTGCCCCTGGACGGTGCCGGGACCCCGGCGCCGCGCGAAGAGCTGCGCGTGGGTGGCACGCTTTGGCGCGCCGGCGATTCACTGCGTACCGCCCTGGACGCCGCGCTGTCCTCGCCCTCCGGCCAGGCCGTGGCCGTTCACGAGGACGGCTCCGTGGCCGGCATCCTGCGCGGTGACGAAATCATGCGGGCAATCGAGGAGCAACGCAACGAGCGCTTCGACCGGCGGGAGCAGCCGTGAACTGGCTGTCGAATAATTGGTCGACCGTCTTCGAACTCACGGGAACCCACCTGCTGCAATCGGTGATCCCCGTGGTCGTGGGGCTGCTGATCTCGGTGCCCCTGGCCCGGCTGGCCGCGGGTAGCAAGTGGCTGCGGCCACTGTTCGTGACCGGATCGTCGCTGCTCTACACGATTCCCTCGCTCACCCTGTTCGTGGTGTTGCCGCTGATCCTGGGCACCCAGATGACGTCGCTGATCAACGTGATCGTGGCGCTGACCCTGTATGTGATCGCCATTTTGGTGCGCTCGTGCGTGGACGCGTTCGAGGCCGTGGACAAGGACATCCTGCAGGCCGCCACGGCCATGGGTTACAAGCCCGTGCGCCGCTTCTTCGGCGTGGAACTGCCGCTAGCGGTGCCCGTGATGATTGCGGGCCTGCGTGTGGCCACGGTGTCGAATATTTCCATGGTGTCGGTGGGCGCGGTGATCGGCATCCAATCCCTGGGCACGTTGTTCACGGACGGACTGCGCCGCTCCATCATGTCCGAGATCGTGGTGGGCATTGTGGCCACCGTGATCCTGGCCGTGGTGCTCGACCAGTTGCTGCGTCTGATCGGCCACGTCCTCACCGGCTGGCGCCGGGCGGGGCAGGCCACCACCAAGAATTCGGATCGCGCGGGCAGCGGTGACGACACCGGCAAACGCACGGTCACGGGCCACGGTAGCGAGACCAAGGATGAGGACTCCCAGCGCGCCCGCTCGATCGCCAGCGTTGAATCCGGGGGTGCGACCGCATGAACCTGATCGATCAGGCCCTCGAATTCCTCACCGACCCCACGAACTGGACCGGCACGTCAGGCATCCCGCAGCGCATGCTCGAACACCTGGGCTATACGGGCCTCACCATGGCGATCGCCCTGATCATTGCCGTGCCCCTGGGGCTGTGGGTGGGACACACCGGGCGGGGCAGCGGCGTGGTCGTCGGTATCACCGGTGCGCTGCGATCGCTGCCCACGCTGGGTCTGCTGACTCTGTTCACCCTGCTCATGGGGTTGGGCCTGATGCCGCCGATCCTGGCACTCGTGCTGCTGGCCATCCCGCCCATCCTGTCCGGCACGTACTCCGGGGTGGCCTCCGTGTCCCCGGCGCTGGTGGACGGCGCCCGCGCCATGGGCATGACCGAGCGCCAGACACTCACGCGAGTGGAGATCCCCGTGGCGCTGCCCGTGATCCTGGGCGGTATCCGCAATGCGGCGCTGCAGGTGCTCGCGACCGTGACCATCGTGGCCTACATCAACCTGGGCGGCCTGGGGCGATACTTGATCGACGGGCTCGCCGTGCGTGACTACTCGCGGATGCTGGCCTCCGTGGTCCTCGTGGCGGTGCTCGCGCTCGCCGCGGACGCGATTTTGGCTCTGATTCAACGCCTGGTGACCTCGCCAGGGCTCAGAATGGCAGGAGAACGCTCATGAACATCTCACTTTTCCGGCGCGCGGGCGCGTGGTTGGCCGGGCTCTTCGCCCTGGCGCTGGTGCTCACCGCGTGCGGCGGCGGTTCCGACCCGCTCGATGATTCCGGGGACGACGCCGCCTCGGGCGGGTCTTCGGAGGCCGTCACCGTGGGCTCGGCAGACTTTCCCGAATCCCAGGTGATTGGCGAACTGTACGCGGGAGTCCTGCGCGATGCGGGCCTGGAGGTTGAGACCAACACGGGAATCGGCGCTCGCGAGGCGTATACCGGAGCTATCAAGGACGGATCCGTGGACGTGGTTCCCGACTACTCCGGTAACCTGCTGCTCTTCGCGGACACCGAGGCCACCCAGTCCTCCGCGGAGGACATCATGAGTGCGCTTCCGGGCGCCTTGGAGTCAGAGGGGCTGTCCGTGCTGGAGGCTTCCAACGCGGAGAACAAGGACTCACTGGTGGTTACGCAAGCCACTGCCGATGAGCACTCCCTGAGCTCGATCGAGGACATGGCGCCCAAGTGCGGCGAGTTCATCATGGCCGGCCCGCCCGAGTTCCAGGAACGCGCCTACGGTGTGGACGGCCTGGAGGAGAAGTACAACTGCACGTTCAAGTCCTTCGAACCCATCAATGACGGCTCCGGCCCCCTGACGGTGCAGGCTCTCACGAGCGGTGATGTGCAGGTGGCCAATATCTTCACGACCACCCCGGCTATCGAGGACGAGAACCTGGTGGTTCTGGAGGATCCCCAGAACAACTTCATCGCGCAGCAGGTGCTGCCCCTGACCGCTCCGGACCGTCTCCCGCAGCAGGCCCAGGACGCGCTGAACGAGTTCTCCAACAAGCTGACCACCCAGGATCTGATCGATCTCAACCGCAAGGTGAGCGGTGAACAGCAAATGAACCCGGCGGATGCGGCTGCCGAGTGGCTGTCGGACAACGGCTACCAGTCCTAGTTTCCACAGGGGATGTCCACAGTGCGTGGGCATTGTGAGAAACCGATGTTGACCTGCTCAAACACAGCGTTTGGGCAGGTCAATTCTCGTTCGACACGCCGCAGTGTCCACACCTGTGGATAACTCTGTGCACAACCTGTGCAGTAAACCTGGGGGTACGGAATGCGACACGTACGCGTCACCTTGTTAGCGCACTAACGAACGTGTCTATGCTGGGGAAGCCACGATTCATCGGATGGTGGCATTGTCCGAAAGGGCTCGGCGTCAAGGGGGATCTCGAGCTCGGAACCACCTCACAGATCTGTTGTGCGTGAGGAGACCGAGGAGAGCGCACCATGTTTCAACAAGAAATGATCCTCCCGACCGTCACGAGCCGTGACGAACTCATCGGTGCCATGAAGCGACGCTTGAGTCAGGATGACCGAGTGTCCCCGGCCGATCGTGAGGTCTTCCTGCGTCGACTGAGTTCCTACGCGGGTCAACTCGTGAACGGACTGCGCGCCGTCTACGGACGGCGCCCCGATTTCTGGGAGTTGGCCGCGGCCAGTGTGCTCACTGCGTGGGATTCCTATGCGGAACGACCGGACGATCTCAGGAAGCTGGACGTGGAACGTGAGGCTGCGCCGTCGTGGTTCTTGTCCCGGCAGGCCGTGGGCGGTGTCTGCTACGTGGATCGTTATGCCGGTTCCATTGCGGGTTTGCGTGAGCGCATCCCGTACTTCAAGGAGCTCGGTCTCAACTACCTGCACCTGATGCCGCTGTACGAATGCCCGGAGGGCAATTCCGACGGCGGGTACGCGGTGTCCTCGTACCGGCGGGTGGATCCGTCACTGGGCACCATGGAAGAACTCGCGGAGTTCGCTGCCGAGCTGCGGGCTGAGGGTATTGCTCTGGTGCTCGACTTCGTCTTCAACCACACTTCCAACGAGCACGAATGGGCCCGGGCCGCCGTAGCAGGGGATTCGTACTACGAACAGTTCTATTGGATCTACCCGGACCGCACCGTGCCGGCCCAGTTCGAGGAGACTGCGCGTGAGATCTTCCCGGATGACCACCCGGGAGTTTTCACCCGAGTGGACGCCACCCCCGCTGGGCGAGCGGCGAGCGGACTCGAAGAGGACCCGCGCTGGGTGTGGACCACCTTTCACCGTTTTCAGTGGGATCTGAACTACTCCAACCCTGCCGTGTTCCGGGCCATGGCCTCGGAAATGTTGTTCTTGGCGAATCAGGGCGCACAGGTGCTGCGCCTGGACGCCGTGGCCTTCATCTGGAAGCAGATGGGCACCACGTGCGAGTCCCAGCCGCAGGTGCATGACCTGCTGCGTGCGTTCAATGCCATGGTCAAGTTGGCGGCCCCGGCGGTGGAGTTCAAGTCCGAGGCCATCGTCCACCCTGACGAGGTCATCCGCTACATCCACACCGATCAGTGCGTCCTGTCCTACAACCCGTTGCAAATGGCTCTCGGGTGGGAGGCCAGCGCCACCCGCAAGGTGGCCATGCTGCAACAGGCGCTCAACGAGCGGCACAACACTCCCGAGGGCACCGCGTGGGTCAATTACGTGCGCAGCCACGATGACATCGGATGGACTTTCTCTGACGAGGACGCCGATCGGCTGGGGATCAACGGACACGATCACCGTCGCTTCCTCAACGGTTTCTACACCGGCCGTTTCGAGGGCAGCTTTGCCAACGGTGTGGCTTTCCAGGACAACCCGCGCACCGGCGACTGCCGGATCTGTGGCACCACGGCGTCGCTCATGGGCCTGGAAACCGAGCCCGGTCCGGCTGCGGACCGCATCCTGTTGGCGTATTCGTTGGCCATGAGCACCGGTGGAGTTCCCCTGGTCTATCTGGGGGACGAGGTGGGTCAGCTCAACGATCCCACCTGGGACGAGGACCCGGACAACGCCCACGATGCCCGCTGGGTGCACCGCCCCGAATACCCCCTGAGCGATTACGAGCGCCGCCATGACCTGTTCTCCGTGCAGGGGCGGATCTTCGGGGGCATTCAGCGGATGATCTCCGTTCGGCAGCAGACCGAGGAGTTCGACGGCACCCGCCTGATCCCGTTCGAGACCCACAACCCACATGTGCTGGGCTATCAACGCCCCGGGGAGCACAGCGTGGTGTTGTGTCTGGCCAATTTCAGTGACTGGTCACAGTTCGTGACGGGGGAAACGCTGTCCGGATTCCTGTCCACGGGCGAGGAATTACACGGTAACGGCACGATTGATCTGCGCAGCGGCATTCTGTTGGATGCCCACAGCTTCTGGTGGATTCGCGTGATCCCGGTACAGCAAACCACGGAGTTGTCACACAAAAGTGCAGAAAAAACTGCTCGCTAGGCACCACTGACGTCAGAAAATCCCGCCCGGGAACCCCGGGCGGGATTTTTTGTCGGAATCTTTTGTGCCGCCTCGATGACCGTTATCCACAGGAGTTGTCCACACGGTGGAAAACTCACACGGTTGTGATTCCACGGCTGTGATGCACGCATGTTCGACTGTGGAGAGCTGAAAAACCCTGCAAACGCGCCAAAGTCTATCGGAACGAATGTTCCCTGCGGGTGGCAATCAGACACATCTTCGAATTATTCACAGCATTGTCCACACCTGTGGATAACTTTCTCCACCCCTGTGCACAGCGATCCGGGGGTGAACGCGGAGTGGACATCTGAGGATTGTGGGTCAAGATAATAGGCATCGACGTGGCAGGCACAGGTGGACCCGGTGGGCTGGCCGGCTGTGTGGGAGAAGCTGCGTTTGGGGAACTACTTGAGGGATAAACCATGCACGAAGCGGACATACCGCACGGTTTTCTCATCAGCAAGCAGGAGTTCGTGCCCGCGAGTGCTGATGAGTTCGAACGTGTGCTCTTGGAGCCCTGGTCCATTGCTGCGTGGAACGATTTGGAACTCACGGCGCCCAAGGATCCGAGGGTGCCCTTGGATGTCGGAGATGCCATGGAGTTCACGGTCAAAGTGGGCCCGCTGTCTTTCGACTACGTGATGATCGTGGCCTCCCGCACCCCCGGGATCTCCTACGTTCAGCGCACCACTAAGGGGTTCGTAGAGGTCACCATCGAGTACTCCTGGAAGACGCAGGGGATGGGAACTCTCGTGACCGTGGATGCGATGTACCGCCTGACAGGGTCGTTGTGGTGGAAGAAGCCCATGACACAGATCGTGGCACGCCGGGCCGTGAGGCAAGCAGCCCGGAACATGCGAGACATGTTTTCTCCACGCAGAAGCAAAGGCACTGGAAAATTGAACCTTTCCTGACCCCATGGCCGTAAAGAGTTCCACCATCTAAGCTGGAGTAGGACACAACCGTGCGACCACGGGCAGGGTTCGCACGTGTCCCAGGGGTACACGAACGTAAGGGGAACTGGATTGGCTGAGTCCAGCATTGTTGAGTTCGAGGAACGTCTGATCATTCACGTTCCCGCCAATGTGGTGGAGCGCATGTTGGTCGATGCACCGGCGCTGCCGCAGTGGCGCACGTGCATGCGAGAAAACGTGGAAACGTCCGATCCGATCATGAAGCCCGGCACCACGGTGTCCTTCGCGACCACCCAGTACGGATTGAACTTCGATTACATCCAGATCGTGTCGCAGTACATCCCCGGTGAGACCCTGGCCTACCGCACCACCAAGGGTCTCTTCTTCATCGATACCACCTACGAGTGGGCCGAGGACCACGGCAGTACCCGGCTGACCTGTCGGTACCGGTTGTACGTGCCCAAGAACAAGCAGTTCATCAAGCGGTTGGTGGAACGCAGCTTCCAGAACCAGTCGCGCGATGACAACAAGAATTTGAAGCACCTGCTGGAGACGGGCGCGCAGCGCTACCGGGCGGCGTCGAACCTCACGCCGGACGAGCCCCGGTTGGAATCGCTGAAGTAGCCGGCACGGCCCGCAGCAATAAATCCGGGCTCAGTCCAGCCGTAGTTCGTGGCGCAGCACCGTCACATGAAAATCCTGGTGCGCCACGTAGAAATCCTGCTCTCCGCGCGGCTCGTATCCCAGGCCCTGGTAGAACTCGGCCAGTCGAGGGCTGTTCACATCGCAGTCCAAGCGCACCACTGAGCGCCCCGAGTCCCGCGTGACGTTTTCAGCATGGTGGATCAACGCCGGGCCCGTGCCGGTGCCCCGTAGCGAGCGATCCACCGCCACCCCGTGCACGTATCCGGCTGGTTCCTCTTGCTTGCCCCAGATGCGGAGGTCCTCCCACAGCACCTGCACGCTGGCGAGCACCACGGTGGGGTCCTCGGGGGATTCGATCACCGACCATTCGCCGCGGCGGATTTCCTGGGCCACGTCGGCCGGGTCGAATTCGCCCTCGCGCCACTGGTCGATGCCGCGGCCCTGGAGCCATCTGGCAATGCGGTTGCGCAGGTCAACGATGCCCTGGGCATGCTCTTCGCGCGCCGCGATGATCGGGCCGGGTGTGGGTTGGAGTTCTTCGAGTGAATCAGGCACGCACACGAGAATAAGACATCCACATGACAACTTATGACTCGGAAAGTACCTTTCCTACGCTAGTGGCTGAACCTTCTTGACCCTGTCGAGGGCCCTGGCGTTAGGTGGGAATATCAACGCCAAGCGCTAGGAAGGATGATTCACTGTGGCTGAAAAGTTCACTCTCCCCGATCTCCCGTATGACTACGCCGCTCTCGAGCCCCACATCTCGGCTCAGATCATGCAGTTGCACCACGACAAGCACCACAACACCTACGTGACCGGTGCCAACACTGCTCTGGAGAAGATGGAAGAGGCTCGCGCCAACGGTGACGCTGCCGGTGCCGCCAAGCTGTCCAAGGATCTCCAGTTCAACCTGGGTGGCCACATCAACCACTCGATCTTCTGGAAGAACCTCTCTCCGGAGGGTGGCGACAAGCCCGAGGGCGAGCTCGCCGCAGCCATCGACAACTTCTTTGGCTCCTTCGACAACTTCCGTGATCAGTTCACCGCAGTTGCCACCACCATTCAGGGCTCCGGCTGGGCCATCCTGGCTTACGAGCCCATCGCCGGCAACCTGGTGATCGAGCAGATGTACGACCAGCAGAACGGCGTTCCCGTTGCCACCATCCCGCTGCTGCAGCTGGACATGTGGGAGCACGCCTTCTACCTGGACTACCAGAACGTCAAGGCTGACTACGTCAAGGCCTTCTGGAACATCGTGAACTGGGCAGACGTCGCAGAGCGCTTCGAGAAGGCTCGCACCGGCGCCAAGTCCCTCATCTGATTGAGGCCTTACGCCCCCACCTCCACCTTGTGAGGTGAACCGGAACCCCGCACGGCAGCCATGGTTGTCGCGCGGGGTTTCGTCTTTCCGAGCGGTGATCTGTCGTTGCCTTTCATCGACGACGCCGCTCGCGACCCCTTCCACTGCACCCCAAGTCATTCCCGCCGCAGAGCCGTTCGCACACCTGAGGAGAGTTCGTGAGTACACCTCGTTTTCTGGTCACCCGTGAGATCCCGGAACCGGGACCGTCCATCCTGAAGGAAGCGGGCGACGTCGTGGTCAATGACGGCATGAGTGCGGATGAACTGCGCGATGCTGTGATCAGTGGCGAGTACGACGTGGTGCTCACGCAGGTCTCCGATAAGTTCGATGCCCAGCTATTGGCGGAGGCCAAGATTCGCGGGATCGCGAACTACGCCGTGGGTTATAACAACATCGACGTTGCGGCCGCCGCCGAGCACGGGATCGCCGTGGGCAACACCCCGGACGTGCTCAATGACGCCACCGCCAATACGGCCATGCTCCTGCTGTTGGGGGCCGCCCGGCGTGCGCACGAGGCCTCCGAGTACCTCCGGGAGGGGAAGTTCACGGGCATCGGGCCCAATCTGTTGGTCGGTCAGGACGTCACGGGTGCCACGCTGGGCATTGCTGGCATGGGCCGGATCGGTAAGGCCATGGCGCACCGGGCACTGGGCTTCGGCATGAAGGTGATTTTCACGCAGCGCCCGCCCGAGGATCGTCCGGTGTCCGATGACGAGCTGGGCGATCTGGCCGGGCGCGTGACCCAGGTTCCGTGGGACGAGCTGATCGAGACGAGTGATTACATCTCGTTGCACGTGCCGCTCACGGAGGAGACCACTCACCTCATTGATGCTGATGTTCTGCGGCGGATGAAGTCCACCGCGGTGCTGGTGAACACCGCCCGCGGTCCCGTAGTTGATGAAAATGCATTGGTTCGGGCACTGCGTGACGGTGAAATCTTCGCCGCTGGACTGGATGTGTTCGAGAACGAGCCTCGGATGGCTGACGGCCTGGCCGAGCTGCCCAACGCATTCCTGCTGCCGCATGTGGGTTCGGCCGAGGTCGGTTCCCGCGCGGGCATGGCGCGCAAGGCCGCGGAGAACGCCGTGGCCATGGCCCGGGGCGAGACCCCGCCGTACGAGGTGAAGTCTTAGGTTTCCCCGACCGCCACGCGTTCAGCCCTGCCGCGTGGTGTGGTCGGCGGCCTGTGCAGACTGATCGACGGTAACGCCGGATCCGGATCAAATCCAGGTCGTACCGTTGATCAGAGTGCAGACTATCGGCGCAGTTCCGCGATGATCTGTGCAGTGGCGCGGATCGCGTGATCGATGTCAGCCTCGGCAGTTTCCTTGCCCAGGCTGAAGCGCACGGATGTGGTGGCTATTTCCGCGGGAACCGCCATTGCCGTGAGCACGTGGGAGGGCTCCGATGAGCCGGTGGCGCACGCCGATCCGGATGAGACCAGCACTCCCTGATTCTCCAGGTCCACGAGCACGGTCTCACCGTTCACGCCGGGGAAGCAGAAGGATGCGTTGGTGGGTAGCCGCGTAGTTCCGTTCAGCCCCGCCGACGTCGCTGCGGTTGCGTTGGCCGCGACGCCCAATCCCTGGAAATTCACTGTTTCACGCGGATCCGGGCCGGTCAGGAGAGCGCCTGGAACGGAGCCGAGGATTCCGTCGATCAATCGGTTGCGCAGGGTGGAGATGCGGGCTGCGTAGTGTTCTCGCTCCCTCTCAGCCAACTCGAGGGCGGTGGCCAGCCCCACGGCACCGGCCACGTTGGAGGTTCCAGAGCGGCGTCCGCGCTCGTGTCCCCCGCCGCTCATGAGCGAACGCAGGGGAGTGCCGCGCTTGACCCACAGCATGCCGATGCCCTGTGGGGTGCCCATCTTGTGACCCGCCAGGCTCAGTGCGCTGACGCCGAGCTCATTGGCGTTCAACGGAAGAGCTCCCGCGCCCTGGATCGCGTCCGTGTGCAGCGGAACTTCGTGTTCGGCAGCAATTTCGGCCAGGGCAGGGATGTTCTGGACCATTCCCACTTCATTATTCGCGAGCATTACGGAGGCCACGGCCACCGAGCTGGGGGAGGAGGTGTGAGCGGTGCCGGAGCGAGCGTCGTCGTCGTGAGTCAAGGCGGCGCGGAAGGAGTCGGGGGAGACGAAACCCTTCGAATCCACGGGCAGCTCGGACGCTGAAAAGCCCTCGAACTGGGCGAGGAAGCGCGCGGATTCGAGGACGGCGTCGTGCTCGATGGCGCTGATCAGCACGCGGTTGCGATCCGGCTGGCGCTCGCGGCGGGCCAGGGCGATGCCCTTGACCGCCAAGTTGTCGGCCTCGGTGCCGCCAGAGGTGAAGATGATCTCCCCGGGGCGGGCACCGAGGACAGCGGCGACGCGCTCGCGGGCGTCGTCCAAGGCGCGTGCGGCACGTTGCCCGCGCTCGTGATGACTGGACGCGTTGCCGAACTCCTGAGTGAGCCACGGCCACATGGCTTCGAGCACCTCGCGGCGCGGCGCGGTGGTGGCTGCGTGATCCAGGTAGATCATGGCGTGGCCTTTCGTTGTAGCTGACGTGTCGTGCCCGTGACGCGCGATGCGGGGTGCTGTAAAGATGGACTATGGAAGAAAACACGCTAACCTCCATTGCCCAGGACATGCTGAACAAGGCGCGCGAAGCGTCCAGTGGTCGTTCCGCGCACAACCTGTACGGCGGCCGCGAGCACAAGTTGCAGCAGACCATGATCGCGCTGGTTCAAGGCCAGGACCTCAAGGAACACGAGAATCCCGGTGAGGCCACGATCCAAGTGATCATCGGCCAGGTCGAGCTGATCGCCGGTGACGAATCGATCACGCTCCACTCCTCCGATCACGCCGTGATTCCGCAGCAGCGCCACTCCCTGCATGCTCATGAGGACTCCGTGGTGTTGTTGACGCTGGTGGGAAAGGGCTAGTCCAGGGCGATATCCAGGCCCAGGTCCAGCGCGCGCACCGAGTGGGTGAGCGCGCCGACCGAGATGACGTCCACGCCGGTCGATGCGACCTTGCTGATGGTTTCGAGCGTGATGCCTCCGGAGGCCTCCACGATCGCGCGACCGTCCACCATGGCCACGCCGCTGACCAGGTCCGCGTGGGCAAAGTTGTCGAGCATGATCGTGTCCACACCGCCGGCCAGGACGTCCTCGATCTGATCGAGCCGGTCCACCTCGACTTCCAGGTGTGTCGTGTGAGGCATCTTTCGGCGAAGCTCGCGCAGCGCGTGGGTGATTGTCGCGCCACCAGCCGTGAGCACGGCCAAGTGGTTGTCCTTGAGCATCACGGCATCCGAGAGACCGAAGCGGTGATTGTGCCCGCCACCGCAGGTCACCGCATGCTTCTCCAGCGCTCGTAGTCCCGGAGTGGTCTTGCGGGTGTCGGCCACACGGGTTCGTGTGATGGTTCCGGCGGGCAGCTTGTTGGCGCTCTCCACCTCCGCAACGGCCTTCTCGACCTCGGCCACGTACCGGGCGGTGAGCGTGGCGATTCCGGACATCCGCTGCGCCAGGTTCAGCACCGTGCGTTCCGCGGTCAACAGAGGCCGTGCAGGACCCGTGATAGTTGCGATGTCGGTGCCCGGGGTGATCTTGTCGCCATCAATCACGTGGAGCGTGACCTCCAGGCGCGGGTCCACGGTGGTGAAGCCCGTACGAATGACCTCCTCGCCGGCGAACACGCCCTCTTCGCGCGAAGTGATGGTGGCTGTGGCGGATGCCTCGGTGGGGATCACGAGTTCCGAGGTGATGTCACCCCACGGGGCATCCTCGGTAAGGCTCGAGCGGATCACGGCTTCAATGGCTGAGCGAGTCAGCATGGACTGTCCTTTCGTGGGCGGGGGTCACGGATCGCGCGGCAACCCACCCGGTGCTTACGGCCTGTTGGGGATCGGTCGCGGGGTAATCCACACGCTGATGGGCACCGCGGGATTCTGTGCGGGCCAGCGCGGCGGTCACCAGCGCGTGCCCCACGGTCAGGAGATGTCGGTCTTCGATGTCGGCCAGGGTTTCGGGGGCGCTCGCATCCGGTTCCGACGACGACGCCGCGAGCCAGCCTTCCAGCCTCGCCATCGCCTGCTCGAGTCCCTCCGCGGTGCGGAAGACCCCGGCGCCCTGCCACAAAGTGTGTTGGAGGGCTTCGCGGGAGAAGGGCTCGGTGACCCTGAGTGCCCCTGAGGGAGCCAGGTCGATGCTGTCGGTTGAAACCGGGAACGTTGAGGGCGCGGCGGCCCTGCCGGAACCGCTGCTCGCGGACCCACGTTGTGCCCCGGACCAGGGTTCGGACACCAGTTCACCAATGCGCCGCCCGAAGACGGCAGCTTCCAGCAGGGAGTTGGAGGCCAAACGGTTGGCCCCGTGCATGCCGGTGCTCGAGCACTCCCCGGCGGCCCACAGGCCAGCTACGCTGGTGCGCCCCAGCTCATCGGTGACGATTCCACCCATGAGATAGTGCGCGGCCGGGCTCACGGGAACCAGTTCCGTGGCCCAGTCGATGCCGTGAGCCTTCAGGTTCGCATCGATGGTCGGGAACCGGCGGGCCAGGAATTCTGCTCTCGACAGCCCATCCGGAACGGGAATGGTCGAGCAGTCCAGGTACGCGGCGCCATCCGGAGAGCCGGTGCGAACAGCGAAGACAGCTCGGGCCACAACGTCCCGCGGTGCGAGTTCCGCGCGCGGGTCCGCATCGGTCATAAAGCGATGACCGTGCTGATCCCGCAGGACCGCACCCTCGCCGCGAACTGCCTCCGAGATCAGGAACGATCCCGGTGCTGCCAAGGCCGTGGGGTGGAACTGGAAGAACTCCAGATCCCGAACCTCGGCGCCGGCGCGCAGAGCCAGTGCGATGCCGTCCCCGGTCGCTACCTCGGGGTTGGTCGTATACGGATACAGCTGACCGGCCCCACCGGTTGCGAGTACCACGTGATCGGCGGCGAGGAACTCCTCGGGGCCCAACTTGCCGCCAGGAAGCACGGGCCGGATCGTGACACCGATGGAACGTAGACCATTAGTCAGCACGCCGGTGACCAGCGTGTATTTCATAAGCCGTATATCTCCGACTGCCGCGGCATCACGCGACCGCGCGGACAGCGCATCCTGAATCGCGTGCCCCGTGGCGTCACCTCCGGCATGCAGGATCCGGGACACGCTGTGTGCCGCTTCCAAACCCTGAACCCAGGGCGATCCAGGCCCCGCCACGCGATCAAAGGCGACGCCGCGGTCGGTGAGGACGCGAACGGCGTCGGCGGAATCTTGAACCACGCCCTGAACCACCGGTGGCTCGCACAAACCCGCGCCCGCGACCAGGGTGTCCTGAACGTGCAGCTGGACGGAGTCCTTGGGTTGACCCTCGGGCAGGGCGCTGGTCATCGCGGCCATGCCACCCTGCGCGCGATCAGTTGCGGTGAGGGTGAGTGAGGCCTTGGTGATGACCGTGACGTGGGCGCCCGCCTCGGCCGCGGACAGTGCCGCGCTGAGGCCGGCCGCCCCGCTGCCAATGACAATCACGTCAGTCATGAGTCACTTCTTCGGTACGGCGGCCAGCATCCGCTCGAGAGCCACGGAGGCCTCCTGAGCAACGCTGTCCGAGACGGACACCTGATTGACCACGCGTCCGGCCACCAGTTCCTCCAGGACCCAGGCGAGATAACCCGGGTGGATACGGTACATGGTGGAGCACGGGCAGATCACGGGATCCAGGCAGAAAATGGTGTGCTCGGGGTGTTCGGCGGCCAAGCGGTTGACCATGTTGATCTCGGTGCCGATAGCGAAGGTCTGACCCGGCTCGGCAGCCTCAACCGCCTTGCGGATGTGGTCGGTGGAACCGGAGGAATCCGCCGCGTCCACGACCTCCATGGGGGACTCCGGGTGCACGACCACGGTGCAGCCGGGGTACTCCGCGCGGGCCTTGTCGATCTGACCCACGGTGAAGCGCTTGTGGACCGAGCAGAAGCCGTGCCACAGGATGACGCTCGAGTCCTTGAGGCTCTGAGCGCTGTTGCCGCCCAGTTCCTTGCGGGGGTTCCACAGGGGCATCTGCTCGAGCGGTACACCCATGGCCTTGGCGGTGTTGCGTCCCAGGTGCTGATCCGGGAAGAACAACACGCGCTGGCCGCGCTTGAACGCCCACTCCAGGACGGTCTGTGCATTGGAAGACGTGCACACGATGCCGCCGTTGCGGCCACAGAACGCCTTGAGCGCTGCCGAGGAGTTCATGTAGGTCACGGGGATTACGGAGGCGAGCGGTTCGCCGTTCTCATCGGTGATGATCTGGCCGTTCTCATCCACGGCGTGGGGGCCGAAGACGTCCATGAGGTCCGCCCAGCAGTCCTCCACGGAATCGGAGTCGGCCATGTCCGCCATGGAGCAGCCCGCTGCGGGGTTGGGCAGGATCACGGACTGGTTGTCCTGGGACAGGATGTCCGCGGTCTCGGCCATGAAGTGCACACCGCAGAACACGATGGCGTCCGCCTCGGGGTGGGCCTTGGCCTGCTGTGCGAGCTGGAAGGAGTCGCCGATGAAGTCCGCGTGCTTGACCACTTCGTCACGCTGGTAGAAATGCCCCATCACGACGGCGCGCTCGCCCAGGGTTTCCTTGGCCGCCACGATCATGGCGTCCAGTTCCTCGGGAGAAGCATCCCGGTAGCGCTGGGGAATGGTGGGCTGGGCGGGCGAGTCGGCCGGAGCGACGTCGTTCTGGGAGGCTCCGGGGCCGTAACCCTCCACGAGCGGGGTGGGGAAATCCCACGGATCCTGGGTGAGGGAGCTGTTGCACGAACCGCCCTCGAGTGTCACGGCGGTGCCGGACGGGCGGGTGGGTAGAAGGTTGAGCTGGGTGGCTACGGAGGTCATGATGTCTCCTCGGAACGGTCTGACGTGGGGTGACTGAAAAGCTTGGATGGTTTGGCCGATGCGAAGCGGTAGAGCTTGGGCGGGCGATGTCGGGTGCCTTCCAGGCGCTCGCCGGTGTCCTCGAGCTGGCCGGATGACAGTACGTGGCGCCGGAAGTTGGCGGGGTCCAGGGCATCACCAATGATCGCTTCGTGCACTTCGCGCAGGGCGGCGATCGTGAATGTCTCGGGCAGGAACGCCTTGGCCACGGTGGGTTCGGCGATCCGATCGCGGAGCCGATCCAGGGCATGGGTCACGATGTCCGAGTGGTCGAAGGCGAGGTCTGGCAGGTCGGTGGCGCGCAGCCAGGTGACGTTGATGTCGTTCTCGCCCATGGCGGCTTCCTGCGGGGGAAGTGAGGCCCAGTAAACGACTGTGACCTGGCGTTCCTCGGCGCCGGCAGAGCGGGTCAGGCCACCGAACGTGGCCAACTGCTCCAGGTGTGTGGGCGTGAGGCCGGTGGTGAGGTTGAGGTCGCGCAGGGCGGAATCCTCGAGAGCTTCATTGGGGCGGAGCGGTCCGCCGGGTAGCGCCCACATGCCGCGGTAGGGATCGCGGATCCGGCGGACCAGAGGCATCCAGAGCTCGTGGCTGCCGTTGGCGCCGGTGGGGCGAACCGTGAAAATCACCGTGGACACGGCCAGGAGCACGCGCTGATCAGTCATGGTGGCTCCTTGTCTGCTCGTCGCGGCACGGAGCCGCGCGGTTAGTGTCGGAGCGACTCTAACACCTTAAAGTCTAGCTGACTATAAGTGCAGACGAGAGTGGTCGCCTCGTGAGGGCGGTGAGAGCGGTGTGGGCTGTGTTCGGGGTGCCGGGGTGCCGGGGTGCTGAGGTACCGAGGTGCGGAGGGGGCAGATGCTGGGCGGACCTAAAAGACCGGTCGCGGCTGCGTCGTCAGGCTGAGCGGAACGTCAAGTGAGGAAACTGCTTGAACACAGTGTTAAGTGATGGAAGTGTCGAATCCGCGCCGGTTTTCGGCATTTTCATCACACGAGACTTTGCGGCTGCGTTTCCCTCACCTCAGGCTATTCCTGGGTGTCCGTGTCCGAAGTGCCCTCCGTGTCCCGAGCGTTGGAGGTCTTGCCGCCACGGCGGGTGAGCGGGTGGTTGGATGCGCGGGAGAAGAACATGGGGGTGAAGATCCGGTTGCGCACCACGTTGAGGGTATTGAGCGTGACCACTCCCACGTATTGGCCCACTATGAGCCCCGTGGCCAGGCTGAGCGCGGCGATGAACGCGGAGGACAAGTAGTAAAGCGCCTGGTCGCCAGCGAGAGAAGAACCCCAGATGCCCTGGTAGGTCAGGGTTCCTGGGAGTAGGACCAGGAACGATGAGATGGCCATGGACGAGGTTGGCGCTTTGACCATTCGGGGCAAGATAGCTGTACCGATTCCGGCGGCGAACGCTGCAACACCTCGGGCCCATGCGTCCGCACCCTGTCCTGTGGAAAGGGCCGCGTAGACCAGGTAGACGATCATGGCCAGCGTTGCTGCCGAGAAAACGACGCGCGCCGGGGACTGCAGAATGATGCCGTTGCCGACGGCCACGAGGGCCGCGGCAATGACCATGAGCCACAGTGGGATACTTGCCAGGCTCACCTCGTTGGACACCGGTAGTGGAACGCCCAGGGCATTGAAGAGCGCGGCACCCAGTCGGACCCCTACGACCAGACCGGCGGTATTGACCAGACCCTCGTAAATTCTGCCCAGGCCGTGCATGTAGTTGCCGGTGATGGTGTCCTGGACGGCCCCCGTTGAGGTCATGCCGGCCATCATGATGATGATGATTGAGATCACCACGGACGTGGGATCGACGTTGGGATCCAGGATGCGCATGGCTGCCGCGGCCGTCGACGCGAGGATTCCCGCAGCGATCTGGATGAAAAAGGAGGGCCACCGCAGCGAGCCCAACTTCTGCATCATGAACACCAGCGTGAGGTAGGCAATGACGCCTGCGATAGAGACGATCCAGTCACCGCCGTACACCAGGAGTGCGGCGGCACCGGCTGCGGCAGTGGCGATGATGGTGGCCTTTTTGGACCATGACTTACCAGTCGTGGCGATGTTGTCCATCTGTTCCCGCGCTGTGGGCAGGTCAATGGTGCTCTGGGTGTAGTCCGCTGCGATATTGGTTGCGCGGGTTAGCACCCCGAAGTCGAACCCGTAGGAGTCCACACGTTCCATGCGCACTCTGGGTTCACCGGCGGGGTCGGTCCAATTGACTGCAACTGCGCCGTAGCTTGCATCCAGGTCGGGGTGGGGGCGTGGGCATGGTGCAATATTTCGCGTCCGCAGCGGGTGGCTTCCGCAACGGTTCCGCCGTTGGCTACCACCGCGGCGGTGATGCGAGCCGCGAGATCCACGGCCATCAGATTCGTCCCGGCATCGTTGTCATGGGGATGCTGGGGTGTGCTCACTGAAACCGTCCTAGGATGTGTCGGATAGATCGCCGCTCTACTAGTCAGCCTAATTTAGTCCGGTGACAGACCTATCGCAGCGGCTGAGCCGCGGGGACCGGTAAGGTCGCCCGTGCAATCTGATGTGAAAACCCCGGAAAGGACACGCTCTGGTGCACATAGCCGAATCCTCCGGGCTGGTCTTCACTGACGAGTTTCAGGAAGCCCTACAGCGGCTGCACCACGGCGAAAACGTGTTCCTCACGGGTAAGGCGGGCACCGGTAAGTCCACGCTGATCCGGGAGTTCATGGCCCACACCCGGCGCAATGTTGTGGTCGTGGCACCGACCGGGATCGCCGCGCTCAACGTGCAGGGCTACACGATCCACCGACTGCTGTCGCTGTATCCGGGCATGACCCCGGAGCAGGTGCGCACCGGAAAGTACTTCCCGGGCAGGTTCGCCAAGACGCTGCGGGAGCTGCACACGCTCATCGTGGATGAGGCATCCATGGTCCGGGCCGACCTGTTCGATTGCCTGGTTGCCGCGTTGGAGCGTTTCGGTCCCAAGCCCGGTCGGAAGTACGGCGGAGTGCAGCTGGTGCTGGTCGGGGACCTGTATCAGCTCCCGCCCGTGGTCACCGACTACGAACGCGAGCACTTCTCCACCCGCTACAAGACCCCGTACTTTTTCTCCGCCGACACCTACCACCCGGATGATTTCGCCACGGTGGAACTGAGCACGGTGTTCCGGCAGATCGGGGACAATCGCCTGGTCGACATCCTCAACGCCGTGCGCGAAGGCAGCCTGCTCGACGAGGCTCGCCGCGAACTCAACGCCCGCACCGACCCTGATTTCACCCCGCCCATCGACGAGTTCTGGCTGACGCTGACCACCACCAACCGCATGGCCACGTCCCGCAACCGCTCGATGCTCGAGCAGCTCGAGGACGAGCCGGTCCATCACGCGGCCATCCTCACCGGTGACCTGGACGGTTTCGAGATTCCCGTGGACAAGGAGCTCGTGTTCAAGCGCGGTGCGCAGGTCATGATGCTCACCAACGATCCCGGTGACCGCTGGGTCAACGGCACGATCGCCAGGGTGGCGGATTACTTCTGGGAGGACGGCGAGCTCATTGTTTTCGTCGAACTTCCCAACGGCGATGTCGTGAAGGTCGAGCCCAACCTGTGGGAGGTGACGCGGCCCGTCGTCGAGCACGGAACGCTCCGCCACGACGTGATCGGTACGTACACCCAGCTGCCGTTCCGCCTCGCGTGGGCCATCACGATCCACAAGAGTCAGGGGCAGACCCTCGACAACGTGGTGGTCGACCTGACCGGCGGCACGTTCGCGGACGGTCAGTTGTACGTTGCGCTGAGCCGCTGCACATCGTTCGAGGGGCTCGTGCTGCGCCGCAACGTTCTCCCGCGCGACCTCAAGGTCGATCAGCGGATCCGCCGATTCTTGCGCTCCGGTTCCCACGCGGCGCAGCCGACCAAGCGCAGCGTGTACTTGGGCATCTGCAGCGTGGGAGACGAGGGCGACCGCTGGCGCCCCCGCCCCGTGGAGATCGCCCTGGTCACCGACGACGGCCTGGAACTCAGCACCCTCGTCAATCCCACCCGCGACATGGGCGACGCCCGCACCGCGTACGGCATCACTGCAGGTCAAGTGCAGCTCGCCCCCCTCCTCACGGACGCGTGGGCCGCGCTCGCTCCGCACCTGGCCGGCCGGGTGCCTGCGGGTATCAACCTCGACCGACAACTCGGGTACCTCGATTACGAGCTCAAACGCACCGGTTACGTCACGCACATGCCCATGGGGTACGACGTCGCCGCAACGCGACTTTCCGCCCAACAGCGCCGCGCGCTCGAAGCGCCGACGGCGGTGGAGCGAGCGCGTGCCGTGCAAGATCTGGTCGCCGGACAGGATCTGTCGGAGGCCATAGCGGACGCGTTTCCTGAGGCTCAGGATCGTTCCGGGTACCTGATGCCTCGGCCCGCCGAGACAACGGAATTCACCGTGCGGTGCAGTGCGGGTGCCGCGGAGACCCCGGGTGCGGTTTTGGCCGAGAAATTGCGTGAGGCCGGTGAGCGCGGGCGGTTCTCTGCCGAGAGCCTGGCGGTTGTGCGTGCGGTGGAGGAGCAAACCGGGGATCACATCCTGGACGAGTCAGCTGGCTCAACTCAGGACATCGACTCGGTGCTGGTTGCCGGCGCTCGCATTTGCTTCACCGGCACCGTGATCGGTGCCGATGGGCGAGAGGTCTATCGGGAGGATCTGGAAGATATGGCTGCAGAACGGGGTCTGCAGCCGGTCGTCAACGTGACCAAGACCCGCTGCGATGTCCTGGTCACCGCCGAGGACGGTTCGCAGTCCAATAAGGCCAAGAATGCGGCGAAGTGGGGTAAGCCGGTGTTCACGGCCCGGGAGTTCATGGGGTGGTGGCGGGGTGAATCCGGCAGACAGGATGGCTCGCAAGGTGATGTCGAAAGTGTCACGGTCACCATCACGGAGAGTTCGATTCCCGCCAGCGCTGGTAACTGATCAGAAACACCAGTCAGGAAAAGTCCGCGGCTCGTGCTTCCTCAGTGGGACGATCAGGAAGATCGAATCCACCCGACACGGCGAATGATTCATGGATGCGTGTTCCCAGGCCCTGAGTTGCGCAACCCGGTGATTCAGCCACGGACTCCGACAGGATTGCTCGGATTTCCGCTTCCAAGGATCGGCCGTGAAAAGTTGCGCGGCGTTGGAGCGCAGCAATGACCCGGGCATCAAGGTTTCGGATGATCACGGTAGTCATGTCGCCTCCTCATGCATGCATTGCATGCTCAAGGCTAGTCCGATCAGCCAGTCCGGAGAAGGCGTAATTCCCGGAATTCAGCCCGGGAATCTCCTCCTGTGATGGCTAATCATCAAACATTGACTCGGGTCAGCAAGTGACTCCATACGTACTCCTCGCCCACAACGGGAATTCCGTAATCACGAGCCTTTCGTGCCTTACCTGAGAGGGAGTCCGGATCGGCAGCAACGAGGAGATCCAGCTTCTTGCTCACGCCTGATTTAACGACGAACCCAGCCTCAACAAGCTCTTCGGCTATCTGAGGACGCGGTTTGGACATGTCGCCCGTGAGGCAAATTGATGACCCCGGGCCGAATGAAGGCTTTGATGAGGGTGATGTTTCCTGAACAACAGGTCTGGTGGTGATGCCACTGTCGATTTTCTCTCGGGAGACGGAGAGCAATTGACCGACTGCGCGGAGGTCTTCTTCCTCGCTATCCGTGATCACACCGTCATCCCACGCTGCCGCGAGTAACTGGTCCATGTACGAATCGTGCAAGGTCACAACTCTTGATCGGCCCAACCCCAGTTCATTAGCCAGAGCAACGAGGGCATCTTGTTCATGAAGGGACAAGTGACGATCCAGGAGCGCCCGGTCAAGCAGGCCAAGGTAGTCAATTTCAGCCGCCGTTTCACCCGCTTCGGGAATGTGCTGAACGATGCGTTCAAGGAAGTGAGTTTCTTGAGGTGCGTCGCTCCTACTTCTCAAACGGCAAATGGTTCGAGCTGCTGGCTCGGTAACGGTCCACTGGAGTGACTGACTTGCCTCGAAGATACGAGTCCACTTTTCGGCGTTGGTCTCGGTCCTCATATATGCCGCAAGTAGCTGCGCTGTTGCCTCCGCATCATCTCCGGCGCTGTGCGCGTGGGGAATCGTAATGTCGAAAGCTGCGCAGCAGTCGGCCAAGTTTCTGTTGTTGCCTGGCAAGTACACGGAAGCTTCTTGCATGGTGCACAGGCCGTACTCGAAAAACTCAAGGGGGAACTGTGTTCCGGCGCGATGCCACTCGGCGGTCAGGAAGCCCGCGTCGAAGCGTAAGTTGTGCGCAACCGGAACAGTTCCACTGAGACGCCAGGCAATTTCATCCGCGACATCTTTGAAAGTCGGTGCCGAGAGGACATCGGCCGCGCGAATCCCGTGCAACGATTGTTTTCCCAGATCGCGTTGCGGATTGATCAGGGTTTCCCAACGCTCGATGACCTCCCCCTCGGGGCTCAAGGTCACAATGGCAATCTCGGCAACTCGATCGTGACCGGTGGACCATAAGCCAGTGGTTTCAGTGTCGATGACTGAGTAGTTCACTTGAGACATGGGGGAGTCCTTAGCAATCGTGGGGGCGATTAATGAGGACTATATAACTCTGCTCTGAAGAAGGTTATGAGGAAGCAGACGAGCTCGGCGCCGTCTTGAATGGGCCACCGAGCTCGTCTGTAACGACAGCGTTGGGCAGTGCCTACCGCACGGCACCCGCGCTGGAACCGGCGCCGGCGGGTTCGGTGGGGAGAGCGGCGTCGTCGGGAAGAACCGTGCGCTGGCGACCCTTGCCCTTGACGAACGTGAAGAACACGCCGGTCATGATGACCAGCCACGCGAGGCCCACGATCAGGGCGATGCGAGTGTCCGGGGTGAAGGCGAGTAGCACGATCACGAACGCCATGAAGGCCAACGCAAGGTACGTGCTCACGCGACCGCCGGGCAACGGGTAGGAGCTACGCGGGGCACCGGCGCGGGCACGTTCGCGGGACATGCCCAGGTGGGAGAGCAGGATCATGATCCAGACCCACACCGTGGCGAACGTGGCCAGGGACGCGATGATCAAGAAGACGTTCTCCGGGATCACGGCGTTGAGGATCACGCCGATCACCAGGACGCCCGCCATCAGTGCAACCGTGAGGGTTGGAACGCCGGTGCGGCCCACGTGGGTGAAGGCGCGGGGTGCGTGACCCTGCTGGGCCAGACCGTAGACCATGCGACCGGAACCGAAGATGTCCGAGTTGATGGCGGAGATCGCCGCCGTGATGATCACCGCATTGAGGATGTGAGCGGCGTAGGAGATACCCAGGGACTCGAAAATCTGCACGAAGGGGCTGACCTCGCCGGTGACCTCGTTCCAGGGGAACAGGCACATCAGCACGAAGAGCGTGAGCACGTAGAAGAGCAGGATGCGCACGGGAACCGTGTTGATCGCGGCGGGGATGGTCTTGGCGGGGATCTTGGCCTCGCCGGCGGTGATGCCGATGGTCTCGATGCCACCGAACGCGAACATCACCACCGAGAACGAGAGCAACAGGCCCGCAAAACCGTTGGGGAACAGGCCGCCGTGGTCGACCAGGTTGTGGAGTCCGGGCGGCGTGCTGGACGGGACGGAGAAACCGAAGATGAGGATCGCAAAACCGCCCACGATCATCAGAATGATGGCGGTGACCTTCACGATGGTCAGCCAGAACTCCAGCTCGCCGAACACCTTGACGTTGAGCAGGTTGAGGCCGGTGATGAGCAGAACGATGGCCAGCACCCAGATCCATTGGGGAGTGTCCGGGAACCAGAACTGCATGTAAATGCCAAAGGCCGTGACGTCCGCGAGAGCCACGATGGCCATCTCGAACACGAACGTCCACCCCGTGATGAAACCGGCGAGCGGGCCCAGGTAGCGGCCGGCGTACTGACCGAACGAACCGGTCACAGGGTGCAGCACGGCCATCTCACCCAGGGCGCGCATGACCAGGAACACCACCGCGCCACCGATCATGTATGCGAACAGTACGGCGGGGCCTGCGGCCTGGATTGCGGAGGCGGAACCGTAGAACAGACCGGTTCCGATAGCCGAACCCAGGGCCATGAAGCGCACGTGGCGCACGGTCAGACCGCGCTTGAGGGCAGCGGGAAATTCGCTCACGGGAGTACCTTCAGTAGGTGATTCTGCTCAGGCTTTGCTCAGAAAATCATGCAGTTCGGCACGAAAGCCTTTAGGAGATTACACCCCTTACCGCGCACCCATTAATCCGGAGTGGACAGTGCGGCGCTGAGGCGCGCACGCCGTAATTCTTATACGCACAAGCGCGCCACGGCCCGTCATCACTGGTGGGTGGGCAACCGCCGGGTACTTTAACCGACAACCGATCGTGACCGCCTCAAGAAACGGGACGAGCCATGTCTTCCTCATCACAGCCTGCCGATACGCACAAGAAACAGAAGAACGGCGACGGCGCACTCCTGAGAGTGCTCAACTGGATCGAATGGGTGGGCAACAAACTGCCGGACCCGTTCTGGTTGTTCTTCATCCTGGCCGGCGTGGTGCTCGTGCTGAGCTGGGTCCTGGGCACCATGGGTTTGAGCGCGGTCAACCCGGCCACCGACGAGACCATCCAGGTCACCAACCTGCTCTCCCCGGAAGGCTTGCGCCAGATCGTCTCCGAAGCGGTCATCAACTTTGTGGAGTTCCCCCCGCTGGGCCTGGTGGTCGTGATCCTGCTGGGCGTGGCGGTAGCCGAGGAATCGGGGATGCTTTCGGCTGCGCTGCGCGGTTCGGTCTCGCGCGTGGGTCCCAAGTGGCTGACTTTCGTGCTCGCGCTGACCGGCATCACCGGCTCCATCGCGGCGGACGCCATGTATGTGGTGCTCATCCCACTCGGTGCGCTCGCCTTCAAGGCCGCCGGGCGCTCGCCGGTGGTCGGTTTGATCGTCGCGTTCTGCTCGGTTGCGGCGGGCTTCAACGCGTCGCTCTTGCCGACGGCGTCGGACGCCTTGCTCGCGGGCATTTCGACAGCGGCCGCGGGCCTGATCGACCCCAATGCGATTGTCACTCCCATCTCCAACTACTTCTTCAACATCGTCTCGGCCCTGGTGCTGGCGGGCATCATCACGGTGGTCACGGAAACCGTGATTGCCAAGCGCGGCCAAGCGATCGAGGAGGACACGGACACCAAGGAGCAGGACATGGGCTCCTTCTCCGACATGAAGCTCAAGCCCCGCGAGAAGCGCGGTTTGCGCAACGCGGGCATCGCCTTCGCGGTGATGATGGCGATCTACCTGGCCTTGCTCCTCACTCCCGGTTCTCCGCTGCGCGCCGAGGATGGCACCATCCTGATGTCCCCGTTGTTGCTCAACGTCGGCATCGTGATTGCCGTGATGTTCGCGGTCATGGGTTGGGTTTACGGCCGTGCCGCTGGGACCATGACGCGCGCTCGCCAGATTCCGGAGGCCATGTCCAAGGGCATCGTGTCCGTGGCACCCGTTCTGGTGTTGTTCTTTGCCGCCGCGCAGTTCACCGCGTACTTCGAATGGTCGGGGATCGGACCGGTGCTGGCCGTATACGGAGCGGACTTCATTGGCGGACTGGGGCTGCACCCGGTGATCATGTTTGCGGGTGTGGTGGCCATCGTGGCGGTCATGAACCTGCTGATCACTTCCGGCTCGGCCCAGTGGACGCTGCTCGCGCCCGTGATGGTGCCCATGCTCATGCTGTTGGATGTCTCTCCGGAGACCACACAGGCCCTGTTCCGGATCGGTGATTCACCCACCAACGTGCTCAGTCCGGTGAGCCCCTACTTCGCGCTGGTGCTCGGTTACTTGCGGCGCTACCAAAAGGACGCCGGCGTGGGCACCTTGATCTCATTGGTGCTGCCGCTGTCGATCGCCATGCTCGTGGGCTGGTTCCTGTTGTTCGTCGGTTGGTATCTGCTCGGACTGCCGCTGGGGCCCCAGGACCTGTAACCGTTGCGCGTGACGGTTGTGTATTTGCCCTGATCAAAGCGGATGTGTGCGTCTCAATGTGCCCCAAAGAGCCCACACGCTTATGGGTGTCGGAGGTCTCTGGCAATGTCTGGTATTCAGGAAACATTCAGTAAATGTGAGAGACCCAGCTTATCTTTCGGCGGCAATCAACTCTTGGTTGTCAAGATACTGACCCGGGCCTACTGTGGCCGTCTGCATCGGCGGCAATGACAAGTGCATGCATTAATGAATTATCTTTTCCAGGGGGATCGACTACATGCGGAATGGTCACCAGCTGCCAGGCCAGCCGCACGATTTCGGTCTGTAGCCAGCGGGTTTCAGCGGCATCATAGTGGGAATCCACTCGGTCTTGGGAGGCAGTGGATGTTGCCCAGCTCACGGTCGGTAGCGTCTCACTCCATCATGAGAATTGATCGTTGCCAATTTTGTTGGGCCTTTGAAAACCTTGCTTTCGGATTACCCAGCAACTTCAGATTGTGGAGCACTAGCCAGCAGATGGGACTGCTGCACGGTTAGGTGACATCTGAGATGGCTTGCCTGAGGGGTGGGTCTGGAAGGATGTTGCTGTGCCAAAGCCCTACCCAAGCGAGTTCCGTGACGACGTCGTGCGCGTCGCGAGGAACCGCGAGCCTGGAGTGGCGATCGAGCAGATCTCGAATGACTTCGGTGTTCACCCGATGACGCTGCAGAAGTGGCTGCGTCGCGCCGACATCGACGAGGGCGCCAAGCCCGGAGCGACCAGGACTGAGGCGGCCGAGCTGCGCGAGGCGCGCAAACGGATCCGGCTTCTCGAGCAGGAGAACGAGGTCCTCCGCCGTGCGGCGGCGTATCTGTCGCAGGCGAACTTGCCGGGAAAAGGTTCTACCCGCTCGTGACGGAGCTCGCCGCCGCAGGGATCCCTGTGACGGTGACGTGTCGGGTGCTCAAGCTCTCCCGCCAGCCCTACTACCGGTGGCTGGCCAACCCCATCACCACCAGCGAGGTCGCGGAGGCGTATCGCGCGAACGCGCTGTTCGACGCGCACCAGGACGACCCCGAGTTCGGGCACCGCCTGCTCGCCGACGAGGCCCGCGACCACGGTGAGGCAATGGCGGATCGGACCGCATGGCGGATCGCATCAACCAACGGCTGGTTCAGCGCGTTCGGGAAGCCCAAGCGCAGCAAGGCCCATCGCCCCGGGCCGCCCGTCCATGACGACTTCTGTGCCGTCAATGACGAGCACGGCCGGACGCGACACATGTTCACGGCCGAAGCACCGAACCAGCTGTGGCTGACGGACATTACCGAACACTCCACCGCTTGAGTTCCAGCCATCGTCGCAACACTCTGATCGAGAGGTGCGTGCGATGGTTATTCGGCCGAGGGGTAGAGAGAATGTGCAGTACAAGGCGAAGGAGCGGGACGAGTTCTTCCGTCGGCTTGATCGTGGCGGCACGATCCGTGCTGTCGCGGCTGAGCTGGGGCTGAGCGTTGAGTCGTGTTACCGGTGGCGAAATGAGGCTGGCGTATCGACTTCCCGTGCGAAGAGCCGGGTCTATACGGCTGAGGACAAGGCCGAGTTCTTCCGCCTGCTGGCGTCGACGGGGAACGTGTCGAAGGTCGCGAAAGAGCTCGGGTTCGTGCGGGTCACTTGCTACAAGTGGGCGCATCAGGCGGGGATCTTCACGGGGAAGGACACCCGCGCTCAACGAGCACGGTTTGAGCGGTTGCGTGCCGACGGTGTCAGTCGGGCGGATGCTGCGAGACGGGTCGGCGTGGACAAGGGCTCTGCGCAAGATTGGGACAAGGGCATCAAGCAGATAACGGGCGGACGCGTTCACCCCGACGGTCGTGTAGTTCGCTACCGTCAGGCGGCGATACTGGCGAATGTGAAGAGCCCGCGTGATGCCTATACGAGAGGCGCCCCGGTTGATCTGGCGCGTCTTGAGACTGTTATCGATTCTCGCTACCTGAGTTTGATCGAACGAGAGCGTATTCACGATCTACGCAGCCGCGGGGACTCGATAAGGTCGATCGGGCGTGCGCTGGGGCGGAGCGCGTCGACGATCAGCCGGGAGATCGCCCGCAACACGGCCACGACAGTCGGCTATCTTCCTTACGCGGCGCACCGGATCGCGGCGGCGCGCCGGCCGAGGCGACGTGCATGCAAACTCGAATCTGCTGGCGATTTGCGCGCCTATGTGGCAGCGAAGTTGCGTAAACGATGGTCACCAGAGCAGATCAGTCACCGGCTCGTGAAAGACTTCCCGGACGATCAAGGGATACGGGTGAGCACCGAAACGATCTACCAGGCGATTTACGTCCAAGGACGCGGCGCTCTGAAACGCGAGATCGCCGCGTCGATGAGGCGCGGGCGGACAACACGAAAACCACGGCGCGATCCAGCGAAGAGAACCAGTCGCTTCGTGGACCCTATGGTCTCCATCGCTGAGCGACCCGCGGAAGCTGAGGATCGTGCAATCCCTGGGCATTGGGAAGGGGACCTCATCGTCGGCACGATGGGACGATCAGCAATCGGAACACTCGTCGAGCGATCAAGCCGCTTCGTTACCCTCGTGCACCTTGAACATGACCACACGGCCGAGACCGTGCGCGATGGCCTCATCACCACCGTCGCTGATTTGCCAGCAGCGCTACGCCGCTCGCTGACCTGGGACCAGGGCACCGAGATGTCGGGGCATGTGGGGTTCCAGACCGCCACCGATATGGCGGTGTACTTCTGTGATCCGGGCAGCCCCTGGCAGCGCGGCAGCAACGAGAACACGAACGGCCTCCTACGCCAGTACTTCCCGAAGGGCACCGATCTCTCCCGCCACACGCCCGCAGAATTGCGACGCGTCGCAGAGGACCTCAACGAACGTCCACGCAAGACGCTCGACTGGGACACTCCAGCCGAACGACTCCATGCTTTACTGAATGCGAGTTGAACCAGTGTTGCGACGATGGCTGGAACTCAAGCCGCGGAGGGCAAGCTCTACCTCTGCGCCATCAAAGACGTCTATTCCGGCCGGATCGTGGGCTACTCGATCAGCGACCGGATGAAGGCGCGCCTCGCGGTGAACGCCCTGGACAACGCGATATCCAGACGTCGCGACGCCGCTGGTTGCATCGTGCGTTCGGACCGTGGGTCTCAGTTCCGGTCACGGAAATTCGTGCACGCCCTGAACCGTCACCACCTCATCGGATCCATGGGCCAGGTCGGTGCTGCCGGCGATAACGCCGCGATGGAATCGTTCTTCTCCCTTCTGCAGAAGAACGTCCTGGACCGCAAGCGCTGGCACACCCGTGAAGAGCTTCGGATCGCGATCATCACCTGGATCGAACGTACCTACCACCGCCGTCGCCGACAGGCCCGCCTGGGCCGATTGACCCCCATCGAATACGAGACCATCATGAACCCGGCCGTGGACCTCGCGGCCTGAAACCCCAACTGTCACCTGTTCGTGCGGCAGTCCCGGCCAATGCCGCGCTGCACCGCATCATCATCGTGCGAATGCGCATGGACGACCGGACCAAGACCTACGTCGAACGGCGCACCGCCGAGGGCAAGACCAAGCTGGAGATCATCCGGTGCCTGAAACGCCATCTCATCCGCGAGGTCTGGAAGAACACACGGGACCTACGGCTCACCCAAGCAGACGCCGCGCTAGCGGCTTGACGCATATAGGAGCATCAACCGGCGCCTCCACGGCTCCCTCAGGATGCTCACCCCGATAGAGTTCGAGACGCTCCACTATGAGGCCCTCACCCGAGAGCCCGAACCCACAAAGTAGCGGCAGAGAACCTGGGCCGATTCACCTGCACCACCGGAATGACAGGTCCTCCGTTCAAACTCACTACGACCCTCAGTCGCACCAACCGCATGAGACCGCCTCAGAAGGTGAGTGCTCCCGGCCCAACACCTCGGGGCAAGTCAGGTAATCCTCGGGTGTCCACAGCGGTTCATGCGCACAGGGTGCTGGTCTACCGTCGATAACGGTCGAGGGCATGCCGGCACCTCCCCCCTCCAATACCGGCATGTCCTCGGCCCTACACGCTTCGTGAGGTAGTAGGTAACGGCGCTCCCGTTGTCGCCACCTCAGAAGACCAGGACGAGCCGCCCGCGCACCCCTCCTGCTTCCAGGCGCCGGTGAGCCTGGGGAGCCTGGTCCATCGGGAGCTCCTGGGCTACGCGCAGGCTCAGCAGGCCTTCTTCGGCCTGGCGGCCAAGGGTGTGTAATTTCTCCGAGGCACGGGCGTAGTCGACCACCACGATCGGCTGGAACACGATGCCCCGCTCGCCTGGTTGGTCGTATCCGCGCAGGGTGATCACCGTTCCACGGTCCTTGATCGCGGCCGCGATCTCGTTCCCCTGTACGGCACCGTCGATCAGCGCATCCACCCCGGCAGGGTAGTGCTCGCGCACCGCTTGCGCGAAGCCCTCGCCGCGGGGCAGCACCAGGTCCGCTCCCAGGCTCTTGACGAGTTCCTCGTCCTGCGGTGCGGTGTCGGCCACGACCCTCAGCCCGTCGGCCTTAGCCAGCTGCACCGCGTACCCGCCCATGGCCCCGGCTGCACCGGTCACCGCCACCACATCACCGGCGTCCAGGCCCAGCCTGTCCAGGGCCAGTCGCGCGGTCAGCCCGTTCATCGGCAAGGTGGCGGCCTCGGCGAAGCCGGTGTTCGACGGCATGGGCGCCACGGACTCGGCCGGAACCGCCACGCGTTCGGCATAAGCCCCGTGTGAGCCGCGCGGGACGATGATGGCCATGACGCGATCACCGACCCTCAGATCGGTCTGGGTCTCGGGGCCGATCTGTTCGATGACCCCGGCCGCATCCATGCCCAGCACATACGGTCCCCCGGCTGTCCCCGCCCGCCGCTGCCGGGTGCGCCCGGTGAAGTCGGTAGGGTTCACCGCGGCCGCGTGAACACGAATCAAGACCTCGCCCTCGCCGGGAACGGGATCGGGAAGCTCGATCACGTCGAGGACGTCCGGGTCACCGGGGGTATGGAATCCAATTGCCTTCATACCCGTGGCAACACGGCCCCTCAGAGCACTATTCCGGCCACTGACTTCGCCCGATGAATCCCCGCGCCCCTCTGCGCTGCTGTGTGCGATCGACCCCGGCGCTGGCCGTGAACGGTGAACGCACCACGCGGCCACCCGGTGTGGGCGCGGGCCACGGACGGGCCCAAGACACGCCAGTGCCCGGTCTCGAGATGGAGACCGGGCTCCGGCGCGTACTGGGAGGCTAGGGCTTGAGGACGACCTTGATGCAGCCGTCTTCCTTCTTCTGGAACTTCTCGTACATCGCCGGCGCCTGGTCCAGGGGGGCGGTGTGCGTGGTGAGGTCCAGCACGCCCAGCGGGTCGGCGGGGTCATCGACCAGCGGCAGCAGTTCCTCGGTCCACCGCCGCACGTTGCACTGACCCATCCGCAACTGGAGCTGCTTGTCGAACATCGTCATCAACGGCAGCGGGTCCTTCATCCCGCCGTACACCCCGCTGATCGAGATCGTCCCACCGCGCCGCACGGCCTCGATCGCGGTGTACAGGGCACCGAGTCGGTCCACCCCCGCCGTTTCCATCGCCTTGCGACCCAGCGCGGACGGCAATGCTCCCACCGCTTGGTGGGCCATCCCGGCCACCGGGGAGCCGTGGGCCTCCATCCCGACCGCGTCCACCACCGCATGCGGGCCGCGCCCGCCGGTGAGGTCCTTGAGCTGCTCGACCACGCCGTCCGTGGAGTCCAGGGTGGCGATGCCGTGGCGTTCGGCCATGGCCCGGCGCTCCGGGACCGGGTCCACCGCGAACACCTCATAACCCAAGTGCTTGCCAATGCGGGCGGACATCTGACCGACCGGGCCCAGACCGAGCACCGCCAGGGACCCGCCCTGCCCGGGCGCGGCGTACTGCACGGCCTGCCAGGCAGTGGGCACCACGTCGGAGAGGAACAGGTAGCGCTCGTCCTGCCCGGTGTGCGGGACCTTGATGGGCCCGTAGTCCGCGTGCGGCACGCGCAGGTACTCGGCCTGCCCACCGGGCACCGAACCGTAGAGACGGGAGTAGCCCAGGAACTGGGCGTTGTTGTTGTACTCCCGCACCTGGGTGATCTCGCACTGGGACTGCAGGCCCTGGGTGCACATGAAGCAGTGCCCGCAGGAGACGTTGAACGGGATCACCACCCGGTCCCCGGCCTTGATGTGGGTGACGGCCGAGCCGACCTCCTCCACGATGCCCATCGGCTCGTGGCCGATGATGTCGCCCTTATCCATGAACGGGGTGAGCACCTCGTACAGGTGCAGATCCGAACCGCAGATCGCGGACGAGGTGATCCGCACGATCGCGTCCGTGGGCTCCTGGATAACCGGATCCGGGACCTCCTCCACACTCACCGTCCGCTTCGCCTGCCAAGTCAAAGCCTTCATGCGTCCTCCTCTCCCAGGGCCGCCGCCCCGACCGGAACGACAGCCTGCTGATCTGATCGGTCTCAACGACCCTACTCACGCCATTTTAGGCGCAGGCGCGTGTTCACCGCCAGAGAACGACGAGACTCACATAAAGTCCCCGCGTAGCAGGGGCCGTGCCTCACATGGTTTTCCCCGCGAAATCTTCCGTGGTTTCGGTGGCACGGCGACGATGGGGTATGGCTGACAGGGACGTGTCGATGATGACCCGCATCGAAGTGACCAAGAAGTACGCCAAGGCCTATGCGACGGCGCCGAAGAAGCAGAAGGGCGCGATCCTGGACACCGTTGTCGGAGTCACCGGCTGGAACCGGGACCACGCCCGCCAGCAGCTGCGCCGCCGCGCCAATCAGCCGCCAGGGCGGGCCGCCGCGACGGTCACGGTGCTCGACCGGCGCAAGACCAAACCCCGCAGGTACTCCTACGACGCCCTCATGGTGCTCCGGCGCATCTGGGCGGTCTCCGGCGGCCTGTGCGGGAAGTACCTGGCCGCCTCGATGGCCGAGTGGATCGAGGCGATGGAACGCCACGGCGCCCTGGTCGAGGGCCAGGACCGGTACTGCCCGGTGGTGCGTGCCGAGCTGCTGGCGATGAGCGCGGCCACCATCGACCGGTACCTGGCCCCGACCCGGGCCAAGGACCCGGTGCACGGCAAGTCCGCGACGAAGCCGGGGTCCTTGTTGCGCACCTCGGTCACGATCCGCAAGGCCGGTGACGAGGTCGAGGACGAACCCGGATTCTTCGAGGTCGACACCGTCGCCCACTGCGGGCCCACGCTCAAGGGCGAGTTCGCCCGTTCGGTGAACTTCACCGATGTGCACAACGGCTGGGTATTCACCCGCGCGATCCGCAACAACGCCCGCGTACACATCCTCGCCACCCTCCAGACCGGATTCGACACGATCCCGTACCTGGTCAGCGACCTGGACTTCGACAACGGATCGGAGTTCATCAACCACGACGTGGTCAACTGGGCCGCCGACAAGGACATCTTCTTCACTCGCGGACGGCCCTACAAGAAGAACGACCAGGCCACCATCGAATCTAAGAACGGGCACCTGGTGCGCCGCTACGGGTTCTACTACCGGTATGACGCCCCCGCCGAGCTGGTGCTGCTGAACCGGCTCTGGCCCCTGGTCAACGACCGGCTGAACTACCTCACCCCCACAAAGAAGCCCGCCGGCTGGGCCACCGACGCGGTCGGGCGGCGCAAACGCCTCTACGACACCCCGAAAACCCCATACCGACGGCTGCTGGCCTCCGGAATCCTCAGCGACACCCAGCAAGCCGAACTCCGGGCCCACCACGACAGCCTGGACCCGGTGGCCATCGCCACCGAAATCGACCGGATCCAGCAACAACTGATCCGCCTGGCCGCCGAGAAGACCCGCGAACTCGAACGGGAAGTACAGGCCGTCACCGCCCACCCCAACCCCTCGGGCATCAAGCTCCACCGCCGGCAGGCCAGCTAGATTTCCCGGGGACTTTTATCTGAGGCACGGCCCACCGTTCCCGGGGAATTGACTGTGAGGCACTACGGTCACCAAGGCCGAGCTGGCCGAGGCATACCGGGCCAACGCGCTCCTGGACGCCCACCACAACGATCCCGAGTTCGGATACCGGCTCCTCGTCGGCGAAGCCGCAGACGCGGGCGAGGCGATGTGCGAGCGGACCGCGTGGCGGATCTGCCGCGACAACCAGTGGTGGTCCGTCTTCGGCAAGAAGCGCGCCAAGAACGGCAAGCGTCCGGGACACTCCAGCCGAACGACTCCATGCTTTACTGAATGCGAGTTGAACCAGTGTTGCGACGATGGCTGGAACTCAAGCCGCGGAGGGCAAGCTCTACCTCTGCGCCATCAAAGACGTCTATTCCGGCCGGATCGTGGGCTACTCGATCAGCGACCGGATGAAGGCGCGCCTCGCGGTGAACGCCCTGGACAACGCGATATCCAGACGTCGCGACGCCGCTGGTTGCATCGTGCGTTCGGACCGTGGGTCTCAGTTCCGGTCACGGAAATTCGTGCACGCCCTGAACCGTCACCACCTCATCGGATCCATGGGCCAGGTCGGTGCTGCCGGCGATAACGCCGCGATGGAATCGTTCTTCTCCCTTCTGCAGAAGAACGTCCTCGACCGCCGCTCCTGGACCACCCGCGAGCAGCTACGCATCGCAATGGTGACCTGGATCGAACGGACCTATCACCGGCGTCGGCGTCAGGCACGTCTGGGCCGTTTGACGCCCATCGAGTTCGAGACCATCATGATCACGACCGTCGCACTGGCGGCGTGACTACAACCTGTCACCTAACCGTGCAGCAGTCCCCAACGTCCAAGTGGATCCTTCGCTTCTGGTTTTCATAGAGGACTCTCCAGTTAACACCCGGTGATTGTGTTCTCCGTGGTCAGTCGCACCATGTTTAGCTCGGACAGGAAGGCCGAAGAGATCATGAAATCCGTGGGGACCGGGGATGCCCAGCGGGCCACGGAGCTAGCCAATTCAAACGAGACTACTCAGCGCTGAGTGACCAACGCCAAATTAGACGAACGTGCGGAGCGCGGCTCCGGTGACCTGGTCGTCACCGGGGACAAGGTGGAGGTGAACTTCTCCGACTGGTGACACGCGGGCCAGTGTGGGTCGGTGGATGGGGTGCCTCTCAGCCACCGAGCCAATTGACGATTGGCCCTACTGCATGGTCCCGGACAACCGCGCCCTCATGCGTCGGGACGGCAGGTTGAGTCCCCGGATCTTCACGGTGGTGCCGTGAGCGCGGTACTTGTCCGTGACGGCGTCCACGGCCGCCACCGTGGAGGCATCCCAGATGTGTGACTCGCTGAAATCGATGACCACGGTCGCCGGGTCCTCGGCGTAGCGGAACTGGGTGTACAGGTCGTTGGAGGAGGCGAAGAACAACTCGCCGCGCACATGGTAGGTGGCCATGGCGTTGTCGTCGGCAGAGTGACCGGAAGCCGGGATATCGGATCCGTACGGGTCGGACGGGCCAGCCGCTACAGCACTGCCTCCGCGCGAACCCGTCGAGGACTCCACGGTGCGCTCCACCGTGACCACATGAGCTACGCGGCGTGCGAAGCCGATCATCGCCGCCAGGACACCCGCACCCACGCCGAGCGCCAGGTTATGGGTGGCCACCGTGACGGCAACCGTCACGAGCATGACCACGGTTTCGGACAGCGGCATGCGGCGCAGCGTGGACGGGCGGATGGAGTGCCAGTCGAAGGTTGCCCAGGCCACGAAGATCATGATGGCGGCCAGCGCGGCCATGGGAATGGTGCCCACGATCTCGCCCAGTAGCACCACCAGGAGCAGCAGGAACACTCCGGAGAGGAACGTGGAGATCCGAGTGCGCGCTCCCGAGGCCCGCACGTTGATCATCGTCTGCCCGATCATGCCGCAACCGCCCATGGTGCCGAACATGCCGCTGACCACGTTGCCCACACCCTGACCCCAAGTTTCGCGGGTCTTGCTGGAGGGGGTGTCGGTGATGTCGTCCACGAGCTTGGCGGTCATGAGCGATTCCATGATGCCCACCACCGCCATGGTCAGGGCGAACGGAGCGATGATTTGCAGTGTCTCCAGCGTGTAGGGCACGTCCGGGACGATCAGCTGGGGCCATGAGTCGGGGAGTTTGCCCTTGTCACTCACGGTGGGCACGTTCAATCCGAGCAGCACCACTACCGGGGTGAGCACCAGGATCGCCACGAGTGGTGCGGGCACGGCGGTGGTGAGCCGGGGCAGACCGAACACGATCAACAAGGCGACTGCCGCCACCGGGTACACCGCCCACGGCACGCCGATGAGTTCCTCGAGCTGCGGGATGAACAGCAGAATGCCCAGGGCATTCACGAAGCCCACCATGACCGAGCGCGGCACGAACCGCATGATCCGTGCGAAACCTACCGCGCCCAGCACGATCTGGAAAACGCCCGCCAGAATCACCGCGGCAATTAGATAGTTCACACCGTGCGATGCGACCAAGGGGGCCATCACGAGTGCCGTGGCACCGGTGGCTGCCGAAATCATGGCGGGGCGCCCACCCGCCAGAGCCAAGGTCATGGCCATGAGTGCGGCGGCGAACAGCCCCACCTGTGGGTCCACGCCGGCGATCACGGAGAAGGCAATGGCCTCGGGAATCAGGGCCAGCCCCACCACCAGGGCGCCCAGGACTTCGGTCTTGAGCCACGAAGGGGTGCGCAGGGCGCGTGTAACGGACTGGCGTTGGAGCGGTGTGACGTGGTTGGTGTGCACGGAGGAGGACACAGAACTCCCGGGTGAGATCAAGGGCGAGGAACAAGGGTGGAATCGGCGAGCGGTCGGAACCGAGCACTGCGCAGAACACGGCCCGAGCGTGCCGCGGCGACCCCCAATAGGGTAGCGCCCCGGTCACAGGTGGTCTTTACCGCGCTCACCCCCTACCTTGAGAAGAAGGTTCTTCAACCATTCAATCCACACACGCAAGGGGCGATATACCGCTGCACTGACCGGAAGGAGCATTCTCATGCTGAGAGGTGTCCTGGCCTCCGTTTTGGCCTCCGTATTCTTCGGGGTTCTGTATCTCTATCCGGTGCTGTTGCAGCCGATGAACGCCAATCAGATTCTGGCGTTCCGTATGCTCCTCACCTTTCCCGCGGTCACACTGATCCTGTTAATGACCGGCAGGCGCTGGGCCATTCAACGGGTGCTGGTGCTGGCGGGGGAGAAACCTCTGGTGGGCCTGTCCCTGCTGGTCACCGCCGGGATTCTGGCCATGCAGATGTGGTTGTTCGCGTGGGCCCCCTTGAACGGCTACGCCCTGGACACCTCCCTCGGCTACTTCCTCCTGCCGCTGGTCATGGTCGTGATCGGGCGGGTGCTCTACCAGGAACCAATGTCCTGGTGGAAGATCGCCGGTGCCGCGCTGGCCACGATCGGGGTGATCCACGAAGTCTGGCGGGCAGGCGGCATGTCCTGGCCCACCGTGGCGGTGGCCGGCGGTTACGCCGTGTACTTCGTGGTGCGTCACCAGGCCGGCACCTCGTTCTCGGGCGGCTTGTGGGCGGAGATGGCGCTCATGCTCCCCATTGCCGCGTTCCTGCTGGGCGCGGAGGACGGTCTGACCGCCATTGACGACCAGAGCTTGTTGATCGCCGCGATCCTCGGACTGGGTGCGCTCAGCGCCGGCGCCCTGGTCGCGTACACAGTGGCCAGCAAGCTCCTGCCGTTCAACGTGTTCGGCCTGCTCGGCTACCTGGAGCCGGTGCTACTCGTGTTCGTTTCGCTCGCGATCGGCGAGACCCTGGCCCCGGGTCAGATCTTCACCTACCTGCCGATCTGGCTGGCACTGGGAGTGCTTGTGGTTGAGTCGGCCGTGGACATCGTCCGCCGACGCCGCTCGGTCACCACCCCTGCCGAAGATTACGAATCCGAGCGGGAACCGGTCACCGCGGGCATCCCCATCGTGGACCAGCCACTCGCGGAAATGACCGCCGGTTCCCACCCGGTGACCGCGGGGATTCCCCTCGTGGACCGACACGAGCGTCACGACTGACGCGGCGTCGTCGGCTAGGACAGCTCCTCCAGGTATGCCGCATTCTGATCGACGGTAACGCCCGGGTGCGGAGCCGGGCGCAGAGTGATCGACGTTAAGTCCAGGAATCGGCTTGTTCCTGGTTACAAAGTCGATCAGATTGAAGGGTGCGTGGGCACTGGGCGCTACTACGGCAGCGGCACCGGGCCCTCGGAACCGGCGGGGTACTCGAGCAGGGGTGCGTCCGTGGCGTAGGCGTGCTTGATGAGGTCGATGATCCGCCAGCCCTCCTCGGTTGCATCCGCGCGCACGGTGAAGGTGGGGTCCCCGTCCAAGATCCACCGCATCACGGAGCCGTAGGCGGTGAGCCCCGGGGTGGGCGTGCCGCTGGACAGTGTCAACCGGTTCATGCCTCGTGAGTCATATGGGCTGCCCACGTTGAGTTCGATCTGCACGTTTTCGTCCTCGAATCCCACCGAGATGGCGTTGGGAGCCAGCGGGTGCGGCCAGCCTTCGTAGCCGTGCGGCGGTTGGCGGAAGGTCACGCGGATGTGCTGGACCGGATTGCCAATGGCCTTGCCCGAGCGCAACGTCACGGGCACGCCGTTCCACCGCCAGGTGTCCACCTCGAGGGTGACCTGCGCGAACGTTTCCGTCTCGCGCGAAGGATCCACGCCCTCCTCGGAGGTGTAATCGGGGAGCTCGTGAGCGTCCACTGTGCCCGCGGTGTACCGGCCGCGGACCACGGGCGTGATCTTGCGGTACTGGGGAGAGCGGGTCGAAGAATCCTCACTCCACAGGCGCGTGGCGCGGAGAATGTGCGCGGTGTTGGCCGGCACCTCCACGGGGTCGAAGCGGGAGGGCGGTTCCATCATGACCAACGCCATGACCTGCAGCAGGTGGGACTGGATCATGTCTTCCGCAGCACCCGTGGAATCGTAGAAACCGGCGCGGCCTTCCAACGCCAGCGTTTCATCAAAGACGATCTCGATGGATTCCACGTGCTCGCGGCTCCACACCGGCTCGAACATGCGGTTGCCAAAGCGCAGGCCGCTCACGTCCAGCACGCCGGGCATGCCCAGGAAGTGGTCCACGCGGAAGGTGTGATCCTCGTCGACCAGCTCACCCACCAGTGCGTTGAGCTCTCGCGCCGAGTCGAGGTCCGTGCCCACGGGCTTTTCGAGTGCGAGGCAGAGGTCGTCGGGCAAAGAGTCGAGGCTCTTCAAGGCCTCGCAGGCCTTGCGCGTGACGGCCGGTGCCAACGCGAAGTACAGGCAGACGGGCCCCTCCACGTCGTCGAGCAGTGCGGCCAGTTGGTCTGCCTCGGCCACGTCGCACTCGATCCAGCGGGTGGAGTCTTTGACCCGCTCGACCGAAGGCCCGGTCGCACCCACGGAATCGAAGGCTTTGGCAACCGTTTGGGGCCAATCGGCGCCCCGAACGTCGTCGTCGGGTCCCGAGGGGCCTGGGAAGTCGTCGCGAGCGGAACCAATCACCGTGATCTCCCGGTCCGGCTGTTCGTTGAGCAGCGTGCCCAGTCCGGGAAGGAGAAGACGAGCGGTGAGGTCCCCGGAGGCACCCAGGATGACCAGTGTCCTGATGTTCTGCATACCTCTACGTTAGATCAGGCGTCTGAATCCTCGATGAGGCTCGCTTCCAGGCGTTTGCAGGGTGCTGATGATTGAATTCTGCCTATGAGTACCCCTCTTGAGGACTATGCGCTGTTGGCCGATCTCCACACCGGACCGTTGGTGTCACGGGAGGGGAGTGTGGACTGGTTGTGCTTCCCGCGCTTCGACTCTCCGGCCGTGTTCTGCTCGATCCTGGGGGATGAGAGTAACGGGCGGTGGAAGCTCAGTGCCGTGGACGGGGAAGTGGTCTCACGGCGTTACGTCCCCCAAACATTCATCGTGGAGACGGAGTGGTGCACGCCCACGGGCAGAGCCGTGGTCACGGACTTCCTCCCGCCCAGCGATGACACCGCCAACCTGATCCGTCGCGTGAAGTGCCTGGAGGGCACCGTGAAGGTCGAGCACGACCTGCGCATGCGATTCGATTACGGCAGCGTTACGCCGTGGGTGCGTCGTGTGGACCTGGGCCCGGAGGACGACGGCGCGCAAGACGGCCCCACCGCGGACTTGGGTGATGACCCTTCGGATCCGCATCCGGTGGGTACCTCCGAGGATGTGGGTCGCCGGCCCGAAGACTCGGGTGAGGATCACGGAGCACGCAGCCATGCCGGCTCCTACAAGAAGTTCCGAGAGAGAGTGCGCGAGGCGGCGTCGCAGTGCAGTTCACAGGTCACCGTGGACCGGGGGTTGCTGGCTGTGGCCGGTCCGGACGCGTTGCTGCTGACGGGTCCTTCCTTGGAGCCGTACGAGACCAGCGTGGACGGTAAGACCAAGGAGCTCACTGACGGGGACACGCACGGACCCGATGCGGACATATGCGCAGCGGAGGAGGTGCAACGTGGCCACGGTGGACAATTCACTGTTCGCGAGGGCGAGGAGCTCGCCTGGGTCCTCACCTGGTGCCACGCCTATGAAAACCTCCCGGCCCCCGCGGACCCGCAGTCTGCCCAGCAGGCCACGGAGAAGTTCTGGCGCGAGTGGGCCTCGGACGTTTCCTGGGACGGGGGTAGGGACTACGAATACGCCGTGGGCCGGTCCTTACTGGTGCTGCGTGCGCTCACCCACTCCAACACCGGGGGAATCGTGGCGGCCCCCACCGCGGGCCTGCCGGAGGACTTCGGTGGGGAACGCAACTGGGACTATCGGTACACGTGGCTGAGGGATGCCGCGCTGACCATTGAAGTGCTGGTCCAACACGGGCACACGGACGGTGCATTGTTGTGGCGTGACTGGCTGTTGCGCGCGGTGGCCGGGGACCCGGAGCAGCTGCAGATCATGTACGGCATTGACGGTCGCCGTAATCTCATGGAATACGAGCTGGACCATCTGACGGGCTACGAGAACTCCACCCCGGTGCGCGTGGGCAACGGGGCCGCGGGCCAATTCCAGGCGGATGTCACCGGTGAGGTGATGATGGCGCTTGCCGAGCTGCGTGCCGCGGGGATCGAGGAAAACGATTACTCGTGGGGTTTGCAGATGAACCTCATGAAGTACTGCGAGATTCACATGGAGGACCCGGATCACGGGATCTGGGAAATGCGCGGTGACAAGCACTTCTTCACCCACGGTCGGGTCATGATGTGGGCCACGTTCAACGAGGGAATCCGCGCCGCAGAGCAGTTCGGGCTGCAGGGAGACGTGGAGCGGTGGCGCCACCAGCGAGACCGTCTGCACGACGAGATCTGGGAGAAGGGCTACAACGAGGAACTCGGCATTTTCACCCAGACCTACGACAACACCGAGGTGGACGCCTCCCTCCTGCAGTTACCGCACACCGGGTTCATCGAACCGGACCACCCGGCCATGCTGCGCACAGTCGCGCGGATTGAAGAGGACCTGCAGGGCGATTACGGGCAGGTTTGGCGTTACCGCACCTCCGATTCCGGTGAGTCCATGGACGGCCTGGAAGGGCACGAATACCCGTTCGTGATCTGCACGTTCTGGCTGGTCGAACAGTACGCACGCTCCGGTCGCGTGGACGATGCACGGGAACTCATGGACACCACCGTGGGCTTCTCGTCCGACCTCGGCCTGCTGGCTGAAGAGTACGACGTCGCCCAGCACAGGATGGCGGGCAACTTCCCTCAGGCGTTCAGTCACCTGGGCTTGATTCGAGCGGCGGACGCGCTACGGGAGGCGCAAGGGTGAGGCCGTGCGCCTCCCTGACTACGACAGGTGTCTTGCTCACTATGTGAGACACGCGTAGCTTTGGCCATACCCCGGCGGATCGAAGCAGGTCAGGGAAAATTCGTGAATCTGGAGGAAGTGTCGTGGCACTGAGCGCATTGGATCTGTTCTCGGTCGGAATCGGCCCGTCCTCATCGCACACCGTGGGACCCATGCGGGCTGCACGGTTGTTCGTCGAGGGGCTCGAGGAAGACGGCTTGCTGGAATCCGTGGCGCGCGTGCACTCTCAGCTGTTCGGTTCTCTGGGAGCCACGGGTTGGGGCCACGGATCGGACAAGGCAGTGATCCTGGGCCTGATGGGCGAGGATCCCGAGACCGTGGATACGGACTCCGCAGACGATCAAGTACGCCAGGCCACCGACGATCAGAAGCTGATGCTCGGCGGTCGGCAGGGGATCGGCTTCGACCGCTCTCACGATGTGATCATGCACCGTCGCAAGTCTCTGCCCACTCACCCCAACGGGATGAGCTTCGAAGCCTACGACGCCGCTGGCGACCTGGTGCGCGAACGGATCTACTATTCGGTGGGCGGCGGTTTCGTGGTGGACGAGTCGGCCTCCGGCTCGGACAAGATCGTCGCGGACACCACCCCGGTGAAGTACCCGTTCAACACCGGCGACGAGTTGCTGGCCGTGTGTGAGACCGAGGGGCTGTCCATTGCAGAGGTCATGATCGCCAACGAGGAGTCCTGGCGGCCCGCCGAGGACACCCGGGCTCAACTACTGCATATCTGGGACGTGATGCAGGAGTGTGTGGAGAACGGGTGCATGCGCGAAGAGAAAACGCTGCCCGGGGGACTGAAAGTGCGGCGTCGGGCGCCGGAACTGCGACGTCGTCTACGCGCCAAGGAAGCCGACAACGACCCCATGCGAGGCATGGACTGGGTCAACCTGTGGGCGCTCGCGGTCAATGAGGAGAACGCCTCCGGTGGCCGTATCGTCACGGCACCCACCAACGGTGCAGCGGGCATCATCCCGGCGGTGCTGCATTTCTACACGCGCTTCATGGAAGATGCCAACGATGACCAGGTGCTCAACTACCTGATGACCGCCGCCGCGATCGGCATCATCATCAAGGAGAACGCGTCCATCTCCGGCGCCGAGGTCGGCTGTCAGGGTGAGGTGGGATCGGCGTGCGCGATGGCCGCGGCCGGATTGTGCGCCGTGATCGGCGGGTCTCCCCGTCAGGTGGAGAACGCCGCCGAACTGGGGATCGAGCACAACCTGGGTCTCACGTGTGATCCCGTGGGTGGCCTCGTTCAGATTCCCTGCATCGAGCGCAATGCGATTGCCAGCGTCAAGGCCATTAACTCGGCCCGACTGTGCATGCATGGCGACGGCGAACACAAGGTCTCGTTCGATCAGGTCGTGAAGACCATGCGCGAAACCGGCGCGGACATGAAGGTCAAGTACAAGGAAACATCCCGCGGTGGCCTGGCGGTCAACGTGATTGAGTGCTGACCGGGACAATAGGACCGTGAGCACATCCATTCTTCTCATTGCCGATACGCACCTTCCCAAGCGCGCAAAAGCCCTGCCTGACCAGGTGTGGGAGCAGGTCGACTCCGCAGATGTGGTGATCCACGCTGGGGACTGGGTGGATCTGGACACCTATGAAGCTCTCAAGAGCAGGTCCAAGCGGTTGATCGCCGTGTGGGGCAATAACGACGGTCCCGAGCTGCGCGAGCTTATGCCCGAAACCATCCACTGGGAGATGGAGGGTCTGCGGTTCGCCATGACGCACGAATCCGGTGCGGCCACCGGACGCGAGAAGCGTATGGACAAGGCCTTCCCGGACACTGACGTGCTGATCTTCGGGCACAGCCACATTCCGTGGGATTCGGTGTCTCCCGCAGGCATGCGGTTGCTCAACCCGGGGTCGCCCACGGATCGGCGCCGCCAGCCGCACTGCACGTACATGCGGGTCACCGCCGACGACGGCGCGCTCGCCTCGGTCGAGCTCATCAAGTTGCCACCGCGAACCTAGCCTGTTCAAGGCGCGCGTTTCTGGATTGATGTTTGTCTATACGACCATTACGCTCACGTATAGACAAATATCAATCCGAAGGATTAGTTGCCCCATGACCGACACCGTTAAGGACCGTCCCGCCACACAGCACGGGGTGGTCAAGGACATGTCCTTCCTGGACCGCTGGCTTCCCGTGTGGATCATCGCGGCCATGGTGCTGGGCCTTCTGCTGGGTCGGCTGGTTCCCGGCCTGGACACCGCCCTGGAAGCGGTGAAGATCGGCGAGGTCTCGCTCCCCATCGCCATCGGGCTGCTGGTCATGATGTACCCGGTGCTGGCCAAGGTCCGCTACAACGAGACCCACCGGGTCACCGGCGACCGCAAGCTGCTGGGGCTCTCGCTGGTGCTCAACTGGCTCGTGGGCCCCGCGTTGATGTTCGCGCTGGCCTGGATCTTCCTACCGGATCTACCCGAATACCGCACTGGGTTGATCATCGTGGGCCTGGCCCGTTGCATCGCCATGGTACTGATCTGGAACGACCTGGCCTGCGGTGATCGTGAGGCCGCGGCGGTTCTGGTGGCCATCAACTCGGTGTTCCAGGTGATCGCGTTCGGCCTGCTGGGCTGGTTCTACCTGCAGCTCTTGCCGTCCTGGCTGGGTCTGCCCACCACGAGTGCCGAGTTCAGCATCGGCGCCATTGTGCTGTCCGTCCTGGTGTTCCTGGGGATCCCGCTGCTGGCCGGATTCCTCACGCGCACCTTGGGCGAACGCGCCAAGGGCCGTGACTGGTACGAAAACACGTTCCTGCCCAAGATCGGCCCGTTCGCTCTCTACGGTTTGCTGTTCACCATTGTTCTGCTGTTCGCACTCCAGGGCGATGCCATCACGTCCAACCCGTGGGACGTCGCTCGGATCGCGCTGCCGCTGCTGGTGTACTTCTTCGTGATGTTCGGGATCGGCCTGCTGGCCTCGCGCGGCATGGGCCTGAACTATGCCAAGTCCACCACCGTGGCGTTCACTGCCGCGGGCAACAACTTTGAACTCGCCATTGCGGTGGCCATCGGTACGTTCGGGGTGACCTCGGGCCAAGCGCTCGCAGGCGTGGTGGGTCCGCTCATCGAGGTGCCCGTTCTCGTGGCACTGGTCTACGTTTCACTCTGGGCCGGCCGCAAGCTGTTCCCCGGCGACCGCACCGTTCCCACTCGCTGACACATCAAGACATCGATTCAGGAGACCCCATGGCCGATCACAAACCGTCCGTCTTGTTCGTGTGCGTCAAGAATGGCGGAAAGTCTCAGATGGCTGCCGCGCTGATGGAGCTGAAGGTCCGCGGCGCCGTCGACGTCTATTCGGCCGGTACCAAGCCCGGCAGTGTGATCAACGCGCAATCAGCCGAGGCTGTGGCCGAGGTGGGTGCGGACATGTCCGCCGGGACCCCCAAGGCCATTGATCCGGACCTGTTGCGACGCGTCGATCGCGTGGTGCTCGTGGGCGGGGAAGCCCAGGTCGAGCCGGTGGAAGGCATGGCCGGGGCCATTGAAACGTGGCTCACGGACGAGCCGTCCGAACGCGGCATCGAGGGCATGGAGCGGATGCGGTTGGTGCGCGACGACATTGCGGCTCGCGTGGACAACCTTCTCGCCGAGCTCACCCGGTAGCCGCCGCCCACCATTTAGGGTGGGTCCATGAGGCTGTTCGCCGCTGTTTATCCCACGCGAGCCGCACGCGAGCACTTGGTGAGTGCATTGCGTGAGGTCCGCGAGCTCACGGGTACGGCCCTGCGCTGGGGAGATCCCGAGCAATGGCATGTCACGCTCGGCTTCTACGGTGACCAGCCGGAAGGTGCGGTGCCGGACCTCAAGGAGCATCTGAGCAGCGTCGCCGGCGAGACCGCACCGTTCATCTCGTGCTTGCGTGGGGCCGGCTCGTTCTCCGGGACCACACTGTGGATGGGGCTGGGCGGTCAGTCCGAGTGCATGGTCGATCTCATGCGGGCGTGTTCACTTGACGTGGCCGAGCGCGCCCGGCAGCGGGCCCACCTCACGGTCGCGCGGATGTCTCGTGCGGAGCGGACTCGAAAGGCCCGCGAACAACGACGCCGTTCGCGAACCATTGCGCGCCCCGCACCCGAACTGTCGGACGTCGTCCACGCCCTGTCCGTGTACAAGGGCCCCGAATGGACCGTCAGCGAGATCAGGTTGGTGGCCTCGGTGCTGGGTGAGGGCCGGGGCGGGGGTGCGCTGCATCAGGAGGTGGAACGCTTTCCCCTGCGGGGGCGGTGAACCAGCAGGCTGAGGCCCCGGTCAGGGGCGGGTAGCGTCGGGATGACCACGGGTGCCTCGCGGTCAGCGAACAGCCCTCGGGTTATAACCCCGTAGGGTGGGTATGAAGAGGCGGCCTAAGCTGCCATCCTGGTTGAATGGCACGAACCTGGTTATCACTCACGGTGGAGTTGCTCGGCGGGCGCGGCGAGGTGCTGTGGCCACCGCCGGGGCGGATTTTTGCTGTGGGGCCCCGGCATACTTTTGCGGATTTCGAGCAGTCGATCAATGACGCCTTTAGTCGCTGGGATCGCTCGCACCTGTCGATGTTCACACTCGCCGATGGGCGGGTGGTCACGGACTCGATGACTGGTGAGGAGATGGCTGGTTCGATCAGAGGCCCTATCGTCGCGCCCGTTGACATTGCCACGGCCAAGGTGACCCGCACAGTGAAGCCTGGGGACGAGTTCCAATTCACTTTCGACTTCGGTGACGACTGGACGCATCGGTGCGTGGTCGGAGATCAAAAGGTCGATCCGCTGGACGTGCTGGGTATTCAACCCGCAGCACCCCTGCCGTACTGGGGTTGGGGCAGCGTCCCCGATCAGTACGGGCGCAGATGGAGCGATGATGACGGAGAAAGTCCTGCGCCCGAGATGCCCGGGCAGCCGAATTCCATGCTGACCCATGAGTGGCCTCCGCATGATCAGGTGCCCGCCCTCGACAAAGTCCGGGTCCGTGAGGCTATCGCGGCTCAGGACGCCAATGGTTTTATTGTCGCGGTGACGGGATGTGAGATCGACGATGCGCTGGAAATTGTTGCGGAGGGTATCCCCATGGCGCTGGCGAAACATCATCAATTGGCCGAGCCAGTGGCACTGTCCGTCATTAACAGGCTGACCTGGCGCAGCGCACCGGGTGATGAGCAATTGGCCGAAAAATTGTTGACCGCCCTACGCGGCGGATAGCCAACAGCCATCGCCCCAGCGCGGTGTCGCGCTCGAAGACGAGCATCCTGAGCAGGACGTCCGAGTCAGGGGGCGCGAGTAAGCTGGAGGCGTGAGCATTTCACCCGACCCCGCCATTGTCCTCGATGACCGGTTCGCCCGGGAACTCAACGAGATGGCCGTCCCCTGGCACGGCCAGGAGGTGCCCGATGCGCGCCTGCTCGTGCTCAACGAACCCCTGGCCGCTGACCTGGGCCTGGACCCGGCATGGCTGCGCACCTCCGACGGGCTGCGCCTGCTGGTCGGGAACCTTATCCCGCCGGGTGCCGCCCCGGTGGCGCAGGCGTACTCCGGGCACCAGTTCGGCGGGTTCTCCCCGCGCCTCGGTGACGGGCGCGCATTGCTGCTGGGCGAGATCACCGATACCGCCGGCCGGCTGAGGGACATCCACCTCAAGGGCTCCGGTCCCACGCCGTTCTCGCGCGGCGGTGACGGGCTGGCGGCCGTGGGGCCGATGCTGCGTGAATACATCGTCAGCGAGGCCATGCACGCGCTGGGGATTCCCACGACCCGTTCCCTGGCCGTCGTCGGCACCGGGCGACAGGTGCGCCGGGACACCATGCTGCCCGGGGCCGTGCTGTCGCGGGTCGCGAGCAGCCACCTGCGGGTGGGTAGCTTCCAGTACGCCCGGGCCACGGGCAATGTCAATCTGCTGCGCCGGCTCGCGGACCATGCGATCGACCGGCACTACCCCGACGCCGCCGATGCGGAGCGGCCCTACCTCGCGTTGTTCGAGGCGGTGGTCGCAGCGCAGGCGGAGCTGGTTGCGCAGTGGATGCTTGTGGGTTTCGTCCACGGGGTGATGAATACCGACAACATGACCATTTCGGGGGAAACCATTGACTACGGGCCGTGCGCCTTCATGGACGCCTTCGACCCGCGGGCGGTGTACAGCTCCATTGATGCGGCCGGCCGGTACGCGTACGGCAACCAGCCGTTCGTCGCGGAGTGGAACCTCGCGCGTTTCGGCGAGACCCTCCTGCCCCTCATGGGTGATGACCAGGACGACGCGGTGTCCCGGGTGAGCGAGGCGCTCGGGGCGTTCCGGGCGCAATACAGTGACGCGTGGTCGGCGGGTATGCGGGACAAACTCGGCCTGCCCGAGGATCTGGACCGCGAGGTCACCGCGCCCCTGATTGACGAGATGATCGCCCTGCTGCGAGAGCACCGCGTGGACTACACCTCGTTCTTCCGGGGCCTCGGTGCGGCGGCCCGCGACACCTCCGGGTCCGCTCGCAACATGTTCACGGACCCGGCGGCCTTCGACGCTTGGGCCGAGCGCTGGCGCGCCCTGGGTCCGGACGCGGAGCGCATGGACCGGGTCAACCCCGTTTACATCCCTCGTAACCACTTGGTCGAAGAGGCCCTCACGGCCGCCGAGAAGGGTGACACGGGCCCCCTCGGCCGGCTCCTGGACGCCGTGACCCACCCCTATGACGACCGCCCCGACCTGCAACGCTACGCGGCACCCGCGCCCGAGGACTTCGGCCCCTACCGCACCTTCTGCGGGACCTGAGCCCCGGGGCGGCTCTGTAGTCGCGTCATCCCGCATCCGGCCGTAACTTCTTATTCCGGTTGATGCCTCGCGGTGTGTCTTCCAGCAAATGTCCTACGGGCGTGCCACCCTGATGGTCACGTGCTGTGTTGCTGCAAATTTATGTACTTGGTCGTCCCCCTCTTGCGGCCCGGGCATGGTGCGGAGGTGGTGGGCCATGGCACAAATGAGTTGGGTGCAGCTGTCTCATGCTTCCCGGTCGCTGTGGGCGAAGTCCGGGGACGAGAGCGGGTGGCTCAACTTGCCTCAGCATCTGCGAGACAGCGCTGGAGTTGCGCGGCAGCTTTGGGACGAGTGGCTCTCCACGGCCACGAAGCAGTGGATCTCTAATCAGGTTGGCCTGGATACCGAGGGCACCCGCGCCCTCGTGGCGTGGCTCGCCGGAACCCACGACATCGGCAAGGCCACCCACCCCTTCGCCGCCCAGTTGGAGAAGCGCCGCGAACTGTCCGACTTTGCTCGGCGGATCCGGGACGCGGGTCTTGACCTCCCCGCCTCGGTCCCCAAGCTCGATTGGTTTCCGCATTCCTGGGGCAGTGCGGTAATCATCGAGCAGTGGCTGTGCAATCGCTTCGAGGCAAAACCGCGGAATGCACGGACCGTCGCGGCTATCAGCGGAGCCCACCACGGCATCCCCATCATGAGCACGGACCATCGCCAGGTGGAGAGCAATCTTCCCACCCACGGGCCCGAGTGGGAATCCGTGTGGGCGGAGTTGTTGGAGCTCATCACCCAGGACACGGGCGCCGAACAGGCCCTCGCCGCCGTGCTCCGGCGCAAGCTGCCCGTCAAGACCCAGATGATCCTGACCGGCATCGTGATCGTCACCGACTGGATCGCCTCGAACCCCGATGCCTTCCCGATGGCCGTGGACCCGGATCAGGAGAACCGCCGACGGGAGGGGATGGCTGCCATCGACCTCAACCGCCCGTGGCAGACGGAGCAGCACGCGGCGGAGACGGCCGAGGAGGCCTACCGCCGCCGCTTCGGTTGGCCGCAGAGCACCGTGCCCCATCCCATGCAGGTCGTGGCCCTGGACGCCGCCCGCTCCATGAGCGGCCCGAGCCTCATGTGCATCGAGGCACCGATGGGCCAGGGCAAAACAGAGGCAGCCCTCCTCGCCGCCGAGGTCATGGCCGCCACCACCGGTAGGGGCGGCCTCATGGTGGCCGCTCCCACGATGGCCACGTCCGACGCCCTTTTCACCCGGGTCCAGCGCTGGGCACGTACTGCCGTGGGGGAGGGGCAGCTGGCCTCGATGTACTTGGGCCACTCCAAGAACACTCTCAATGAGTCCTTCACGCGCATGCCGCGCCGCGCGTGGATCCGGGGTATTGAGGAGAATGCGGGAGGCCGCGGCCAGGGGGATGTGATCGCCCACCAGTGGCTCTGGGGCCGGAAGAAGGGAATCCTGGCGAACTTCGTGGTGGGCACCGTGGACCAGGTTCTCTTCCTGGCCCTGCAGTCCAAGCACGCAATGCTGCGCCACCTGGGCCTGGCGGACAAAGTGGTGGTTGTGGACGAGGTCCACGCTTATGACGAGTACATGTCCTCCTACCTGGAGAGGGCCCTGGAATGGTTGGCCGCGTACGGCGCACCCGTGGTGCTGCTCTCGGCCACGCTTCCTCGGGGCACCCGGACGCGGCTGCTCGCTGCCTACCGGAGGGGGCTGGATCCGGCCGTCCCGCCCACGAAGATCGGTACGGGCGACGCTACGTATCCCCTCGTTACCACGGTCAGCGCAGCCGGAACACGGACCTGGGAGGTCGAGCCACCGTCCGCCCAGACCTCCGTTGAGTGCCGGGTGATCGATGACGACGGGCGTGCGCTACTCACCGCGTTGGCCCCCGTGGTTGCCGGGGGCGGCTGCGCGCTGGTCCTGTGCAACACCGTGGCGCGGGCCCAGTCCGCCTACGAATTGCTGCAGCCCGTTGTGGGCGAGGATCTCCGCTTACTTCACGCCCGCTTTATCGCCTCCGACCGCGTGGCCGCGGAGCAGGAACTCGTTAAACAGTTGGGGCCGAAAGCGCATCGGGATGACGGGCGGCCACGGCGGCGCGTGGTCGTGGCAACCCAGGTGGTGGAGCAGTCGTTGGATTTGGACTTCGATGTGGTCGTCACCGACGTGGCCCCCACCGACCTTTTCCTGCAACGCATCGGCCGTCTGCATCGTCACCGTCGACCGGCGTCGGACCGCCCGGACCACGCGCGGGTACCCCAAGTCATGGTCCGCGGAGTGATCTCCGAGGGGGACGAGCGGACGGCGCCGACGTTCGACGAGCACTGCACGCTGGTCTACACGGAAGCCGTGCTGCTCCGCAGCTGGGCGGCGCTGCGGCCGCACCTGAATGGGGAACTACTGGCTATCCCCGAGCGGATTCCGCACTTGGTCCAGCAGACGTATGTAGAGTCACCCATCGTGCCGGACGCGTGGACAGAGCGCCATGACGCGGCGTCGGCGGAGCTGGACGCGGCCCGCACGGAGGCACGCCGGCGCGCCGGGACCTTCCAGTTCCCCGGTCCGCACTCCGCCCACCGGGTGATGGGCGAGATCTTCGAGGAACAGGCGGCGGAGATCGACTCCGGCCCGTTGGCCGAGGTCAAGGGGGCGGCGCAGGTGCGCGACACCGATCCAACTTTGGAGGTCCTGCTCGTCCAGGGTGCGCCCGGCGGATACCGGCCGCTGCCCTGGCTGGGCGAAGAATCGGGGGATGTCGTTTTCTACCCCGACCAGTGCCCCGAGCCCGGAACGGCCCGGGTTCTCGCAACCTCCTCGGTGCGCCTCCCGCGGGCCTTCTCGAAACCGTGGGTTTTCGATCCTGCGCTCGAGCACTTGGAGCGCACCACGCCCGTGGGCTGGGCGCAGTCGCCGGTGCTGCGCGGTCAGCTGGGGTTGGTGCTGGACGAAGACCTGCGTGTCACCCTGGCCGGACGCGACCTGCAGTACACCCGTGAGCTCGGTCTTGTGGACTTGGGCCCTTCCCGGAAGGACAACGCATGACGACCGACTCGCCACCGCAGTTCGATCTTGTAGAGCAGCCGTGGCTCCCGTGCACGATGCTAGACGGCTCAGTGACGGAGCTTTCCCTGGGGGAAGTTTTCGAACGATCGCGTCAGATCCGGCGGATCTCCGGTGAGCTGCCCACCCAGGATTACGCGCTGCTGCGCGTGCTGCTGGTGATCTTCTGGCGCGCCCACCGCGATGACCCCGGTCTTGTCGGTCCCGGGGCGGACGTCGACGAGTGGTGGGAGGATGCCTTCGACGCCGCCGGCGGAGAGACCCAGGTCCAGCGGATCAGGGCCTATCTGGAGCAGTGGCGGCACCGGTTCGACCTGTTCGACGCCGCGGCGCCCTTCATGCAGGTGGCCGATCTGCACACCAAGAAAGGCGAGCACGGTGGCGTGCGCCGGTTGTTGACCGACGCCGAGTCCGACTACCTCTCGGTGCGAGCCGGAGTGTCCTTCGACGCGCTCGGGTTCGCTGAGGCGGCGCGCTGGCTCGTCCACGTGCAGGCGTGGGATTACTCGGGTATCAAGTCCGGTGCGGAGGGCGATCCCCGCGTCAAGGGCGGCAAGGGATACCCGATCGGCACTGGATGGGTCGGCTCGACCGGTGGTGTGGTGCTGCATGGGCGAACCCTCGCCGAGACCTTGGTTCTTAACACGGCACCTCATGCAGTGATTGCGGAGCGAGAGGAGGAAGACCTGCCCGCGTGGGAGCAGGAGCCGCATAACGCCGCCCCGCGCGGCGTCGAGTTCCCCACCGGTCCGTGCGATGTTCTCACCTGGCAGTCCCGCCGCGTGCGGCTCTTCCCGGACGATGACCGGGTCACGGGTGTCCTGGTCTCCAACGGGGACCGGATCGAGACGAAGAACCAGTTCGCCGATCCCATGACCGCCTATCGCTACAGCCGCAACCAGTCGAGCAAGGCACGTACCGTGCATATGCCGCAACAGCACGACGCGGCGAGGACCCTGTGGCGCGGTCTGACGCCACTGCTGGTCCGCGAGGGTGTGCTGCAGGAGGCTCCGCGGGAACTGCAGCCCAAACCGCCAGCAACGATCGCCTGGTTGCACACCGTGCGCCACGATCGAGCGCTCCCCCAGGATCACCTCGTGGGGGTCGAGCTGGTGGGGATGGTCTACGGCACACAGAGCTCGTCAGTTGCCGACACAGTGCATGAGACCCTCACCGTCCGTCTCGGAACCCTCATGAGTAAGGATTCCCGCACGGCCAAGGCCATCGTGGACGCCGGGCGCGCCACCACCGAGGCCGCCGTCGACCTCGGACGGTACGCCGGCCGCCTGCTGCAGGCCACAGGCGGGGAGTACGCATTCCAGCCACATCGGACGGAGGGCATCCTGCACCGGCTTGACGCCCCGTTCAAGGACTGGTTGTCCGAGATCGACGAGAACAGCGACCCGGTGGTGCAACGGGGACGGTGGTTCGGCCTGGTCGAACGCGTCGTCCTGGAAGAGGCGGCCGTCCTGCAAAAGGGAGCGGGCCCCAAGGCGGTCGTCGGACGGATGGTCCAAGACGCCAAGGGAAGGCCACATCTCATCTCCTCGGCAACCGCCGAAGGCGCCCTCCGCGCGGATCTCCGACAGCATCTCCCGGGCGAACCATTGCCGGATGCCACGGCCGCGACAGACACACCGACAGAAGGAGAGGACCAATGACCGACAACCCAATCCCACCGTTGATGGCCGTCGTGGGACGCGCCGCTCGGAGCCTAGAGAACGACCTCCTGGGACAGGACCACGGTAGGGCCGCGGCGGCTCGGAGGGACCTGGCCGTCCTGCGCCGCGCCGCCGGCGCTTCCCCGGAAAAGGACCCGCTGGCCTGGGGGCTCGTCCTCGAACGGGTCCTCCCCGACTTACCCGAGACGTATCTGGGGCGGGGGGATGCCCCCTCCCGATCGGAGTGGGCCGCGTTCACGGCGCTGACCCTCTTTGCCGTGCACCAGCAGTCACAGTCGAAGGCCATGCACGAGAACCGGATGGGAATCGGCTACGCGGTTGGGCGGCTGGCGCAGCGTCGGGACAGTGAGTCCATCAAGCCTCGCTTCGACGCTCTGCTTCTGACCCGGACCACCGGTGGGCTAATGCACAACCTCCGGTCGCTGGTCACCCTGCTCCGGGCCGAACAGATCCCGGCGGATTACGGGCGCCTGGCCCAGGACCTCGCCCGGACCCGGGACCGCGGCGGTTGGGATCGCGTTGCGCTCTCCTGGGGTCGAGAGTTCGCCCGCGGCCTCTCCTTGACCCGTTCCGAGTCCCAGTCCCAACCTGTCGCCTGACCTTTGCCCAGACCCCTCTCCGAAAGGATCATGACATGAGCCTGTTCATCGACGTTCACGCCCTGCACACCCTTCCCCCGAGCAACGTCAACCGGGACGACACGGGAGCTCCTAAGACCGCGACCTTCGGTGGGGTTCCTCGCCAACGGGTCTCCTCACAGGCCTGGAAACGGACCATCCGCCGGGACTTGGGCAAGCACCTTCCCGCCGACCAACTGGGGGTTCGCACCAAACGCGTGGTCGGGCAAGTAGTGGACGTGATCAAGCAGATTGCCCCGGACTGGGAACGGGACAGGGCCGTCACCGCCGTGGAGGCGGCGTTCTCCGCCGCTGGGATCAAGGTCGAGAAGAAGACGGTGAAGAAGGGCGAGGATCAGGTTCAGCGCGACCCCGAGGCGGGCTACCTGTTGTTCCTCAGCGCCCGGCAGATCCAACGCCTAGCCGAGGCCGTTGTGGCAAACGAGGGTGCCAAGCTGAGCAAGAGAGAGGCCGCGGCCCTGCTCGATTCAGAGCACAGTGTGGACATTGCCATGTTCGGGCGCATGGTGGCGGAGGCCCCCGACTACAATGTGGACGCCGCGGTGCAGGTGGCCCACGCCATTGGCGTTCACGCCTCGGAGCCGGAGTTCGATTACTTCACCGCCGTAGACGACGCTGCGGAGGCGGCAGAGGAGAGCGGCGCCGGGATGATCGGCACGATCCAGATGATGTCTTCGACCCTTTACCGCTATGCCACGGTGGATTTGCAGGCGCTCATTGAGAACCTGGGTGATATCCGCGCGGCCACGGAGGCCACCGTGGCGTTCGTGCGCAGCTTCGTAGAGTCCATGCCTACAGGCAAACAGAACACCTTTGCGAATCGCACACTTCCCGAGGTCGTGTTGGTCTCCGTGCGCGAGGACCGGCCCGTCTCCTACGTCAACGCCTTCGAGACTCCCGTGGTCACGGACGGCGAGCGTGGCCGCCGATACGATGCCGCCGCTCGCCTGGCCAGAGAGGCCACCGAGATTGACGCGGCCTACGACACCCGGCCGGTGGCCTCGTGGTTCGTGGCGGTCGGCGATCTGGCACAGTCCCTGTCCGAGGTGGGGGAGAAGGTCACCTTGAGTCGGCTCCTCGACGGTCTTCGCGCCACCCTGCCGGTGAACGATGAACGGGAGCGGGCATGACGATGTCGCTACTGCTCAAGTTCAAGGCTCCGATGCAGGCCTGGGGCGTGCAGAGTCGGTTCGCCACCAGGGCGACGCACCACGAGCCGACCAAGTCGGGCGTCGTCGGCCTATTGGCGGCGGCGCAAGGTCGTCGACGGTCGGATCCCGTCGAGGACTTGGCGGACCTCCAATTCGGGGTGCGCGTTGACCAACCGGGCACCCTGGTGCGCGACTTTCAGACCGCCATCGACTGGCGGACCGGTAAATCACAGGCATTGACCCATCGGTACTATCTCTCGGATGCGGTGTTCCTCGGAGCGGTGTCCGGTCCAAAACCTCTGCTCGCCGGCCTGGTCGACGCCGTACGACGGCCGACTTTCCCGCTGTTCCTCGGTCGACGCTCGTGCCCGGCCGGGCCCGATCTCCTCGTGGGACTGCGGGACGGGAACGTCGAAGAGTCGCTGCGGGTAGAACCCTGGCAGGCCGCGGACTGGTACCGCCGGACCAAGCCGCGGCTCGTGCGTCTGGCCCTGCTGCGAGACGCCACTCCCCACGAGGAGGGGGACAGCCTTCGGGACCACCCGGTCAGCTACGACCCCCAGCACCGGCAGTACTCCTGGCGGACCGTGCACGCCGCCGATCCTGTGGATATCGACAACCCCTGGGGCGTCGGTGAGGGAGATCCGTTCATGGAGGCGGTGATGACCTCGTGACCAGCTTCTCGCGTTTGTATCTCAACCCGCAGAAGCGTGGTGGTCGAAAGCTCCTGAGCAACCCCCAGGCCATGCACGCAGCGGTCATGGCCGCCTTTCCACCCGGAGGAGGAAATGAGGACGGGCGAGTGCTGTGGCGCCTAGATGCCCAGCACCCGCAGTACACGCTCTACGTGGTGAGCCCGCGCGAGCCTGACCTCACACACGTGGTCGAGCAGGCAGGATGGGCCACCAGCCCGTGGGAGAGCGCCGACTACGACAGGTTACTCGGGCGGCTGACGCTCGGGCAGGAGTGGGGCTTCCGCTTGCGGGCCAATCCGGTGAAGAACGCCCGCCGGAAAGGCGAGCGGGGTAAAGTGCTGCCGCACGTGACCGCAGACCAACAGACCGCTTGGCTGCTGGAGAAAGCGCCCCGGCACGGGTTTGAAATCCGGCACTCGGCCCTCGGTGCTCCCGCGGCGGACGTCGAAAAGCCGGTCCCCGAGGTTGCGGTGTCCCAGCGCGACGACGTCCGGTTCGGCCGGGCGGACCAGCACGCCGGGACGCGGCGGGCGGTGACGCTGCGGCAGGCCCAGTTCGACGGTGTCTTGCGTGTGACCAATGTGGAACTGTTGAGGTCAGCTATGACCGGCGGGATCGGTCGCGGCAAAGCCTATGGGTGTGGCTTGCTCACCCTCCAGCGCGTGGCGGGGTGAGACCGTGGGACGACCAAGAGGAACACCACCGCCGGATCTGACGGAGCTGCTGAGAGTGGAGGACCGGCTCTCCTTCGTCTACGTGGAACGCTGTACGGTGCACCGCGACGCCAACGCGATCACGGTCACCGACCAGGAGGGCACGGTGCACGTGCCCGCGGCGACACTCGGTGCGTTACTCCTGGGTCCGGGCACACGAGTGACTCATGCGGCGATATCCCTCCTGGGGGACTGCGGCGCCACGGCTGTGTGGGTGGGCGAGAACGGCGTGCGCTACTACGCCCACGGCCGGTCCCTCGCCCGCAGCTCGAGGTTGCTGGAGGCCCAAGCAAGGTTGGTCTCCAACCAAAGGACCCGGCTGGCCGTGGCCCGGGCAATGTACGAACAGCGGTTCCCCGGGGAAGATGTATCTTCATTGACCATGTCACAGCTCCGGGGCCGGGAGGGCGCTCGGATCCGCAAGGTCTACCGGGTGCACTCCGAGCGCACCGGAGTCCCGTGGACCAAGCGGGAGTACCGGCCGGGGGAAATGGAGCTTGATGACTTCATCAACCAGGCGTTGACCGCCGCTAACTCGTGCCTGTACGGAATTGTTCACTCCGTTGTTGTTGCATTGGGGTGCGCGCCGGGTCTTGGATTCATTCACACGGGCAACGACAGGTCTTTCGTCTATGACGTGGCTGACTTGTACAAGGCGGAGGTCGTGATCCCGGCCGCGTTCGACGTGGTGGCCGCGGGCGCGGCCGAGCCCGCTCAGGACGTCCGCCGAGCGGTGCGTGACGCGGTAGTCAAGCACCGCCTGCTGGAACGGGCCGCCCGCGATGTTTCTCGCTTACTGTTGCCGGTCCTTGATGAGGAGTGGTACCAGGAGGACCGAGTTTCTCTCTGGTCGGACAGCGGTGAAGTTCCGTCGGGTGCTAACTATGAGGGGGACGCGTCATGATCGTCATGGTGCTGTCCGCCTGCCCAGCCGGCCTGCGTGGGGACCTCACCAAGTGGCTGCTGGAAATCAGCCCCGGGGTGTTCGTGGGGCAGGGCAGCGCACGCGTCCGAGGGCTCCTCTGGGAGCGGGTGACGGAGCTGTCCAAGGACGGGCGAGCCATCATGGTTTATTCCTCAGATGGTGAACAGCGCCTACGCTTTAAAGTCCACCGACACGACTGGACCCCGATTGACTTGGACGGTCTCACCCTGATGAAGCGTCCGGCTACTCCGGGGTCGGGTCCTACTCGAAGACGAGGCTGGAGTGTCGCCAGCCGTCAGAAGTCCGCTCGACAACCGTCATGGCGGCGCCAATCTAGGAACGAATGAAGTGTTGGTAAGCTGCACGCGGAATGGCACATATCGCGGCATCGCCGCAGGTTAGCAAGTGTGCTCCCCGCGCTCGCGGGGATGAGCCCAGGGTGAGCACCTGGAACCATTTACCGATGGGGTGCTCCCCGCGCTCGCGGGGATGAGCCCGCGGCCGACGCCCTCGACCAAGCCGTAACCGAGTGCTCCCCGCGCTCGCGGGGATGAGCCGGCAAGGAGCTCTACCCAGCATCACAAATAGGTGTGCTCCCCGCGCTCGCGGGGATGAGCCCGTGTCAGTCTCGCGAGCGAAGTTGCCTTGAGAGTGCTCCCCGCGCTCGCGGGGATGAGCCCCACGCCTGCTTGTACTGGTTAGACGTAGGCAAGTGCTCCCCGCGCTCGCGGGGATGAGCCCCCGGAACTCTTTGCAGAACCAGATGACACCAGGTGCTCCCCGCGCTCGCGGGGATGAGCCCAGCTCGACAAGAAATGGGGGTCACGATGACCGGTGCTCCCCGCGCTCGCGGGGATGAGCCCAAACGATATGGGCACTACCTCGCGGGGTATCCGTGCTCCCCGCGCTCGCGGGGATGAGCCCGTCACGCGGGATGCCGTAATACGCGGCGATCTGTGCTCCCCGCGCTCGCGGGGATGAGCCCAGGTAGCCGCCCACCACGTGCGCCACGACGCCGTGCTCCCCGCGCTCGCGGGGATGAGCCCAACCTTCTTGCCGTCCTCAATAACACCCAAGAGTGCTCCCCGCGCTCGCGGGGATGAGCCCGAGTCGCACCTATGGCTGCATCAGCGGACCGTGTGCTCCCCGCGCTCGCGGGGATGAGCCCCAGTCCAAGGTGGTGTGGGCGATCATCTCCACGTGCTCCCCGCGCTCGCGGGGATGAGCCCGTCAGCGCGGTCTCGTCGTATCCAGGAACGTGGTGCTCCCCGCGCTCGCGGGGATGAGCCCAAGCCCAAGCGCATACCGCGCCCGGGTGTTGAGTGCTCCCCGCGCTCGCGGGGATGAGCCCACATATCCAGGTGGATCTGGGAGTGTCCCTCTGTGCTCCCCGCGCTCGCGGGGATGAGCCCCCGGTGGATTGGACGCGTACGGCGTTCAAGGAGTGCTCCCCGCGCTCGCGGGGATGAGCCCCACTCGCTGTCCGCGCCGGGATCGACGTAAACGTGCTCCCCGCGCTCGCGGGGATGAGCCCGTTGAGGTGTTACCAATCCGCGGTTGGTACACGTGCTCCCCGCGCTCGCGGGGATGAGCCCAATAGTGTCCGAGTGATCAGCGAGGAACCCGAGTGCTCCCCGCGCTCGCGGGGATGAGCCCGCACCCTGAAGCTGGGCCACACGGTTCTCGGTCGTGCTCCCCGCGCTCGCGGGGATGAGCCCCGTCAACGGGTCACCATCAGTGTCCAACACCGGTGCTCCCCGCGCTCGCGGGGATGAGCCCGCTAAATGGTTACCGGTCAACTACGACAAATCAGTGCTCCCCGCGCTCGCGGGGATGAGCCCCACAGCCACACGGTGGGCCACCGTCGCCGCCAGTGCTCCCCGCGCTCGCGGGGATGAGCCCGTCCTCACCCCCGCGCGCTCGCAGCCGGGGGAGTGCTCCCCGCGCTCGCGGGGATGAGCCCCCCGCACGTGGACGAACTTGGACGCTATTCCCGTGCTCCCCGCGCTCGCGGGGATGAGCCCGGGGAGATATCTACGAGCGAATCCTTACGGGAGTGCTCCCCGCGCTCGCGGGGATGAGCCCAACCAAGCCAATCAGCGTTGCGGGAACAAATGGTGCTCCCCGCGCTCGCGGGGATGAGCCCTCGCCGTCGACCTTTTCCGCGCCCATCGCCAGGTGCTCCCCGCGCTCGCGGGGATGAGCCCGGAACCAGCTCATCAATCGCTTCCCGGTAAATGTGCTCCCCGCGCTCGCGGGGATGAGCCCTGACAACTGAGGATCGTAAGGCGTTGCAGGACGTGCTCCCCGCGCTCGCGGGGATGAGCCCAGAACACCCCCGCCCCGGGCAAGCCCGGCCCCGTGCTCCCCGCGCTCGCGGGGATGAGCCCCATCTGAGCGACACGATCCGCCTGACCGACCCAGTGCTCCCCGCGCTCGCGGGGATGAGCCCACCAATCACGCAGAGAAGGATGAAGCTACCTCGTGCTCCCCGCGCTCGCGGGGATGAGCCCAAGCCCAAGCGCATACCGCGCCCGGGTGTTGAGTGCTCCCCGCGCTCGCGGGGATGAGCCCACATATCCAGGTGGATCTGGGAGTGTCCCTCTGTGCTCCCCGCGCTCGCGGGGATGAGCCCTGACAGCTGAGGATCGTAAGGCGTTGCAGAACGTGCTCCCCGCGCTCGCGGGGATGAGCCCGATAAGGTCACGATTGGTATTGGTCAGAACCTGTGCTCCCCGCGCTCGCGGGGATGAGCCCGGGTCTGAGGGTGGTGAGGCCGGTGTGCCGCAGGTGCTCCCCGCGCTCGCGGGGATGAGCCCGGCAAGACCTCCCGCTGGGACGGCAAGATCCCGTGCTCCCCGCGCTCGCGGGGATGAGCCCCGCAGCCTGGCGGGGTGAAGCTGGACAAGTCGGTGCTCCCCGCGCTCGCGGGGATGAGCCCCGCAGCCTGGCGGGGTGAAGCTGGACAAGTCGGTGCTCCCCGCGCTCGCGGGGATGAGCCCGTGCAACAAGCTCGGGCATAGCCTCCAACAGGGTGCTCCCCGCGCTCGCGGGGATGAGCCCGCTGGGTGACCCTGGTGTGTTGGACCTGCATGGTGCTCCCCGCGCTCGCGGGGATGAGCCCGTCTGCGCGGTCGAAAATGTATTGGCCGTTGTGTGCTCCCCGCGCTCGCGGGGATGAGCCTGTCAGCCCATGAGTCAGCCACGGCAGGGGTCAGTGCTCCCCGCGCTCGCGGGGATGAGCCCTGGCTCGTGTGGTCCAAGACTAAGGACGGCGAGTGCTCCCCGCGCTCGCGGGGATGAGCCGCCCTGCAGGCCGAGCATCGCGGCCGCCGACTCGTGCTCCCCGCGCTCGCGGGGATGAGCCCGGCAAAGACTTCCGCGAGATACCCGGACACCAGTGCTCCCCGCGCTCGCGGGGATGAGCCTTTTCGGGATCTCCGGCGCCGTCTCCGATACCCGTGCTCCCCGCGCTCGCGGGGATGAGCCCCCGCCGCTCTAGGTGAACCATCTCATAAGCCAGTGCTCCCCGCGCTCGCGGGGATGAGCCCGATAAGGTCACGATTGGTATTGGTCAGAACCTGTGCTCCCCGCGCTCGCGGGGATGAGCCCGGCAAGACCTCCCGCTGGGACGGCAAGATCCCGTGCTCCCCGCGCTCGCGGGGATGAGCCCGTGCAACAAGCTCGGGCATAGCCTCCAACAGGGTGCTCCCCGCGCTCGCGGGGATGAGCCCGCTGGGTGACCCTGGTGTGTTGGACCTGCATGGTGCTCCCCGCGCTCGCGGGGATGAGCCCTCATGGGCCAGTTCAAGGGCCTCGCCCAAGACGTGCTCCCCGCGCTCGCGGGGATGAGCCCTGGCTCGTGTGGTCCAAGACTAAGGACGGCGAGTGCTCCCCGCGCTCGCGGGGATGAGCCGCCCTGCAGGCCGAGCATCGCGGCCGCCGACTCGTGCTCCCCGCGCTCGCGGGGATGAGCCCTCCTGTGCCAACACGGGCACACGTAACAGTGCGTGCTCCCCGCGCTCGCGGGGATGAGCCCATGCGCCAAGTATGAGGCACGCGACGACTGGGGTGCTCCCCGCGCTCGCGGGGATGAGCCCCCCGAGGGCGTTCGCCAGCGACAAGAGTCCGTGTGCTCCCCGCGCTCGCGGGGATGAGCCCCCCTCACGGGACAACAACGAGAGCTTGTCAGCGTGCTCCCCGCGCTCGCGGGGATGAGCCCACTCAGGGCACTTGCCCGTAAGTCAGCCACGAGTGCTCCCCGCGCTCGCGGGGATGAGCCCTTGGACGCTATCCCCAGCACCGTGAAAGCGATGTGCTCCCCGCGCTCGCGGGGATGAGCCCGCGGCGTGGTCTGGCATCGTCACCGGGGCGCAGTGCTCCCCGCGCTCGCGGGGATGAGCCCACGTGAGGAGGAGCCGTGATGCTCTGGACTGAAGTGCTCCCCGCGCTCGCGGGGATGAGCCCATCCGCAATGCTGAACCGATGACCCCACCGACGTGCTCCCCGCGCTCGCGGGGATGAGCCCCGGGTCACCCTCAAACGTGGGTTCCGGGTTCTGTGCTCCCCGCGCTCGCGGGGATGAGCCCCGGGTCACCCTCAAACGTGGGTTCCGGGTTCTGTGCTCCCCGCGCTCGCGGGGATGAGCCCGGCATGGCTAGCCGGACGTTGCGTTTCATGGCGTGCTCCCCGCGCTCGCGGGGATGAGCCCGGCAGAGGCGGGGTCGGAAACACGACGACCGCCCCGACCTGCAACGCTACGCGGCACCCGCACCCGAGGACTTCGGGCCCTACCGCACCTTCTGCGGGACCTGAGCCCCGGAGCGGCCACGCTCGGAGTGGGGTCCATAGCGTCTAGACTCGGGTCGTTGTCCGCGGCCGCCCTCGGGCTCGCCGTGCCCGTACCCGATCCGTATCCCGGAGGAGCGACCGTGATCGACTCGCAGAACATCAGGGCCTACGTCGAGCGCATGGCCTCGGACGAGCCCGCCCCGGGCGGGGGAGCCGCCGCGGCCTTGCAACTCGCGCTGGGTGCGGCCCTGGTCGGCATGTCCGCCCGCTACACCACCGCCCCGGAGCATGCCGAGGATGCCCGGCACGCGGCCGGGCGCGCCGAGGAGCTCATCCCCGCGGCCCTGCACCTGGCCGACGCGGACGCCGATGCTTTCGGCGCTCTCTCCGCGGCGTACGCACTGCCCAAGGACTCGGACCAGGAACAGTCCGAGCGGTCCGGTGCGATCCAGGAGGCAACCGTGGGCGCCGCGCGGTCACCGCGGGATCTCGTGGACGTGGGCGCCGAGGTGCTCGAGCTGACCCGCGAGCTGGAGACGTGGGTCAACCCCAATGTTCTCAGCGACGTGGCCGCGGCCGCCGAGGCTATCCGGGCCGCCATTGCCACGGCCATGGCGACGATCGAGACCAACCTGGCCTCGCTCAAGGACCATGCGACGCGGGAGGAGCTGAACGCCGACGTCGAGCGCGCGGAGGAACTGGTCGACGGCGCCGTGCGGCTCGCACGTCGGATCAGGGAGCGGATCCGCGGTTGATCATGGCCGGGCCGGGTGTCGTGACCGGTAGGCGCAGGAAATGGGTGGGTACCGGTGATTGATTCCACCCGCGGTTCTGGTTCAGCGGTGTGGTTGTGGCTCTTGGTGGCCTGCGCGGTGCTCACCCAGTCCACGGTGAACCTGTTACGCCCGGTCACCTCCTACAAGCTGCTCGCGCTGCACGCGGACTCCGTGACCATTGGTCTCACCACGGCCGCCTACGCCCTGGTTCCGCTTTTCACCGCCGTGTGGCTCGGTCGGTACTCGGATCGGGCCCCGCAATTGAAACTCCTGACGCTGACCGGGGTGGGACTGCTGGTTGCCGGTGGGGCACTGTTGGCAGCTTCTCCCACGGTGTGGGCCATTGTGGCCGCCAGCGTGGTGCTGGGTATGGGCCACTTATGTTTCACTATTGGCGGGCAGGCGGCTATTGCCCGTTACGCCGCAGATCGTGATTTGGACAAGGGGTTCGGATGGTTCACCGCAGCCTTTTCCGCCGGGCAGATGATTGGGCCCCTCTTGGGTGGCTGGTTGGTGGGTCGGAGCACCGGGGTCGATTCCGCAGAACGCTTAGCTGATGTCAATCAGGCCCTGTCGATAGGCACCGCGCTGTCGCTTTTCGCCGTGCCGCTCCTGATCTTCCGGTTCACGCCACCCAGATCGACGACATCGCTCCCCGGCCAACCACGCACCGGCCAGATCGGCCAGGCCTCGGCGGAAAAGCCCACGGTGCTCGGAGTGCTCAAGGTTCCCCGCGTGGGTTCCCACATGCTCGCGGCACTGTCCTTGCTGGCCATGCTGGACATCCTCACGGCGTTCCTCCCGGTCATTGGCGAAGAAGCGGGTGTGGCACCCGTTGTGGTCGGTGTATTGCTGGGTGTCAGAGGGTTGGCGTCCATTGCCTCCCGAATACTTCTGCCGTGGTTAGCCGGGCGTTTCTCCCGACGCGCGCTCCTGCTGACATGCTTATTCGGTGCGGGCATCACCTTGATCATCCCGCCCTTGTTCTTTGAGCATTTCTGGATCACGGCCGCATTCTTGGCCATCGGCGGTTTCCTTCTGGGTTTGGGACAACCGTTGACGATGACCATGATCACCACGTCCGTGCCGTCCAATTGGCGTGGCTCCGCTCTGGCCGTGCGGCTCATGGGCAACAGGCTGGGACAGGTGGTGCTCCCGCTGCTCGCCGGTGTGGTCGCCGCTCCGTTGGGCCCTGCCGCCGCGGTGTGGATGTGCTGCGGTGTCCTGCTGGTGAGCGGTACCGAGAAGCTCTGGGGGGACAATCGTTCCGCTCGCTGAGCGCGTGCCGCCCCACGCGTACGATGACCGCAACTGGTTCCTATCCCGGGAGAGCTCATGTCCGCACTGCATCGGTCGTTCCTGCATGATTTTCAGCTCATGTCCCGCAATGGCGGGCTGGACTCCGGCGGTGTCGAACGCCAGGCCGCCACGGCCGCGGACGGTCTGAACCGTCAGTGGTTCGCCGGCTGGTTGGCGGCGCGCGGTGCCACGGTGCACTACGACGAGATCGGGAACCAGTTCGGCACGTTCGAAATCCACCCCGGCGCCCCCTACGTGCTGGTCGGATCGCACCTCGATTCCCAGCCCAGGGCCGGCCGGTTCGACGGCGCCTACGGCGTGCTCGCCGGGGCGAGCGTGTGCTCGGAACTGTACCGAGCGGCGTCGGCGGGGGAACTGGAGCTCACGTACAACCTGTGCGTCGTGAACTGGTTCAACGAGGAAGGCTGCCGGTTCAAGCCCTCCATGATGGGCAGCCTGGTGTACACGGGCAAACTCGAGCTGGAGACCGCGCTGGCCACCGAGGACGTTCACGGCGTGACCGTGCGGGACGCCCTCGACACCCTGGGTCAGCGTGGCACCGAGAGCATTCCCGAGGCGGCGGCGTACGTGGAGATCCACATCGAGCAGGGCAAGTCCATGGAGGAGAACGGGCAGACCATTGGCCTGGTGGAGGCCACGTGGGGTGCGCGCAAGTACGAATTCCGGGTGACCGGCGAGCAGTCCCACACCGGTGCCACGCTGATTGAGGATCGCAAGGACGCGCTGTTGGGTGCCTCGCTGCTCATTGCTGCGGCGCGCCGGATCGCGCTGGAGCACGACGTGATCACCTCATGCGGTGAGCTGCTGATCCTGCCCAATTCTCCCGTCGCGGTCGCTCGGGAGGCGCGCTTGTTGATCGACCTGCGCAGCCCGGATGCCGCCCGGCTCGACGCCGCAGACGCGGCCTTCGCGCAGGAGGTCACCAAAGCGGCGTCGGAGGCGAATGTGGAGATCGAAACTCTGAGCCGTAACGCCTGGGACGTGAAGAACTACGCGCCGGAGGGTGTGGAGCTCGCCGAGCAGGTTGTGCAGGAACTGGGTCTGCCGTACACGCGGATCATGACGCTGGCCGGCCATGATTCCACCAACGTCAAGGACGTGATGCCCGCGGTCATGCTGTTCGTGCCGTCCCACAAGGGCACCACGCACAACGAGTACGAATTCACCTCTGACCAGGACATGCTCTCCGGGCTGGACATGCTGATCGGCGTGATGACGCGGGTGGCGAAGGGCGAGCTGGCTTGAGTGCTGCGCACGAGCTTGCCGTGGGTTGGTAAAGCGGTTTATGCCTGTCCGCGCTGAGTCATAGAGTGTGTGGTGAAACACAACTCAATGAGGAGGCGCAGTGTCCCAACCCACGCAAGCTCAGGAAACCGCAATCCGTGAGGCGGTCGCGGAAGCGTTCGATCAGCAGGTCGAGTTCCTGCAGCGGTTGGTGTCCGAGCCCTCGCGGCGCACCGAGGAGCGCGCGGCTCAGGACATGATGGCGGCGGCCTTCCAGGACGCGGGCCTGAGCGTCGACCAGTGGACGCTGGACGCCGCCGAACTCGCGACCCACCCCGCCGCCGGTGCGGTCACCGTGGACTACTCGAACACTCCGGTGGTCGTGGGCACGTACGAACCTTCCGCCCCCGCCGACGGCGCTCGCAGCCTGATCCTCAACGGTCACGTTGACGTTGTACCCGAGGGTCGCGAGGACACGTGGACCACCAGCCCGTGGGACGGCCGGATCGAGGACGGCTGGATGTACGGCCGCGGTGCCGGCGATATGAAGGCCGGGTTGGTGGCCAACCTATTCGCGTTCAAGGCGCTGCAGGCTGCCGGGCTGGAACCCACCGGCCGCGTGCACCTGCAGTCCGTACCGGAAGAAGAATGCACCGGTAACGGCACCGTAGCCGCCATGCAGCGTGGCTACACCGCAGATGCTGTGCTGATTTCTGAGCCCATTGCCGAGACCTTGGTGCGCGCCAATCTGGGTGTGATCTGGTTCGACGTTGACGTCACCGGAACCGCCGCTCACGCGCACGAGATGGCCAAGGGATTCAATGCGCTGGATGCCGCGTACTCCCTGATCGGTGACCTGCGGGAGCTCGAGGACAGGTGGAACCAGATCACGGTGGGGGATCCGAACTTCGGGGACCTGGAGCACCCCATCAATCTCAACGTCGGCGTGCTGCAGGCGGGCGAGTGGCCGTCTTCGGTGCCCGACCGCTGCACGTTCACGGTGCGGGTCTCGGTTCCGCCGTCGCTGGGCTCTGCCGCGGCGTGGCAGGAGCTCGAGGAGTGCGTTGAACGCGCCGGCCGCGTGAACCCCGTGGTGTCCCAGGGCAAGGTGTCGGTGAGTAAGTCCGGCTTCTTCTCCGACCAGTACGTCCTGGAACCGGGCACGGAGGCAGAAGGGTTGCTGTCGGAGCTTCATGCGTCCGTGACCGGTGCGCCGCTGGAGTCCTACCCGTCGCCGGCGTACGTGGACTCCCGGGTCTACGGCACGTTCCAAGGCATCCCATCCATGGTCTACGGACCCCTCGCGGAAACCCTGCACGGCAAGGACGAACGCGTGAACCTGGAATCCGTGAAGCGCTGCACCGAGATCTACGCGCTCTACATCGCCCGCTGGTGCGGCGTGCGTGAGGCAGGTCAGAAGTGACCGCGCAGCCAGATCCATCGCGTACTGATCTCGGACAGGCTTCTCCGGAGCAGTCCGGCACGACAGCCGACGCCCAGGGCGAGAACCCGACCGGCACAACCCTCCCGCTCGACGGCGTTCTGGTCGCAGACTTCTCGCGAGTACTCGCGGGCCCGCTGGCCACCATGACGCTGGCGGATCTGGGCGCGCGAGTCATCAAGGTGGAACGCCCCGGTGCCGGCGACGACACCCGCAGCTGGGGGCCGCCGTGGTCCGACACCGGAGCCACATACTTCGAGTCCGCCAACCGCAACAAGGAGTCCGTAGCCCTGGACCTCACGGATCCGGAGGATCTGGCGCTCGCCAAGAAGCTGGCTCTCAAGGCCGATGTGTTGGTCGAGAACTTCAAACCCGGTGGGCTGGCCAAGCTGGGGTTGGGTTACGAGGACCTGCGGGATGAGAATCCGGGACTGATCTATGCTTCCATTTCCGGTTTCGGCTCCGCCGGCGGACGGAATCTGGCTGGTTATGACTTCCTGGTGCAGGCCGTGGGCGGGCTCATGAGTATCACCGGCCCAGCGGATGGCTCGCCGTATAAAGCCGGCGTGGCGTTGGTGGACGTGCTGTGTGCCAAGGACACGACCATTGGAGTGCTGTCCGCGTTGGAAGCTCGCCGGCGGAACAACGGTCGCGGATCCCACCTGGAGATCAACTTGCTCTCCAGCTTGCAGGGTGCGCTGGTCAACCAGGGGCAGGCCTACCTGGGGGCGGGCAAAGTCCCGTCACGCATGGGCAACGATCACCCCTCGATCGTCCCCTACCAGTTGCTGCAGTGCTCGGACGGCCCTCTTGCGGTGACCATTGGCAATGATGGTCAATTCGCCCGCATGGCCGGAGCTCTTGGCGTGCCAGACCTCGCTAAGGACGAGCGATTCGCCACCAATTCCGCCCGAGTGGCCCACCGCGAAATCCTGGTTCCTCTGCTCGAAGAAGCCCTCTCGGGTGATACCGCCCAGCACTGGGAGGACGTGCTCACGGGTGAGGGGCTGCCGGCGGGCAAGGTGGGCGGCATCGATGATGGGGTCGCACTGGCCGAAGACCTTGGACTAGAACCCACCGTTGATGTCCAGGACGCCTCCGGGCAGACCGTGGGCCGGCAATTCCGGCACCCCGTGACCTGGAACCCGCCGCTTGAATCACCCACCACGGCCCCGCCGCAGCTCGGGGAACACACCGAGTCGGTGATCGAATGGCTCAAGGGAACTTCTTAGGCGAGTGAAATAAAAAGGGGGCTGGCGCGGCGAGGTTTCGCGAGCGGCGTCGTCCCCGTAACGTGAGTCACAAATACACAATGGGTGCGGTGGCAGTCTGTCCCGGCCCCTGGCACTACCAGCACGAGCAATGATGCAAAGGAGCACCATGACCACCCCAGAGCTGTCCGCGGATCCCTCGGATCTGATCAGTTTCGATTCTCTGCTCACCCCCGAGGAACTCGAGCTGCGCGGAACCGTGCGCGAGTTCGTGAATGCGCAGATCAAGCCGAATATCGCCAAGTGGTTCGAGGCTGCCGAGTTCCCGCTGGAGATCGTGCCGGAGATGGCCAAGCTTGGTCTGCTGGGCATGCACCTCAAGGGTTACGGCTGCGCGGGTCGTTCGGCTGTGGAGTACGGTCTGGCCGGTGCTGAGCTGGAGGCCGGAGATTCGGGCCTGCGCACGTTCGTCTCCGTGCAGGGCTCGCTGGCCATGAGCGCCATTTACAAGTGGGGCTCCGAGGAGCAGAAGCAGGAGTGGCTGCCCCAGATGGCCGCCGGTGAAGCAATCGGTTGCTTCGGCTTGACCGAGCCGACCGCGGGTTCGGATCCGTCCTCGATGACCACCAACGCCAAGCGCGACGGTGACGACTGGGTGCTCAACGGCACCAAGCGGTGGATCGGCCTGGCCAACGTGGCCAAGGTGGCCGTGATCTGGGCGCAGACCGATGACGGGATCCGTGGCTTCGTGGTGCCCACCGACACCGCCGGTTACAAGGCCACACCCATCGAGCCCAAGCTGTCGATGCGCGCGTCCATCCAATGTGAGATCGAACTGACGGACGTTCGCCTGCCCGCCAGCGCGATGCTCCCCGAGGCCAAGGGCCTGCGCGGTCCCTTCTCGTGCCTCAATGAAGCCCGCTACGGCATCATCTGGGGCGCCATGGGCGCGGCTCGCGATTCGTTCGAGGCCGCCCTGGACTACTCCAAGCAACGCATGCAGTTCGACAAGCCCCTGGCCGGCTACCAGATGACCCAGCAGAAACTCGTGGACATGGCATTGGAGATCAACAAGGGCTTCCTGCTCGCCCTGCAGATCGGCCGCATGAAGGACGCCGGCACACTGCAGAATCACCAGATCTCGGTGGGCAAGCTCAACAACTGCCGCGAGGCCATCGCGATCGCCCGCGAGGCTCGAACCATCTTGGGTGGCAACGGCATCACGCTGGACTACTCACCGCTGCGTCACGCCAACAACTTGGAGTCCGTGCGCACCTACGAGGGCACCGACGAGGTCCACACCCTGATCCTCGGCCAGTACCTCACCGGTGAAGCGGCCTTCCGCTGATCGACACGTTCTACCTGGCGCTCGCGGCGGTTTTCGTCGCGGGCGCCCCCATTTCAGGACTGAGTTCGAATCCGATTCCGAATCCGAGTTCGAGGGAGACTTCCGCATGAGCACCACCATCGACAGCATCAAGAACATCACCGTGATCGGCGCCGGCGCCATGGGTCGCCAGATCGCGATGACCGCCGCGCTCGCCGGGTACCAGACCACAGTGCAGGACATCAGCCAGGACATGCTTGACGCCGCATCCGCCGAAATGAGCGGCTGGGCAGAATCCCGCGTGGCCAAGGGCAAGCTCGAGCAATCTGCCGCCGACGCCGCTCTGGGCAACTTGGCGTGGGAAACGGACCTCGAGCGTGCGGCAGCCAACGCTGACTTCGTGATCGAAGCCGCCACCGAGCGTCTGGACATCAAGCGTGGGATCTTCGAATCCCTGGGGTCCCTGGCGCCGTCGCACGCGATCCTGGCCACCAACTCCTCGACCCTCGGTTCGTCCAAGGTGGCCGAGGCCAGCGGGCGTGCGGAGCAGGTCTGCAACATGCACTTCTTCAACCCTGCCCTGGTCATGAAGTGCGTGGAAGTGGTCCGCCACGAGTCCACCAGCGACAACACCGTGGACGTCACCATGGAACTGGCTCGCCGCTTCGGCAAGGAACCGGTGCTCATCAACCGTGAGATCCCCGGGTTCATCGCCAACCGCGTGATGGGCGCGATCAACGACGAGTCCTTGTTCCTCTACGAGAACGGGTACGCCTCCAAGGAGGACATCGACGCCGCCATCCGCAACGGCCTGGGCCACCCCATGGGCCCGTTCGAGCTCATGGACATGGTGGGCCTGGACGTCATCGACTTCATCGCCCAGGCCACCTACGAGGAGACCGGCGCGGAAGAGGACAAGCCCAACGAGTCCATCTCCAAGCTCGTGGCCGAGGGCAAGTTCGGCCGCAAGTCCGGTGAAGGGTTCTACGAGTACAAGAAGTAGCCCCTCAACCCCATATCGCTCGGGCCAGGACCGGCGCGCCCAGCACCGGTTCCTGGTCCAGGGCAGTCACGTCCGTGAGGCCGGATTCAGCAAGTAGCCCTCGGAGGGTTTCGCCAACAATCGTTGGTGCCAGCCCACCTCCTAGCACCACGGGGAGGGGCCCGGTGAGCTGCTGGGCAACGGCGGTGGTGAGGGAGCGCAGTTCGGAAGCCGCGCGTTGCACCAACTCCTGTGCCACGGCGTCACCGTGCGCGGCGAACTTCACCACTGTGCGTGACAACCCTGCCCAGAACGAGCGGTCCGGTCGGTCGTGGAACGCTGCAATGAGCTCAACCGCGGAACTAACCTGAGACTGCTCCAGGATTGCCCGAGCAAACGCCGTGGGAGCAGCATCAGGGTCGCGCTGGTCGGCGCGTAGAACGGTGCGGACCGCTTCACGGCCCAGCCAGTAACCGCTGCCCTCATCACCGAGCAAGTATCCCCAGCCGCCGGAGCGGCGCTCGCGGCCGGTGGAATCGATGCCCCAGGCCACGGAACCGGTTCCTGCAATGACCGCGACTCCGGTGGTGTGACCGCCCGCGGCAAGAATTAAACGGGTGTCGTGCACCGCCGTGACTGGTACTTCAGGTGAGGCCCCGGAAACGGAGCGAATGAGGTGTTCGAGCCGAACGGCGTCGGCGGGAGTGTCCACACCACCGGCACCGGCGACCACCGGAACGCAAGGCCCAGCCCCCAGTTCGCCGAACACGTCGCGCAAGGCTGCAGCGGCGGCGTCGGTGGAGACGTTCTGAACGTTGGTGCTGGGGCCCCTGGCGTGGCGAACGGCCCGGCCATCGCGGAACAGCATCCCGCGAGTGGTGCTGCCGCCGATGTCCAGGCCGATCAGTTCGCCGGAGTGGGTCACCGGACCTTCAGCTCGCCCATTTCATCCCACCCGTCGCCGTCGATCTGGCGGGAAATGATGCGGGGAGTGGAGCCGAGGTACTGCGGAAGCTGCTCGGTCATCGCGGTGAAGTGGTCGGATTTCACGTGGGCCTCGGCGGCGTCGTCGTTGAAGGCCTCCACGAGCACGTACTCGTTGGGGTTGTCGATGCTGCGTGACCAGTCGAACCACTTGTTGCCGGCCTCGGCGCGGGTGGCCCGCGTGAACTCCTCGACCAGCTGCGGCCAGTTGTCCGCGTGCTCGGGCTTCACATCGAATTTCACAACGATAAAAATCATGGTGGGTGTGCCTCCTTGGGTTGCGGTTCTCCCCTCCAGCATATGGGCAGCAACTGGTGAAAATGTGAACAACGAGACTCTCCGAGCCCCTGAAAATACGCATATCATGGGCGAATAATGAGTGTGAACACCGCGGCTCCGAGGAGGACTTTCGTTGACTGAAACGCAACAGGCGCAGGATTGGGATCCGAGCGACCCGCGCGTGCGCGTGAATCAGACCGCCGCGTACGACCGCATGCGCGGCACGTGCCCCGTGGCGCATTCCGAGGCCCTGAACTGGTCCCTGTTCCGCCACGAGGACGTCTCGCGCGCTCTCCACGATCCCGAGACGTTTTCCAGCGCGGTTTCCCACCACGTTGCCGTGCCCAACGGCATGGACCCCCCGGAGCACACGGTCTTCCGAAAGGTGGTCGACCGCTATTACACGCCCGAGAAAATGGCCGAGTTCGAGCCCGCCCTCCAGGCACTCACGGCGCAGCTTCTTCAGGAGCTCACCGACGACGCCGTCCCGGTGACCTCGGGCGCGCGAGGCGAGGCGGCGGCGGCGGGCGCCGGGGGATCTGTGACCGTGGAGGTCATGTCCGAACTGGCGAACCCGTTCGCCCTGCGCTGCCAGTCCGCATTCATGGGCTGGCCACGTGAATTGGAGCCGGAGTTGGAGCGGTGGGTGCACCGTAACCACGAGGCCACTACGTCGCGGGATCGTTCGCGCACGGCCGAGGTGGCGCTCGAGTTCGACGGCTATATCCGGCAGCTGCTCGACGAGCGTCGTAACGCCCCGGCGGATCAGGACAACACCTCGCGGCTACTGCATGAAACGGTGTACGACCGGAAACTCACCGAGGACGAGATCGTGAGCATCGTGCGTAACTGGACGGTGGGTGAGCTGTCCACCATCGCGGGTGCGGTGGGGATCGTGCTGGGGTACTTGGCCGAGCATCAGGACGTGCAGCGCCAGTTACGGGAGAACCCGGAGCAGATTGTGGCCGCCACGGATGAGATCCAGCGCATTGAGGACCCGTTCGTGACTAACCGACGCGTGACCACCGAAGATGTGGAACTGTCCGGTCGGAAGATTCCCGCGGGATCCAAGATCACCCTGATGTGGAGCTCAGCCAACCGCGATGACACTGTGTTCAGCGATCCTGATGATTTCCGCCTAGATCGAGACCCTGAACAGAACCTCGTGTACGGGGCAGGTATTCACGTGTGCCCCGGGGCTCCCATGGCGCGGCTGGAATTAAAAGTGCTTTTGGAGCAGATCTTCGAACTGACCGAGCGAATCGAATCCGCGGGCAAGTCGGTTCGTGCCGAGCACCCCGCCGGAGGGTTCCACACCGTACCGGTGCGTTTGGTGCTGCGTTAGGGGTTTCACCCATGCGTAAGGCCCCCGCCAATGGCGAGGGCCTTACGGTCAAAAAATTGCGTGGTGCGGAACCTAGTTGAGTCCGTCCTTCAGGTTCTTGCCGGCGTCTTTGACGTTTTCCACGGACTGCTTGGCGCCACCAGAAGCCTTCTGGGATGCACCTTCAGCCTGCATATCGCGGTTTTCCGTGGCATCACCAAGCTTTTCCTTGGCGGATCCGGACGCTTTCTCCGCAGCATTACTGATTTTATCGCCGATTCCCATAGGCACTTCCTCTCGTAGAACGAACAGGTATCCATAATGTAAACGGACTTCCCTGGGAGGGGAAGAGGGGGAGCCTGGTATTTCGCCCAGAGCGTGCGCCCACCCCGCCTGTTCGGGCCATCAACCCAGGTCAGGGGTGGTTACTGGTAAGACACAAACCACGGCTTGGGTTCTAGGTTGTACGTCTGCTCCGGGGTGAACGTGGGGGTGTCCTCGTCGTAGAAGTTCTTCCACGCCATGTGGATCCCCTCGGGCAGGCCCTGCTGCAGTACGCCCCAGGTTTCCTTTTTCATTTCCGGAGTGCCGTGACCGTCAGCGTGGAGAATGATTTCCAGCTCGGGGTGGTCGGTCTTGATGTTCTCGCGGTTCTGAATCATGGCCATGGAGAACTGGTGCAGGATCACGGCCTTCTGGGGCAGGTTGTTCTCGGCAGTGAGCTCGGCCAACCACTCTGTGGTCTCGTTGATCTCTTCTGCGGAGACCGAGCCGATCTGCTGCAGGTGCACCTGTCCGGGAGCCAAGCGCCACTCGGGATCCAGGGCCAGACCAACGTTGGGGCGCTTGAGGAGCTCCTCGTACTGCTTGGCCTGACTCAAGAAGTCACTCTGACCTGGCTGCAGGTCCAGCACCACGTACACGCCGTTCTTCTCAGCGGCCTCGATGTAGGGGATGAAGTGGTCCACGGGGACTTCATTGGAGTAATTGCCGTCAGGACCGGGATCAGAAGATGCTGAGGTCACGATGATCTCGAACGACGGGATCACTTTTTCCTCGCTGTACGGCTGGTACTGCTTGGCCAGCTCGATGGCGCGTTGAGCCGATTCTTCCGGTCCCTGCTCACCCAGGACGCCCAATCCGGGGGTGCCCGGATGACCGTAGAGCGCGACGAAGCGCCGGTCCGGGAAGAGTTCGGTTCCGCCGCCGATCAGTTCGGGCGGTTCCGTGGGCGATGGCGTTGCCTCGGGCGCCGACGACGCTCCGGAGCCACTCTGAGTGGCCGCTGCCTGATCGGGGGTTTCGGTGGCGGCGTCACCACACCCTGTCAGCAAGAGGGCGGCGCAGGCAGCGGTGGCGATGGCGGTGGAGAGTCGGCGCATGGCGCAAATACCTCAGGGGGTCGGTCGGTCACGGGGTAACGCCCATGGTCAGCGTGCTGTCCAAGTGGCGGTACTGCCAGCCTATGCGCAAACGGTTAGTGGGCATGGCAACATGACAGTACCGACCCCCGGAGGTTCTCATGAGCTCGCCCTACACACCCCCAACGGGTCCATCGGGCCCTCACGAGCCCTCCGAGGACGGTTCACGCGTTGAAGGGCCGCAGGAGTATGCCCCGGCGTACGGTTCGGCCAAGCCTCGAGAAGGAACCTCGGTCAAGACGGCCATCCTGTTGATCGGCGTTGCCGCACTCATCGGCCTGCTCGTGCTGGGCGCCCTGCTCTGGGCAATCACCAGAACGGTTCCCACACTATTCGGCGGTGGTGAAGAAGATCCGCCCGCGCCGCCTCCCACTACGGCGGTCGCCCAACCAACTCAGGAACGCGAGCCGACGACGTCGCCGTCGGCCGCAGCGTCGAGCGCCCCGACCCGCGGGGAGACCACGGAACCCGAGCGTCCTGTGGCCCAGGGCGGAAGTTTGCAAGCGCCGACCGGGGACCCCTTGCTCAGCAAGGAAGGCGAGTTCACGGAGACGGTCCTGGAGGAAAGTGACGAGATCGCGATCGAGGTTCCGGATCATGACGGGCCGCTCCTGATCACGTGGTCCGTGACGAGTGACCGCGAAAGTGGCGGGGTTTTCCTCAACGCCCACGAGAGCAAGAGTGGGGAGATGACCGAGCACATGGGCTCCGTCAGTGACGGCCAAACGGGCATGTGGCTCATCGACGCGGATCCGGATGAGCCCAAGACCACGGTGATCTACCCCCAGGGCAACGGCGATACCCAGTGGAAGGTGCAAGGGTTCCCGGTCTCTGAGGTCCCCCGCGTGGAGCGGGGAGCCGAAGTGACCGGCAGTGGACCCGGAGTCTTCGCGGTTCCGGCCGGTGATGAACAGGATTACCGCTTCACGTCCGAGGAGGGTGTGCCGCGAGTCGAGGTCTACGACGCGGACGACCTGAGCTCATGGCATCAGTTTGAGTACGGAACCGGCCCCGTCGAGTTGGACGTCACGGCGGGTTCCAGCGACCAGATCCTGATGGTGCACGCGGACGGCGGATGGACGCTGGAGCCGCGCAACGGTTGGTTCTGAGGAGGGTCAGTCCAGCGAGATCTTCCGCAGCATGGCTAACAGGTTGGCGCGCTCCTCGTCGGAGAGGTTTGAGAGCGTCCGGTCCGAGGAAGACTCCACGGCGACCTTGGCCTTTTTGTAGAGCTTCTGGCCCTCGGTGGTCGGCACGATGATCTTGGAGCGACGGTCGTTGGGATCAGTCTGGCGCTGCACCAGCCCCCTCTTTTCCAGCGCGTCCACGATCAGCACGATCTGACTGGGGTCCAGCACCAAGTGGTAGCTCAGCTCACGCTGCGTGGGGTTCTTCTTGCCGCACACCAGGGACAACACCGAGTAGTGGCGTACCTTCAGCCCCAGGTCGGCCAGGGCACGGTTTGCCGTGGCGGAGCCCAGCGAACTGGCGCGCGCCATGAGAAACACGGGCTCTTGCGATAGGTCGGATTCTCTCAGTGTGTGCGGCATGGCTCCATCGTAACCGGAAATCACCATGTCATGGAGAATCTTAATCATTGACAATCTCAACGAAATGCGATGCCATGGTTTCAGCACATCGTGAACCGCATCACTTACTTGGGAGCAGACATGACTCAGACACCTCTCGCTGGCAAGGTCGCCATCATTACCGGCTCCGGCCAAGGCTTGGGCCTGGCCTACGCGCAGGAACTCGCCCGCCAGGGCGCGTCCGTCGTGATCAATGACGTCAACCAGGACACTGCAGACGCCGCCGTGGAATCCATCGTGGCCGAAGGCGGCAAGGCCGTGGCCGTCGTCGCCCCCGTGGGTGATACCGAGGCCGCAACCGCGCTGGTCAACGGGGCCGTGGAGGCTTTCGGCCGCCTGGACATCCTGGTCAACAACGCCGGCGTGCTGCGCGACAAGTCACTGTTGAAGATGACCGATGAGGACTTCGACCTGGTCATCAAGGTCCACCTGCGCGGCACCTTCACCTGCGTGCGCGAGACCTACCGCTACTTCAAGGAGAACGGCGTGGCCGGCCGCATCATTGCGATCGGCTCGCCCACCGGTCAGTACGGCAACTTTGGCCAGACCAACTACGCCGCCGCCAAGGCCGGCATCGTGGGCATGATCCGCACCTTCGCACTCGAGATGAAGAAGGCCGGCGTGACCGCCAACGCCGTGATCCCCGTGGCCGCCACGGCCATGACCAAGACCGTCCCCTTCTTCCAAAAGGCCGTCGAGGCCGATGAGCGCGGCGAGGCTATGCCCTCCTTCTTCCGTCACGACCTGGGCTTCGGCACCGCCGCTGACGTTGCAGGCTTGATCACGTGGTTGGCTTCCGACGACGCCGCTGACGTCACCGGCCAGGCCATCGGCGCCGGTGGCGATCGCCTCCAGCTGTTCAGCCACCCCACGCCCCTGGTCACCGAGTACCGCGAAGGCGGCTGGAACTACGATGCCCTGGCCGAGCAGGCTCACAGCCTGTTCGAGGGCAAGTTGCAGACCTGTGGCGAGAAGATGCCCCCGCTGCCCGAGGAACTCCAGCCCGCACAGGGCTGAGCCACGTTCCGAACCGGTAGAACTGAAGGGAAATCACCATGCCTTATGAATTCGGTACAGAGCTCGCCCAGCGCGACGGCATTGACATGCACGTGCACATCGAGTGCTCGGACCACGGCCACGCGTCCTTGCCGCAGGCCCTGACGGAGGCGTCCGCCAAGTACTTCAAGGCGGAGGACCGCTCCCCGTCGCTGGACACCATTGCCGAGCGCTACCGCGAGTGGAACCTGGCCGCGGTCGTGTTCACCGTGGACGCCACCACCGCCCTCGGTCACGAGCCCAACTCGATCGAGGAGATCGCGGAAGGCGCGGCGCGCAACAACGACGTGCTGATTCCCTTCGGTTCCGTGGACCCGCTCCAGGTTCCCCAGGCCGTGGAGCGCGCCAAGCAGCTGGTCGAGGAATTCGGGGTCAAGGGCTTCAAGTTCCACCCGTCGCTGCAGGGCTTCGACCCCTCGGACGAGAAGTACTACCCGATCTACGAGGCCATCCAGGAACTGGGTGTCCCCGCCCTGTTCCACACCGGTCAGAACGGCATGGGCGCGGGCCTCCCGGGTGGTTACGGCATCAAGCTGGGCTACTCCAACCCGTTGCTGCTGGACTCGGTGGCCGCTGACTTCCCGAACCTGCAGGTCATCATGGCCCACCCCTCGGTGCCGTGGCAGGAAGAGGCCAACTCGATCGCCACGCACAAGGCGAACGTGTGGATCGACCTGTCCGGCTGGTCGCCCAAGTACTTCCCGGAGCCCCTGGTGCGCGCCTCCAACTCGATGCTTCAGGACAAGGTGCTCTTCGGCACCGACTACCCGCTGATCACCCCGCAGAAGTGGCTGGGTGCTTTCGAGCAGCAGCGCTTCAAGGACGAGGTCAAGCCCAAGATCCTCAAGGGCAACGCCCTGCGGCTCTTCGGCCTCGGGGAACTCGAGGGGGCCTACGAACCCAGCGAGGGCGGCGTGGTCGTCGCGGCCAAGGAGTACGCCGCTGAGAAGGCGGCCCAGGCGCAGAAGGTGGAGCGGGCATGAGCGAGCTGTACCCGGACTGCGACCCGTACGGCATTGCCGACCGGCTGACCGAGGCCGAGCGCGCACCCATCCTGCGCTTGCGGACAGTGCTCGATAATGAGATCAAACCGCTCGTTGCCAAGTACTGGGAGAAGGGTGAGTTCCCCTACCAGATCGCGCCGTCCCTGCACGGGCTGAACCTGATGACCCCGGAGGAGATCGACGGTGAGCCGCGCTCGCTGTACCACGGGTTCCGGATCTTCGAACTGGCCCGCACGGATGCGTCGATGGCCACGTTCTACACGGCGCAGGCGGGCTTGTTCCGCACCTCGTGCCGCGTGGGTGCGTCCCCGGAACAGTTCGCCGAACTGGACCCCAAGATCACCTCGTTCGAGACCACCGGTGTGTTCTGCCTGACCGAACCGGACCACGGTTCGGACATCGCCGGCGGCCTGGCCGCGACGGCCGAGCGCCAGGGCGATGAGTGGGTCATCAACGGTGCCAAGCGCTGGATCGGTGGTGCATTCACCGCCGATTACCTGGCCGTGTTCGCCCGCGACGTGGCCGACGGCCAGGTCAAGGCGTTCCTCGTGGACCGCGAGGCGCCCGGCGTAACGCTCGAGAAGATCTACGGCAAAACCGCCCTGCGCATGATGCAGAACGCGGACATCTCGCTCGAGAACGTGCGCGTTCCCGAGGCGCAGCGACTGCAGAACTGCAACTCGTTCAAGGACGTTGCGGCCATGCTGCGCGTCATGCGCTCGGACGTCGCGTGGATCGCCACCGGCATTCAGGCCGGAGCGTACGAGGCCGCGCTGCGTTACGTGTGTTCCCGCGAACAGTTCGGCAAGTCGCTGGGCAGCTTCCAGCTCGTGCAGGAAAAGCTTGCGCGCATGCTGGGCAACGTCACGGCGAGCCTCTCGATGGTCTCCGACCTCGCCGCGAAACAGGACCGCGGCGAGTACCGGGACGAGGATTCCGCGCTCGCCAAAATGTGGATCTCACTGCACATGCGCGAGACCGTGGCCCTGGCCCGCGAAGTGGTCGGAGGCAACGGGATCACGCTCGCGACCGACGTCGCCCGCTTCCACGCGGACGCCGAGGCCGTCTATTCCTACGAAGGCACCCACGAGATCAACGCGCTCGTGGTCGGCCGATCCATCACGGGCAAGTCAGCTTTCGCCTGATTCGCCGACGACGCCGCGCGCCGTTGCGCTCTCTTTACTCATTACCCCAAGGAGAATTTCATGACCGCCAAGACCGTTGTTTCCTTTGACGAAGTTGCCGACCTCGCCGGTAAGGACCTGGGCTTTTCCGAGTGGCGCGAGATCACTCAGGACCAGGTGAACTTGTTCGCTGACGCCACCGACGATCACCAGTGGATCCACACCGATCCCGAGAAGGCCGCGTCCGGTCCGTTCGGTGCACCGATCGCCCACGGCTTCCTGACCCTGTCCTTGCTGATCCCCATGTGGGGCGAGCTCTTCGACGTGTCCGACGTGAAGACCAAGGTCAACTACGGCCTGGACAAGGTCCGCTTCACCTCACCCGTGAAGGTCGGTGCGCGAGTGCGCATGACCGTGACCATTACGGAAGTCTCCGAGGTCAAGGGCAACGGCCTGCACCTGGTGGCCGACGCGACCATCGAGATCGAGGGCGAAGAGCGCCCCGCAGTGGTGGCACGCTTCTTGAACCGCTTCTACAAGTAAGCGTTCTCTGCGGCTTTGCACCTCAGGGCCCGTTAGAATCCTCCGCTACATGTGACGGCTCGTAAGAGCCCTTGCGGCGTGGCTTGAAGGTTCTAATGAGCCCTGAGGTGTGTTCGAGGGTTCTAGCGGAACGTGGTGTGTGCGGCGCTCACAGTTTCTACTGCTCGGTGGCGTGTGACCCGTGGCGTGCGGCCCGTGTGCCCGGTACCTAATGAGCGCTAAGTCGTAGCGGCGCCATCAGTCCTTGGGCGTACCGCGCTCCGCAACCCACTTCTGGAACACTGCGGAGTCCTGTTCGCCCAGCCCCGCGTCGATGAGCTGCTCCGCGGCGCTCGCAATGGGTCCACCCAGTACCGACTTGGTTCCGGTGGCGCGGGCCGCGTCCAAGTAGGCGGAGACGTCCTTGTGGACGAACGCCGCCTGCGCGGACACCGAGTAGTCGTGGGCCACGAGCTTGGGCGTCTTATCGTTCATGATCACCGATCCCGCATAACCGCCCTGGAGCAGGTCCAGCAGCTTGGCCAGATCCAGCCCGGCGCGTTCGGCCACCACGCTGGCCTCGGAGATCGCCACGATCTCGGCCGCGCAGATCAACTGGTTGCACGCCTTGGCCACCTGCCCCGATCCCAACGGCCCCAGATGAACGGGGCGACCGCACGAGGACAGGACGTCCGAGACCAGGCCGACGGCGGCGTCGTCGCCACCCACCATGATGGACAGGTCCCCGCGGATCGCGCCGGCCTCCCCGCCGCTGATGGGAGCGTCCACGAACTTCACGCCCGAAGTGTCCCGGTGCCAGCGAGTGATATCAACGGGGGAGACCGTTGAGCTGATCGCCAGGATCAGGCGGTCGTGGTCGGCGTCGCGCTCGCGGGCGCCCTCGACGAGTTCATCGAGCACCCCGTCGATCTCCGGGGCGCCGGGTACAAGCAGGATGACGACGTCGCACTGGCGCGCCATGTGTCGCGGCGAATCCACCGCGCGTGCCCCCTCCGCCTTGTGGAGGCTGCGATGCAGGACCACCACGTCGTGCCCGGCGTCGATGATGTGCCCGGCCATGGGCTTGCCCATGGATCCGAGACCGATGATTCCCACGGTGTGCGGTGATGGGCTCATGCTGTGGCTCCTGGCGACGGTGACGGCTGGTTCCATCATGCCCTGAAGACCGCTGTCAGCGTCCAGGGGCGTGAGGGCCGGCGCCCCAACTTGGAGAATTTCGGAGCTCAACTTGGAGATTTTCGGAACCAAACTTGGAGGTTTTCGGATGATGAGAAGAGCAGCCTGCTGCGGTGAATCTGGCGATGCAAGGCTGTCCAGAGGGCTTATATGAGAATGATAATCACTTAAGATAAAGTGCTCGCATGCACAACATCGAACGCATTGCCCCCGAAGGGGCTCACTTGCCCATGTCCGGATCCACCAAGGGACGCCGTCGCGCGCCCATCACCATGGCTGCGATGGCTATCGGGGCACTTGCTCTCACCGCGTGTGGGGCGGGTGGCAATGGTGAGGCGGGAGCGACGTCGTCGTCCCCGAGCGCCAGCGAAACCGCGAGCGAGGCCGCCGCGAAGGAAGTCTCGAGCCTAACCCCGCGCGCCGTGGTGTCCTACGACGGCGGGCTGCTGACCGTAGACGCCGAATCCGGTGAGGTGGTGGATGACACCAAGAAGGACGGTTTCCTGCGACTCAACAACGCTGGCGACGGACGGCACGTGATGGTCAGCGACAGCGACGTGTTCCGGGTCCACGACACCGGACTGGACGCGCACAAGCACGGGGACCACTATCACTACCGCGAATCTGCGCCGCAGCTGACCGACGTGACCTTCGATGCCCCGCACGCCGGGCATGTGGTGGTTCACAACGGCAAGACCACGCTGTTCGGCGACGGTGACGGCTCCATCAAGACCTTCGACTCCGAGGCGCTCAAGGAGGGCAAGCCGGAGATGAAGGAAACCAAGACCGAGAGTCCGCACCACGGTGTGGCGCTCGAGCTGGCCGACGGCACGCTGTTCACCACGCAGGGCACCGAGGACGATCGCAACACCGTGCAGGTGCTCAACAAGGACGGCTCGGTCAAGGCCGAGACCCAGGACTGCCCGGGCGTGCACGGCGAGGCTGCTGCGGAACCGGGTAAGACCACCGACACCGTGGTGGTGGGCTGTGAGAACGGGCCCGTGATCTATCGCGATGGTGAGTTCCACAAGGTCGCTGTGGCTGACTCTTATGCGCGCTCGGGCAATCTGGCGGGTTCGGAAGAATCGCCGATCGTGCTGGGTGACTACAAGGTGGATGAGGACGCGGAGCAGGAGCGGCCCACCCGCGTTGCGCTCTTCGACACCCGTGATGACTCGCACCAGCTGGTCGACCTGGACTCCTCCTACTGGTTCCGTTCGCTGGCCCGCGGGCCCGAGGGTGAAGGTCTGGTCCTGACCTATGGCGGCAAGCTCAACGTGATCGACGAGGAGACCGGCAAGGTCACTCAGAAGATCGACGTAATCGAGCCGTGGGAGGAAAAGGAGGACTGGCAGGAGGCCGGTCCCGCAATCAAGGTGGCCGGTTCCAACGCGTACGTGACCGACGCGGAGAACAAGAAACTCCACGTGGTGGACCTGTCCAAGGGCGAGGTGACCAAGTCCATCGACCTGCCGGAAACCCCGGTGGAGATGGCCGTGGTGACGGGCAAACCGGAGGCGCCGGCGCATGACGAGGAGTCGGGCGACCACGGTTCGCACGAGGGCCATGATCACGCCCACGACGACGCCGCTCCCTCCGCGGGTGCCGAGGGTCATGAAGGGCACAATCACTGAATAGCCACTCCTCGAATGAGATAGCTCAGGCTCCAAGAGGCGCGTGCGATCGGTTCACCTTCCTAGGTGGCGGTCGTGCGCGTTTCTCTTGGGGGTTCAAAAATGAATGACGATCATTTAGAGTGATCCACACAACCCGACGGCTCGAAGCACAGATTTCCGTGCATCACGAGACGATGACGGCACGGGCAACGTGAGACGCACTCACAAGCAGGAGGATTTCCATGGCAGAGGTGCTGCAGAATTACATCAACGGCCAGTTCGTGAAAGCTCACGGGCAGGACACTATTGACATCGTGAACCCCATCGACGCGCAGACGGTCGCGGTGGCTCCCATCTCCGACGAGGACGACGTGAACGCAGCCTTTGAGGCGGCGGTGGCTGCGGCCAAGATCTGGAAGCGGTCGACTCCGGCCGAGCGCCAGGACGCACTGCTCAATCTTGCCGAGGGCCTCCGGGAACACCGTGACGAACTTGTGGAGGCTCAGCACCGCAACACCGGTCAGCCCAAGGAGCAGATCGGTGTGGAAGAAGTGGACGCGGGCATCGACAACCTCAAGTTCTTCGCCGGCGCGGCCCGAACTCTCGAGGGCAAAGCAGCCACCGAGTACATGAGCGAGCACACTTCCTACGTTCGCCGTGAACCGGTGGGTGTAGTCGCTCAGGTGACTCCGTGGAACTACCCACTGATGATGGCAATCTGGAAGATCGGCCCGGCGCTCGCCGCGGGTAACACGATCGTGTTGAAGCCCAGCGATACAACCCCGGAGTCCACTTTGTTGCTGGCCAAGATTGCTGGAGAGGTTCTCCCAGCCGGAGTGCTCAATGTGGTTCTGGGTGATGGCGGCACAGGGGCTCTGCTCACCGAACACCCTGTGCCAGCCATGGTGTCCATCACCGGATCGGTGCGTGCGGGGCAGGCGGTGGCCAAGAGTGCCGCTGCAGGAGTCAAACGCACCCACCTGGAGCTGGGAGGCAAGGCGCCGGCAGTTGTTTTCGCAGATGCGGATCTGGAGCGCGCGGCGGAACAGCTCATCGGCTTCGGTACTTTCAATGCGGGTCAGGATTGCACGGCCGTCACCCGGATCCTGGTGCAGGACAGTGTTCACGACAAGTTCGTGGAGTTGCTGGCCGCGGAGGCTAAGAAGGTTTCGACCGGCAGCGCGGACGACTCTGAGAACGATTACGGCCCGCTCAACAACAAACGTCACTACGCGGATGTGTGCAGCAAGCTGGAGAACATCCCGTCTCACGCCACTGTGGTGACTGGTGGGAAGCCGGTTGAAGGCTCAGAAGGTTTCTTCGTAGAGCCCACGGTCATTTCTGGCTTGCGTCAGGATGACGCGCTTGTTCAGGAGGAGACCTTCGGACCAGTACTTACCGTGCAGTCCTTCTCATCCGAAGAAGAGGCTGTCGAGCTCTCCAATGACGTTCCCTACGCTCTGGCTTCCAGTGTGTGGACCTCGGACCACGGCACAGCAATGCGCGTGAGCCGTGACCTGGACTTCGGTTGCGTGTGGGTCAACACCCACGTGCTCCTCGTGTCGGAGATGCCCCACGGCGGCTTCAAGTACTCCGGCTACGGCAAGGACCTGTCCCTCTACTCGGTCGAGGAATACACGCGCGTCAAGCACGTGATGCACTCGCTCGAGGTCTGACGGTCCAGATCTAGTCGGCCGTGGTGCCGTTCTGCAGGGCTTCCAGGGCCAGGCGAAATCCAGCCAGCAGGCTCCGCAGGCCCACATCGAAAGCGACATCAGCCGGTGACGGTGCCCGGGGCGCCTCGGCGGCGTCGTGGTTCAGCGCAGAATGCAGGAGGAGATCACGGTGAGCAACGGCTGCGGAAAAAACCGGGGCGATCTCGCTGAGTTCGCCGGGATCAAAGATATTCTCGGGCGCCACGGCGTCATAGGCAGCTCCGAAGACCAGGGACTCGACGGCCACGATCGTATTAACCACCCAGGACTCGGGCCAGCCGGCGCGGGTGAGTCCCGCGGCAACCTTCTCGTACATACGCAGCGTGTGTGGGGAGTTTGCCACGGGCAGTACGGCCATCACCGGAATCAGTGGGATGTTGCGAGCGTAGACGTCGCGGTAGGAGCGGGCCCATTGGTCCAGAGCCAGGTCCCAGGGCTCCGACTCAAAGGCGCTGCAGTCGATATCCTGGTTCACGCGGTCCTGGATCAGGATCATGATGTCCCGTTTGGAGCCCACATGGTTGTACAACGCAGACGCAGAGACACCCAATTGTTCAGCCATCGCGGACATGGTCAGGGCGCGGTAACCCCGGCTTTGGATCAAGGACACGGCTGCGGAAGCGATCTTGCGCTTGGTCAGCACTGGGCTCAGGGGCCTCCCTCGACCGCGTGCGCGACTGTCCTGACTCACTGATCCTCCTGATACCCCGGGCTCCACACACGGTGACCCGCGGGGATGGATAACAACAACAGTAAACATGACGTGCTGGAGTGCACGACTTCAATAAATGAATTTCATTCATAAAAGGTGAAAGGAACACACCATGTCTGAACAGCGAACCATAGGATCCCCCGATGCGATCGAGCGCGACGTTGTCATCGTCGGCGCTGGCCCCGCAGGACTCATGGCGGCCCGCCGCCTGTCGCAGGCTGGCAAGTCGGTGGCCGTGCTGGAAGCTCGTGATCGCGTGGGCGGTCGCACCTGGTCCGACGTGATCGACGGTGCCTTCTTGGAAATCGGTGGCCAGTGGATCTCCCCAGACCAGACCGAGTTACTGTCCCTCGTGGACGAGTTGGGCCTGTCGACCTTCGAGCGCTATCGCGAAGGCGATTCCGTGTACATCGCTCCGGACGGCATCCGCCATACCTACACCGGCCACATGTTCCCGGCCTCGGATACCACCAAGGCCGAGATGGAGAAGCTTATCGATCTCATGGACGGGCTCGCCGCAGAAATCGGCGCCAAAGAACCGTGGGCCCACGAGAGGGCTCGCGAGCTGGACACCGTCTCCTTCCAGGACTGGCTGCGTCAGAACAGCTCGGACGAGGAGGCGTGTAACAACATCGGCATTTTCATCGCCGGTGGCATGTTGACCAAGCCCTCGCACGCGTTCTCCGCGCTGCAGGCCATCCTCATGGCCGCCTCTGCAGGTTCGTTCTCGAACCTCGTGGATGAAGACTTCATCCTGGACCGCCGTGTGGTGGGTGGCATGCAGTCCGTGTCCATCACTATGGCCGAACAGCTGGGTGTGGATGACGGGACAGCGATCCTCACCGGACCTTCGGACGCCTCCGTGTTCCTCAACTCCCCGGTGCGCACCATTAATTGGGCTGGCGAAGGTGAGACCTATGACGAGCACGACCCGAACTACACTGTCACCGTCTTTTCGGACCGGGTGACCGTCCAGGCCAAGGATGTCGTGGTTGCCGTTCCTCCGAATCTGTACTCGCGTATCTCCTTCGAGCCGCCCCTGCCGCGATTCCAGCATCAGATGCACCAGCATCAGTCGCTGGGCATCGTGATCAAGGTCCACGCAGTGTACGAAACTCCGTTCTGGCGTGAGAAGGGTTTGTCCGGTACCGGATTCGGCGCCTACGAGCTCTCACAGGAGGTCTACGACAACAGCAATCACGGGGATACTCGTGGCACTTTGGTTGGTTTCGTGTCGGACGAGAAGGCTGATGAAGTCTTCCGTCTGCCCGCTGAAGAGCGCAAGCGCCAGATCCTTGAATCCCTTTCCCACTACTTGGGTGAGGAAGCCAAGAACCCGGTGGTCTACTACGAGTCCGATTTCGGATCCGAGGAATGGACCCGCGGTGCGTATGCAGCTTCCTACGATCTGGGTGGCCTGTCCCGTTACGGCGCCATTCAGTCCGAACCCGTTGGTCCCATCCGCTGGGCCTGCTCAGACCTTGCTGCTGAGGGCTACCAGCACGTGGACGGCGCCCTGCGGCAGGGCACACTCGTGGCCTCGCAGATTATCGAAGTGCGTGATCAGGCATGACAAGGCAGGACAACAGCTCCGGCGGCACATTGCCAGGCCCCGAGACGGGAGACAGGACGTCGCCGACGTTTCGTTACGTGGTGGGCTACGGCGGTGACAAGCGCAGTAAAGAGGCCGTAAAACTTGCCGTGGCCATGGCGCGAGCCTTCAACGCGCAGCTGGAAATCGTGTGCGTGCTACGCGCTGATGATCCCTATCAGCAGGTGTACCCGCCCGTGGGTGATATTTCCCCCATGCTGCGTCAGCAGGCCTCGGGGTGGCTCCAGGAGGGCCTCGAACTCGTTCCCGACGACGTCGCTGCGTGCACCCACATTCGCACCTCGCCTTCGATTGCAGGCGGCCTTCTGGATGCCGTGACTGAATTCGGCGCTGGACTGATTGTGGTTGGCGCCGCGAGCGGGAAGTACACGGCCAAGTTCTCCGTGGGGCCCGTGGCGGATACGTTGCTTCACCGCGCCTCCGTTCCCGTGGCTCTAACGCCCCGCGGTTTTAAGGGGACCGAGCCCATCACCCGCATGTACGCGGGAGTGGGGTTGCGCCACGGGGCCCAGCGGGTCATCGCCGAGACCAAGCGGGCGGTGGAACGCACCGGGTTGGAATTGGTGTTGGTGAGCTTCTTGCCGCTGGACCAAGTTCACGGCAAACCGCAACAGGCTGTTGATGCAGCGCGGGAAAAACTTCGCGAGGATGCCGCCGAAATCGGTGCCGACCACCCCGTGAGCGTGACCGTCGCTCAGGGAAAGAACCTGAAGAGGACCGTTGCCAGCATGGACTGGCATCCCGGTTCTGTGCTGTTTGTGGGGTCATCACGCCTTGCCGGAGATCGCCAGATCTTCCTGGGCAGTACCGCCGCACGCATTCTGCGGCATCTGCCTGTTCCCATGATTGTGCTCCCTCGCGGAGCAAATAATCCGAGCGCTCCCAATGTCGACGACTTTCACGAAGGTGGCCGTGGAATGGGCGGTGCCGGACTGGATGAAGAGGAGGTGCGCTGATGGCCGAGACGACCAACAGCGACACCAGCAAAGGACTGAGTTCGGGTTCCGTGGGTCTGCTGGGTGCTGTGGTGATCGGTATGTCCTGCATTGCCCCGGCCTACACACTATCCGGCGCACTGGGGCCGACCGCTGCTGCGGTCGGCACCCATTTGCCAGCTATCTTCTTGGTGGGTTTCATACCAATGCTGCTCGTGGCCGTGGGCTATCGGCAGCTCAACCGGGCCATGCCCGACTCCGGCACCACGTTCACCTGGACATCCAAGGCTTTCGGACCGTGGGTTGGGTGGATGGGCGGTTGGGGACTTCTGGCCGCCACCATTTTGGTGTTGTCCAACCTTGCGGGTATCGCGGTGGACTTTTTCTATCTGATGCTCTCGCAGCTCACCGGTGACCCTTCACTGGCTGATCTTGCGCGGAACGTACCCATTAACATCCTGACGTGTTTGGTGTTCATGGCGGGCGCGTGTTGGATCTCGTATCGCGGGATGGAGGCCACTAAGAAGGTCCAATACGTGCTGGTGGCTTTCCAAGTCATCGTGCTTCTGTGGTTTGCGATATCCGCTTACGTTCACGTGGCTAACGGTACGGCTTTCGGGGGCCTGCAGATCGAACCCGAGTGGTTCAACCCCTTCGGTGTCCCATCGTTCTCCGCCTTTGCCGCCGGCGTTTCCCTGTCCGTGTTCATTTACTGGGGCTGGGACGTGGTGCTGACCATTAATGAGGAAACGACCGGGTCGTCCACAACCCCGGGCAAAGCTGCGTTGGCCACGATCTTCTCCATCGTGGTGCTGTACATGATCATCGGGCTTGCGGTCCTTAGCTTCGCAGGCCTGTCAGACCAGGGAATCGGCCTTAACAACGCTGAGATTCAAGAAAACGTGTTTGCGGCACTGGCGGGGCCGGTCATGGGGCCCTTGGCGATCTTGTTATCGCTGGCGGTTCTTTCGTCCTCTGCGGCTTCTCTTCAGTCGACCTTCGTGTCCCCGGCTCGCACTTTATTGGCTATGGGCTACTACGGAGCCCTACCCAGGCCGTTTGCCCGAATCAACCCGCGGTTCCAATCTCCGGGTTTCGCGACAGTGGCCGCGGCCATTGTGTCATCGGCGTTCTATACGTTCATGCGGATTGTCAGCGAGGACGTTCTGTGGGACACCATCACAGCGCTGGGAATGATGGTGTGCTTCTACTACGGGGTCACCGCCCTAGCGTGTGTCTGGTACTTTCGCCGCTCGTGGTTCCGATCGCTCAAGAGCTTCTTCACTAATCTCTTGGCCCCCTTGCTTGGTGGTGTGCTGTTGTTGGTCTTCTTCGTGCAGACTTCTGTCGACTCCATGGATCCGGATTACGGATCCGGGTCGCAGATCGGCGGAGTGGGGCTCGTCTTTGTCCTGGGTGCGGGCATTCTGGTACTTGGGTTGATCGTGATGTTCACGCAGTACTTGCGCAATCGCTCCTTCTTCCAACAGAAATTTGAAACTACTGAATTGCCCGTGGTGGAGTAGACCCCTCTCCCTGCCGGAACTAATTTTCTAGTGAAGTCCGCCGTATCTCGTGTGGAGACACGGCGGACTTTGCGTGCCTTGTGTTCTCCGGCCATGTGGGTGTATCGGCCTGCAGGTTTGGGGTGCCGCATGGCCCGAATTTTCCGCCTCGAAGCGCCCCGAGTAGCGTTGGACCATGCCCGCGAATGCCAATGAACCGACCAGTGTGCGCCTGGATGTGTGGTTGTGGTCGGTCCGTCTGTTCAAGACCCGCTCCGCCGCGACCACTGCGTGCCGGGCCGGTCACGTGCGGCTTAATGCGGCGCCGGTCAAGGCGGCCCAGCCCGTTCGTGTGGGGGATCGAGTCACCGTTAGGCGCCCCGGGTGGCAGCAGGAATTCCAGGTCACCAAGTTGATCGTCAAGCGCGTGGGCGCCCCGGTGGCGGCGCAGTGCTACATCGACCATTCGCCGCCGCGGCCGGCTGAACTCAGCGTTCCCGTGGGTCGTCGAGATCGCGGTGCGGGTAGGCCCACCAAGAAGGATCGGCGCGAGATGGAGCGGCTGCGCGGCCTGGGTGGTTCGCGCTAGCTTGCTCAGGTCTTGTAGCCGATGTGGATTGGGTGCGGCGTGACTGCTGCGCTCGGGCGGGTGCAGTTACATCGACTGCAACACCCCGAACGCGTTGATGGCCAGCAGTACACCCACGATGCCGATGATCCATGCCGTGGTGGACCGCGCATTCTTCGTGAGCCAGCGGTCCAGCGCGGACAACGGGCGCTCCAGTGCGTTACGGGCAACCAGTCGTCCGAGCGTCAAGATCACCGCCGGTGCAATCATCACCAGGCAGTACCCGGCCAGCATGAGTAGCGATATCGCCAAGCTCGGGCTGGTGGATGAAATGATGCCGATGCCAGCCAAGTACGGGACCATGGTGGCCACCTCGAGCGAGACGCCCACCAGGGCAAGGCCTATCAGCGCGGCCAGTGAACCGGCGCCGGCGCGGGCATCGGTGGGAGCGCCGTCGGCACCCAGGATTCGAGCGCGCCAACGAGAGATGCGGCCCCCGGGCGACGACGCCGCGTCGCCGGCTGCCGCGCGCTCGGCGGCACGGCGTTTGGCCCGCTTGGTGCCCGGGTCCATGACGTAGCTCAGGATGACTAAGCCGATGCCCAGTACCAATTGAATGATGTATGCGGTGCGGGTTTCCAGGGCTTCGCCGAAAACGTCGAGGAAGGCCGTGGCACCCAGCATGATGACCACGCCGATAGCGAAGTATGCGGTTACCACGGTGGCCAAGTACACGAGTAGGCGGCCGAGCTTCAGCCGACCGGGCGCCATGAGCAACCAGATCGGGATGAGTAGGGTCCCGAAGCTGGTGGAATCGACCAGCGCGAGAACCGTGAGAACTCCGACGGTCTCCATGGGATGGCCCTTCCTAGGGGAATTAGCACGCTTGTGCCATTTAAAGCTAGCACAGTCGTGCTAATTTAAGGCCATGCCCTCCAGAATTGACCGCGAAGCTCGTAAGGCCGAACTTGCTGAGGCCGCGTGGCGCGTGATTCTCCGATCGGGCGTTTCCGCGGTCTCCGTGCGAACGGTTGCGGAAGAAGCGGGCCTGGCCGTGGGGTCCTTGCGGCACGTGTTCCCCACGCGCACCGAGCTCCTCGTGTATTCCGCGGAGCTCATGATGGAGCGTGTGTATGAACGCATCGTGAGCCTCCCCCGGGAAGGCATCACGGAGGCCTACGCCCTGGCCGTGATCAAGAATCTTGTGCCGTTCACTGAGCAGACGCGAGCCGAAATGGACGTCAACATCGCGCTGGTCGCAGAGGCCACCGCGGTTCCGGAGCTCAAAGTTTTGAGGGACTCCGCTCACGAACAGCTTGCTGCCGCCTGCATCCGGTTGGCTGCATTGCTGCGAGAAGAGAATTCCGAGACCCCCAGCGAAGGTGCAATTCGAAGTGGTCGGAGACTTCACGCCCTCGCGGACGGGTTGGCTCTGCACCTCATGCATCGGACCGAATCGGAGGACCTGGAGCGCGTCGCTGAGCTCCTGGAGGATGAAATTCAGAGCATCGCGGCAGGTCGCGCTTAGGGCGGGCGGCGCTCGGTCGAGATTAAGGGACTCTCACTCAATCCCCATCGTCATCTCATGCGGTCCATTCATCATGAATGTGTCAGCACAAATGGCAAGTAACACGTGTGTGGGACACGAGCCGCCCCGCGCTGTCGCCGTACGCGGCGGTAGAATGACAGTTGCTTTCCAGTGAAAATATCAGGACGATCCGGGGGTACCCATGAGCCGATCCACCACTCCTCGCCGCAACCGGCCCTTCTGGGTGGGTGCCCTGGTGGTCTCCGTCATCGTCTCTCTGATCATCACGCTGCTCAGTCTGTTCGCCGTGTGGTGGGCCCCCAACATGGGCATCTACCACTACCTCGAGGTGACGTCCGAGGTGAACCTGCCCATGTGGTGGAACGTGCTTCTCCTCATTGTGGCGGCCACCTTGATGTTCCTGGTGGCCGCAAACACCCCGAGCCGCAGTGCCCGCCTTGCCTGGCGAACGATGGCCGTTATTGCCCTGTTGATGTCCCTGGACGACGCCACCATGTTGCACGAGAAGCTGGGCATGATTGTCGAGCGATTCGCACCGGCCACCGGTATGACGTTCACCTGGGTGCTGTTGGGAGGCCCAATCGCACTGGCCGTGGTCATCGTGGCGATCATGGCCTCACGCAAAATGCACAAGACGCCCAGGCGCTTGCTCGTGAGCGGATTCGTGGTGTTCCTGGGCGCAGCGGTGGGTTTCGAGTTCATTGCCGACTACCTGATCCGGACCGAGGCGCACTGGTTCCTCTACCGCGTGACCTACCACCTGGAAGAGGGCTTAGAGATGGCGGGGGCGGCCCTGATCGCGGTCGCACCACTGTCCAATATTCAGCGCGTCCGACTCACCGGTCAGATCGACTCCGCGGGAGGCGGCACGGCACCGTGGGCCGGGACACCCGCCGGTCGCTAGTCGTTCGCGGACCCGTTGCGCTTGCTCTTCCAGCGCGTCATGGCATAGCCCAATAACGACGGCGCTTCTTCCGGTTCCTTGGCATTCGCATTGCGCAGCCGGTCCTGGCGCATGCGCTGGTGCTCGTCCAGGTGCTGCTCGTAGCGGCGTTGTTGTTGCCGCTGTTGTTCCTGCTCGGCTGCGCCGCCCTGATCGTCGCTGTCCGGGTGACGCTCCATGGAAGTGATGGTGTGCGGCGGCTGATCATCCGGGGACCGGCGGTTGCGGTTTCGCCGTTCCATGACCATGCGCTCCCGCTCGGCCCGTTCGGCCAATCGGCGCTGAGAGGCGCTCATCTTCTTGGGGTCCGAGTAGTTGTCCCGGATCCGTTCGATGACCGGTAGCTCATCCGTGTTCTCGTAGCCGACGTGATCGTCATCGGCGCGATGCGTCGTGTAGGTGGGCGGGGCGTCGTCGTACGTGGCGCGTTGCCGGGGGATCGGCTGGGTGGTTTCGCTCTCGTGCACCACGGTGACCGCGGGGATGGGGCCGGTGTCTGCGTCCTCGACGCGGGTGGGGGCCCAGTCGGCCTCCGAAAAGGACTGATAGCTGCTGAAACCGCGCCAGAGTTTCCAGCCAAGGTAGGCCACGCCCAACAGGATGACCGTGGCGGGTGCCCCGTAACCGGTTGCGTAGTAGATGGTGGCGGCCACGAGCAGGATCAGGCCCAGGCCCACCGGCGCGAGCGCCATGGGTGTGTGCACCGGCAGCGCGCCCAGCAGGGTGCGGGTGTAGCGGCTGGGTGCGTCCGAACCGTGCAGCGCGTGGGCGCGGATTTTCACGCCGGGCGGGGTGGTTTCGGCCAGTTTGTGGGCGACCACCGGGGGCTCGTCCGGCTGGGAGGCATTGAGGACGACGTCGCGCGCTCGTCCCGCAGCCAATGCCGCCCTGTTTCGCGCGGAGGCACCCGCGATCACGAGGTACACGCCCATGGACAGCAGGATCCCGGGGAGCATGACGGCGATGGCCAGGGCCAGAACGCGCCAGACCCAGGGGACCTCCGCGGCGGGGAAGTTCTCGAACTGCAGCACCCCGTGGGTGAACCATAGGATCAGGCTGCCTATGAGAACACCCGTGATGCCGTTGATGATGGCGAACACGCGTAAGCGAGGCCAGCCGCGCGCTGAACGGGCGGCCCAGCGTTGTTCGCGTGTGCGCATGAGAACTCCTGATGTCCCGGGGAAGTGGGCTCCCTTCAGCGTAAATGGTTCCGGGCGTTCTGGCTGCTCTCACTGTTCGATCGTGTGGGCCTAGGATCGTCCAGTGCCCCGTTTGCTGCTCGACCTCACTCCGTTGCGTGAGTCCCCGGCGTTCCGACGCCTGTGGATCGGCTCCACCATGTCCATGTTGGGGAACCAGTTCACGGTGGTGGCCATTAGCTTGGAGGTCTTCGAGCTCACCCGCTCCACGTTTGCCGTGGGCATGGTGGGTGTTGCGGCGTTGCTGCCGTTAATCGTTTCGGGGCTGTACGGCGGGTCGATGGGCGACGCGCACAACCGCCGAACCGTGGGGCTGTGGACCACGTTTGGTCTCTTCGCGGTGACGGTGGCCTTGGCCGTGCATTCGTGGGCGCACATTTCGTCCTTGGTGGTGCTGTACACACTGGTGGCGCTGCATTCGTTCGCGCAGGGGCTCAACCAGCCGGTGCGCGGGGCGATTGTTCCGCGGTTGGTGCCCACGCGGCAGTTGCCCGCAGCCAATGCGCTGTTCCAGCTGACCATGGGTTCCACCCTGATGGTGGGGCCGTTGTTGGGTGCGTTGACCGTGGCCGGGCTGGGTTTTCAATGGGCCTATACGGCCGACGCACTGACTTTCATGGTCAGCCTGTGGGCGATGTACAAGCTGCCATCTCTGCCGCCCGATGGCGCCCCCTCTCGTGCCGGTTTTCGTTCCGTGGTCGAGGGCTTCCGGTTCCTGGCTAATCGCCCCAACCTGCGCATGACGTTCCTGCTGGACATGGCCGCGATGTTCTTCGCGATGCCGCGTGCGTTGTTCCCGGTGCTTGGCGCGACCGTGTTGGGCGGGGATCAATTCACGGTGGGGCTGTTGACCGCGGCACTCGCAGCGGGGTCCGTGCTAGCGGGCTTGCTGTCCGGTCCGCTGGTGCGGCTCAACCGCCATGGCAAGGCGTGCGCGATGGCGGTGGCCGGTTGGTCCGTGTGCATCATGGCGTTCGGTGGCGTGGTGCTGCTGGCCTCCGGCGGTTGGGGACGTGAGACGGTGTGGCCGCTGGCGGCGTCGTGCGCGGTGCTCGTTGCGGCCGGTGCGATGGACGCGATCTCCATGCTGTTCCGCACCACCATCCTGCAGGCGGCGACTCCGGATGCGCTGCGCGGGCGGTTGCAGGGCATTTTCATCGTGGTGGTGGCCGGCGGGCCACGCCTGGGCGACGCCTACATGGGCACGGCGGGGGAGTTTGCCGGGCCCGGGTTAGCTGCGGTGGTGGGTGCTGCCGTGTGCCTGATACTTGTGGTGTTCCTGGTGCGGAAGTTCCCTGCGTTCAGCCGGTATGACGCGCGGGATCCGCAGCCGTAGCGTTCGGTCGTTGCCTGCATTGTGTGACTATTCGCGATCCGCGTGGGGAGTACTTCGAGCGGCATCTGTGTTTCGTGGGTCACAATGTGGGAAGAAATCGCGCGTTGTGCAGGGCCTTACGCACGGCGCTCGCCGATCCACTCGAAGGAGCGAACATGGCAATTCTCGACGACCAACGCTGGCACGGAAAGCTCTACGTCAATGAGTGGCGGGATGGATCCGGCGACCCCATCTCTGTTCAGAATCCCGCCTCGGAAGCTGTCCTGGGCTCGGTGGGTTCGGCATCTCCCGCCGATGTTTACGACGCCGCTCGGCAGGCTTCCGAGGCACAGGTCGCCTGGGCCGCGCTCAAGCCGACCGAGCGTGCGGCCGTGCTCCGCAAGGCGGGCCAGCTGTTCGAGGAGAACACCGAAGAGATCATCGACTGGGTAGTGCGTGAAACCGGCGCGATCCAGCCCAAGGCGGGGATGGAAGCAAACGTCGCGGCGCAGGAGTGCTACGAGGCGTCTGCCTTGCCTACGCACGCTCGAGGGGAGGTGTTGGCCTCCGACGATCCGCACTGGTCGTTTGCTCGGCGGGTGCCCGCCGGGGTGGTCACTGTGATTTCGCCGTTCAATTTCCCGTTGATCCTGTCGATCCGTTCGGTGGCGCCGGCATTGGCGCTGGGGAATGCGGTGTTGCTGAAGCCGGATCCCCGTACGCCCATCACCGGTGGAGTGTTAATCGCACGGATCTTTGAGGAGGCGGGGCTGCCCGCCGGGGTGCTGCAGCTCTTGCCGGGTGGCGGAGACGCCGGGGCGGCGGCTGTCGATGCGCCCGAGGTGCGGATCGTGTCCTTCACCGGGTCCACCGAGGCGGGGCGCCATGTGGGTGCCGCAGGTGCCAAGCACTTGAAGCGCACGCACCTGGAGTTGGGTGGCAATAACGCAATGGTGGTGTTGCCGTCTGCTGACCTGGATCTGGCCGTGGGGGTGGGCTCCATGGGGTCGTTCTTCCATCAGGGACAGGTGTGCATGACCACGGGTCGGCACATTGTTCATGAGGATGTGTACGAGTCATACGTTTCCAAGTTGGCTGAGCGGGCCGATGCCTTGGTGGTCGGTGATCCGTCCGAGGGACAGGTTCACCTGGGGCCAATCATCGACGAGAAGCAGCTGAAGGCCGTGGATTCCAAGGTCCAGGATTCGGTGATCGCGGGTGCGTCGATCCGTGCGGGTGCAACACACGATGGGCTGTTCTACCGGCCCACCGTGCTGGCTGATCTGACGGTGGACATGCCGGCGTGGAACGAGGAGATCTTCGGCCCGGTGGCTCCGGTCATCAAGGTGTCTTCTGTGGAAGAGGCAGTGAACCTGGCGAACAACTCGGAGTACGCGTTGTCCCTGTCGATCATCGGTGACGTGGGTGAGGCGCTCAAGGTCGCGGATCGCATCACCGCAGGCAAGATCCACATCAACGAGATGACCGTGATGGATGAGGCGACCGCCCCCATGGGCGGCATGAAGGCCTCCGGAACGGGTGCCCGATTCGGTGGTGCGGCCGCGAACATCGAGGCGTTCACCGAGAGCCAGTGGGTCACGATCAGCCCGGACATTCCGCAGTACCCGTTCTGAGTTAGCTGCGCGAGATAGCAAGGTGGCCGTGCAACAAACGGTCACCTTGCTATCTTGTAAGAGCATGTGAATGCTTTTGACTAGTAGTTATGCGTTTACATTTAAAAGTTATCCACAGAATCATTTTTGTGGTGGATAGTGCCAATTGAATTTCCGTAAGCTCGACCCACTGCCGCGGGGTGGCGGTGGCGGCCGGGCTTGATTGAGTTAGAGGGGACCATCCAATGGGGGATGCGCTGAAGCGTAGGAAGTTCGCGGCAAGTCTGGCCGCGCTGGCCTTGGGGTTGACGCTGGCCGGCTGTAATGACACGCCCGATCCCGAGCCGGAGGACACCGCGACGTCGGCGGGCGGCAGTTCATCGTCTTCGCCGGAGGCTTCCGATGGCGGGGCCTCTGACTCGCAGAGTTCATCCCCGGATCCATCTGCCAGTGGTGATTGGTGGCCGGAACAGCCGGAGAAGATGGCCACGGGGCAGGAGTTCCCGGACGACTATGAACCGGCGACCCTTGAGCACCCTGCCCGCAATGTGCCGAAGCCGGTGATGCCGGAGGAGGCCAAGCAGGAGACTGAAGCGGGGGCGCAGGCGTTTTTGGATTACCGCACGGACGCGCAGTGGTATCTCATGCAAACTGGGGACGCCTCCTTGGTCCGGAAGGTCACTAGCAATTCCTGCGAGGCTTGTGAGCGACAATTCACCCAAACTGAAGATGTGTACTCATCGGGGCATTGGGTTGCAGGGGGATTGGAAACCTATCAAGTCATTTCGGATTCTTTCTTGAAGAGTGAAAATGGAACCTATACGGTTCCCGTGGGTGTCAATAACCGTGGCGCAAAAATAATTGAAAATAACGATGTTGCTATCGAGCAGAAGCCGATTAGGTCAATGGATGATTTGGATGTGAGCCTTATTTTCGAGAATGGGGGTTGGTTGTACATAACTGCATCCCCTAGGGGCTCCTTATGATCGGCCTGAGAATAAATCAAAGGATGCTTGCATTATGTTGCGCAGTTTCTTTGATGGTCCTAGTAAGTCCGTTACTCAAACTACCTCCCGCTTTGGCTGCTGAGTCGGAGTGGACGGGATACGGGGGGTACGGGGAATCTGGTTCACTTAATAGTTCGGCTTCCGCTTCGAGAGATGTAATTTCAGTAGCTGTAAGAATGGGCTCAGGAGGCGGGATCTCCGTTTCAGTAGGTGAGCCTTCGAACAATGGTGGTGCCGGTGGTGGGTCCGCTGCGGAGTGGGACCCAGATGAAGACCCCGAGTATCAAAGGGCCTTGCGTCATGAGCTAATGAGCGACGACGATTCAATCTTCTTCGATCCGACCAAAATGGACACCGCACTGAATCGCAACACTTACAGTCTTCAGGATCCGTGCAACGGTGAAGACGGTGATGCCTTCGATGATTGCCGTGAGGAACAAGAATGCACAGTTGATGGTGGCGGAGAAGGCGTCAATATGGACGTGGTTGTGGGCGGCGCAGGAGACGAAGGTCGTGCATCACGTGGCACTCAAATGTGCGTGGCCAATGCTGAAGCCGCTGAGGCCGATGATGAAGGTGTCATTCCGCTTCCAGTATTCACACTGCAGGATTTCCAGCGTTTGAACGTGGCCCCTGCAGTATCAACTGTGGAGCCCGCGCCGGACACTCTCAAGAACATGAATACCAATGTGTTTGCGGTCGCGGATGCCCAGGCGTTCCAAACCGAATTGGGCGGGTTCCCTGTCGCAGTGCGTGCCTACCCGGTGCAGTACACCTGGAATTACGGTGACGGGGCTACCCTCGGCCCCACGCCCCTGACCGGCGCACCGTTGGCCGAAGGCGATTGGGATATCCCCACGGATACTTCCCACGTCTACTCGGAAACCGGTGACTACAGCGTCACGCTGACCACCTATTTCTATGGCGAGTACAACGTGGCGGGTACTGGCTGGCAGCCGGTCGCTGGATTCAATGAAGTGGCGTCGGCCCCTGTGCCGATCAGCGTGTGGAAAGCCACCGTCCGCAATGTCGCCGATGACTGCAACGAGAACCCGCGCAGCTTCGGCTGCCCAGGCACCAACTGACTCACTTAAGTTCTTGGCGTGATGGAGCCTTTGCAACAACCGCCTGAGTTCGAATCGCTGAAGTTTTAAGTGAGGAAACTGCAGCACCCAAGTCTCCGGTGAGGGAAGTGCGTTGAATTTGGCCAAATCCAGCACTTCCATCACATGAGACTGCGAAGCTGCAGTTTCCTCACACCAAGTTGACGTGTGGTGCCTTTACCTCACGTCCGCCCTGCGAGGTGGCAGGCCCCTACTACGTATCCCGCCTGGTCCGACTCGTGACCTTGCTGCGCAGGGTCAGCAGCAGCACGATCGCCAGCAAACCGTAAAGTGTCAGCACGATCGGACCTTGCACCAGCACGGAAGCGTCGCCATTAGCGCTGATCACGGCGTCTCGGAGACTTGTCTCGGCCAAGGGGCCCAACACCATCCCGATGATCAATGGCGCCAGCGGGTAATCATGCATACGCATCAGGAAGCCAACCACGCCCACGCCCAACAACATCAGCAGGTCGAACGTGGAGCCGGACGTCGCATAGATGCCCAATCCACAGAACACGGTGATTCCTGAGTACAGATAGTGATTGGGAATCAGCAGGAGTTTGGCCCAGACCATGGAGAACGGCAGGTTGATGATCAGCAGCACGATCATGGCGATGAAGAAGCTCGCCAGCAGCGCCCACACCAGGTCAGGTGCACGTTCGAACAGCAGTGGGCCCGGCTGCAGACCGTACTGGCGGAACGCCCCGAGCATAATGGCGGCGGTTGCGGAGATGGGTAGACCTAACGCAAGTAGCGCGCCCATGGCCATACCCGTGGTCGAATTACCGGCAGCCTCGGGAGCCGCCAGTCCACGGATGGCGCCCTTACCGAATTGCGGTTCGCGGCGGCGTCGGTCCAGCCGACGCTCGGCACCGTACGCGAGGAACGTGGGGATCTCCGAACCGCCGGCGGGGACGACGCCGAAGGGCAGCCCAATTGCCGTGCCTCGCCCCCATGCAGGTGCGGCCTCCTTGAATTCTTTCCAGCTCAGCCAGGAGCGTCCCTTGGACTGGATCAGTTCGCCCTTGCGATGGAAGCGCGCGATCGTCGCGAAGTAGATGACCTCGCCGAGCGCCAACACGGCCACGGTCACCGTGACCAGGGAGATCCCGTCGAAGAGATATGGCGAATCGAGGGTGAAACGGGGCACCCCGGTAACGGAGTCGATGCCCACCACCGCAATGCCCAACCCGAACGCCAGAGATAGCAGGCCCTTCACTGCAGAGTCCGTGACCACCGAGGACGTCGCCACGAACGCGAACAGCGCGAGGGCAAAGAACTCGGCCGGACCGAACTGTGTTGAGAATTCCGCGAGGAACGGTGCGAGGAACACCACCACGGCCGAGGCAATGAAACCGCCGATAAACGCACCTATGGCCGCGGTCGCCAGGGCCTGAGACGCACGTCCAGCCTTGGCCATCTTGTGGCCTTCGAAGGTTGAGGCGATGGCAGACGCCTGCCCAGGTGTGTTCATGAGGATGCCCATGGTGGAGTCACCGAACAAGCCACCGAAGTACACGCCGGAGAACATGATGAACGCGGCAGTGGGCTCAAGCGCAAACGTCACGGGCAGCAGCAGGGCCACGGCCATCGAGGAGCCAAGACCAGGCATGACGCCCACGGCAGTGCCCAGAAGGCAACCCAGGAATACCCAGAACAGGTTCTGCCAAGTGAGGGCTCCGGCAAAACCCTCCATCAGTAATGACAAGGATTCCATTTAGAAGCCACCCCCAAGGAGTCCGGAGGGCAACGAGAGCCCCAGTGCCATGTCGAACCCGATATAGGCCACCGAGCTGACAGTCAGTCCAACGATCAGGGAGAACAGCGGTCGTTTCGAGCCGAAGCCTCGGGCCACGCACCAGAAAAGCAGTGCGGCACCCAGGATCCAGCCCAGAAACTCGAGAAGCAACGTAAAGACCAAGAACCCGCCGACCACCCAAGCCAAGGACGACCAGGAAAAGTGAGAGGGAGCGCCGTCGGGGTCGGTGGTGGGCAAAGTGCCGCTGGACCACCGGCGGAAGACGCCGATGGTTTCAAGGGCCACCAGAAAGTAGATGACTCCGGCGATGATTGCCGGGAAGAACCTGGGGCCAGGGAAGGCTGCGGATTCCGGAACTTCCATCGTCAACATACCGATCAGGAGGTAGGTGGCGAACGCGGCCAGCACCAGAGGCATGATGAGCGCGCGGAACAGTGACCCCGCGGAACGTGGGTCCCGCTGGTGCGCGGGCTCAGAGTCTACCCAAGGTGTGACGTCCGAGGTTTCTGAAACCGATGGCTGACTCACAGTCCCAACTCCTCGTACAGTGCGGTGATCCGCTCGGTCTCGTCTTGGATGAACTGCTGCAGCTCATCCCCGGTGATGAGATTCTCGTTCCAGTTGTAACGGTCGACGGCTTCCTGCCATTCGGGCGTCTCAATGGTTTCGAGCACGATGCTTTCCAATTCCTGCTTTTCTTCCTCTGTGATTCCGCCGGGGGCCACGAGGATGCGCCAGTTGGCTAGGGTCACGTCGTATCCCTGGTCCACAGTGGTGGGAATGTCGATGCCCTCCACAGGCTCCTTGGCCACGAGGGCTAGGGCGCGGAGTCTTCCGGATTCGATCTGTCCTATGGAGTCCGGATAGCCGCTGGCCGCCGCAGCCACGGTGCCGTTGAGCAACGCCTGTGTGGACTCGCCACCGCCGTCCGAGGACACGTAAATCATGTCCGCCGGCTTGATGCCGCCAGCAATAGCCATCTCGGTGACCACCAGCTGATCGAAGGAGCCACCGCCGGTCCACGGGACATCGCCCGGGTTCTGCGACCAGGCCTTCATGAGGTCGGCCAGAGTCTTGTACGGGGAATCGCTCGGGACCACGATCACGTCGTACTCCTCGACCGTAACTGCCAGCGGGGAGACGTCCTTGTATGTGGTGGACGAGTCGTACTGAATAGTTGCGGCCAACTGCCCGGTGCCGCCCACCATCATGTTGTTCACCTCACCGCTCAGGACGCCCAGGTTCTCCAGCGCGATGGTGCCGCCCGCGCCGGGCACGTTGATGACCTGAGTGTTATTCACAATGCCATTGGCGCGTTGGGCTTGCTGCATCTCGCGCGCAACTGTGTCCCAGCCACCGCCGGCGGCAGCAGGGGCCATGATGGTGAGGCTTGATCGGATGTTGCTCCCACTCGACGCGGAGGTGATGGACCCGGTCACGGCCGTGCCGATGGCGCCTGCGGCAACCAGGCCTCCGATCCCGTAAGTAATGAATTGCCGACGATTCGGCGGACGCTTTTCGACCAAAATGGTCTCCTGAATCAAGTGCGCTGATGGATCACGATAAGCGAGCCATGGCAGGCTCGGATTGTGATCTAGAATACACATAAGCTCACCTGTGAGAATGAATAATCACAAGTGTCGCCAGTGCAGCCGATGCCGCGAGCCGGCCCGGATCGCGAGGGACACCGGGCCCCAGAATGAGGAGTACTTTTCATCCATGACCATCATCCTTGCCAGCGCAGATACCGCCGCCGGGCACGCCGCCCGTGACTTCGCGATCGAAGAAGCCCGACGCCGCGACGCCGACCTCATCGTGTTTCCCGTGGACGGTTCCACCCCGGACATCTCGGGTTTCGGCTATGACCGCGTCACTCTGGAAAACGCCGACGGTCGCAGCAAGGACGCCGTTGGAGACCTCATCGATGCCACCAACCGGTCCGAGGTTGAGGCCGTGGTCGTAGGGGTGAAGCGCCGCAGTCCCGCGGGCAAAATCTTCCTGGGCTCGTCCGCCCAGCAGATCATCCTGGAGGCCGCCGTTCCGGTGATCTCCGTCAAACCCGCCACCTGATCGTCGTGCTGCTCTACGGTGAGCGGTCGCAAGTGAGGGAACTGCAGCTCCGAAGTCTCATGTGATTAAAGTGCCCGAAATCGAGCCGGATACTGCATGTTCCTCCCCTGAGAGTCTGCAGCTGCAGTTTCCTCACATCAGGCTCTGCGGCTGCCGTTTCAACCCGTGAGTCTCCGCGGCCACGCCACCTCACCGCACCACCTACCCTGGACTGGTGCAGTCCGAACCCGAATCCCCAGCCGCAGAACCCCAAAACGCAGCAGCCCCCCGCGACACCCGGTCCCTCAACCGTCAGATCCTGGCGCTCGCAGTCCCCGCGTTCGGCGCGCTGATCGCGGAGCCGCTGTTCTTGCTGGCGGATTCGGCGATCATCGGTCACCTGGGCACCGCGCAGCTCGCCGGCGTGGGGATCTCCGCGACCGTGGTGCAGACCGTGGTCGGACTCATGGTCTTCCTGGCCTACTCGACCACCCCCGCCGTCGCCCGGCATCTCGGTGGCGGCCGACTCAAGCAGGCCCTTGAAGTCGGCCGTGACGGACTGTGGACCGCGGCCGGCCTCGGCTTAGTTCTTGCCACGGCAGGCATCATCGCCGGCAGGCCCCTGCTCCAAGCGTTGGGCGCGCAAGGCGAGGTACTGGAGCACGCGACGTCGTACTTCGTGTGGTCCATGCCCGGGCTGCTGGCCATGCTCGTGGTACTGGCCGCGATGGGCGTGCTGCGCGGACTGCAGGACACGAAAACCCCGCTGATCATCGCGGGGATTGGCGCGGCGGTAAATGCCGGGCTGAACTTCCTGCTCGTCTACGGTGCTGACCTCGGAGTGGCCGGTGCAGCGATGGGCACGAGCATCACCCAGTGGGGCATGGCGATTGCCTATCTCGTGCTCCTGGGCAAACAGTTCCGCAGAGAGAACGTTCGGCTGACCACCGGCTGGCGCGGCGTGCGGGAGCACCTCACGGTGGGCTCCTGGCTCATGCTCCGTACCCTGTCGCTGCGTGCGGCGATCCTCGCGACCGTCGTGGTCGCCACCGCCCAGGGCGCGGAAAATCTGGCGGCGTACCAACTGACCATGACGGTCTTCAACTTCCTGGCCTTCGCTCTCGACGCGCTCGCGATCGCTGCCCAAGCGTTGCTCGGCAAGGAGCTGGGTGCCCGGGATCTCGACCAGCAGGCCGAGCGCGATGGCGTACGACACCTCATGCACCGTCTCATCCGCTGGGGGCTGGGATTTGGAGTGGTGACCGGCCTGGTCGTGGGCTTCGCGGGCCCGCATCTGGGTTTCCTGTTCACTCAGTCGGAGAGCGTGCAGTACCTGTTCGGCATTGCGCTGATCGTGGTCGCGGTGGGGCAGCCGCTTGCCGCGTACGTATTCGTGCTGGACGGCGTGCTGATCGGCGCCGACGATGCCCGCTACCTCGCGCTCGCAGGCCTTATCAACATCGTGGTCTACGCGCCGCTGCTGTGGGCGGTCATGCACTTCGCCGGTGGTAGCACCGCTGGGATGGCGTGGCTGTGGGTCGCGTACGCGGGCGGGTACATCGGCGCGCGGGCGCTCACACTGGGTTGGCGGATTCGCAGCGACCGATGGATGTACGCCATGGCCTGACCACATTCCGGGTTTTATTGACGACGACGCCGCTCGCCTCCTCCGCGCGAGCGCCACGTGGCTGATTCGGCGGGCAAAACGAGTGGCGCACGTCTCTATTTATGCGGGCGAATCGACTATCCTTAAGGCATGAACAAAGACGTTCCCAACACCAAGTCAGCATCCGTCAACGGCCCCGTCTTGGTGGGCATTGATGGTTCCGAAATCGCACTGCGTGCCCTGGACCGCGCCATTGAGGAAGCGCGTGTTCGTAACGTGGGCGTGCGCCTCATGGGTGCATTCCCGGTGGTCGGTGTGGGAGATCCCGGCCTGGAGCGCCGCTTCCGTGAAGCGGTGACCAGCGAGAATGACCAGAACCTCAAGGCCGCTCAGGACCGTGTGGCTCAGGCCGACGTCAAGGTGGACACCGCCAGCGGCGAGGGCGATGCAGCCAAGGCCATCATTGAGGCCGCCAAGGAGTGCAGCCTGGTGGTCATGGGTAAGCGCGGTAAGGGTGGCGCGTTGCGCGGCCGCCTGGGTTCGGTGTCCGCGGCGGTTGCAGCGCACAGCCCGGTGCCCGTGATCGTGGTCCCGCCGCGCGAAGAGGATGACAGCTCCGATGTCGAGTCGGCTCGCGAATCCGCCCATCACAAGGACGTCCACGTTTCTGATAAGGAGTCCCAGGGCGATACCCGCACCCCTGCTTCGGAGATGGACTTCACCGGGTCCGTGGTGGTCGGTGTGGACGCTGCCGGTGAGAAGAACCCGGCCGTTGCGCAGGCCATCGAATACGCCAAGGCCCACGGCTCAACGTTGAGCCTGGTCTCCGTGAACGGCGCACTGTCCGGCACCCCGGACTGGTTCCAGGACCAGTACAACCAGACCTACTACTTCGACGAGTCTGTGCGGAAGCTCAACCAGATTGCCAAGGATCTCACGGAGCAGAACCCGGATCTGAAGGTCACCCGTCACGCGTTCCTGGGTCGCCCGGGTCGTGTGCTGGTGCAGGCAACCCGCACCGCAGATCTCGTGGTGGTCGGCTCCCGCGGCATCGGTGGCTTCACCGGTCTGCTGCTCGGCTCCGTGTCCCAGTCGGTACTCGGCGCAGCTGCCGGTCCCGTCATGGTGGTTCCCAGCGGCAAGTGAGCCCCAACAGCATCCATTCACTACACACAGAAACAGGTGCGAAACAGATGTCACAACGAATCGTGGCGGCATATGACGGCTCCGACTACAGCGAACGCGCGTTGGACTGGGCCATCCAGGAAGCAGCAGCTCAGGAGATCCCACTGAAGATCGTGGTCTCCACCGGTCGCCCCGTGGGTGTGGATCAGTCCCTGTACGGACCTTTCCTGGATGCAGTGCAGGAAGAATCCGAGAAGCTCGCCCGCGCGGCGGTGGCCAAGGCCAAGGATGCCGGTGTGCAGGTGCAGGGCATCATCGAGCGCGGTGACGCCGCCGGCGTGATCGTGTACGAAGCCAAGGATTCCTCCCTGGTGGTCATGGGTAAGCGTGGCCGCCACGGTGTACGTGGTCGCGTTGGTTCGGTGTCCGCCGCTACCGCCTCCCACTCGCCGGTGCCCGTGGTGATCCTGCCCGAGAGCTGGAACCCGGCTCAGCGCGAATCCCGCCCGGAGGATGAGTCCTTCGAAGGCACCGTGGTGGTTGGTGTGGACAAGCTCGGCGCCAAGAACCTGGCCGTGAAGGTCGCCGCCGATTACGCCCGCGCTCACGGGCTTACCCTCGCGGTGGTCAGCGTGGTTCCGACCACCAGCTACCTGCCCATGAACTCCTCCGAGTTGGAGCGTGCGGTGCAGGAGCAGCTGTTGGCCCCGGCCAAGGAACTCACCGAGCAGGTGGCCGAGGAACTGCGCGGCCACTACACCGACCTGAACATTGTGACCCGTGTGCTGCAGGGCCGCCCGGCCGATGCCCTGGTGGATGCTTCCCGCACCGCGGACCTGCTGGTCATGGGTTCGCGCGGCTACGGCGGTTTCCGCGGTCTACTCATGGGCTCGGTCTCCCAGTCGGTGCTGGCCGATACCGAATCCCCGTTGATGATCGTGCCCAACCGCGAAAGCTAGGCAACGTAGCGCGGGCTAGTCTCCGTGCGACGTCGGCGCCCTGTCTCCACCGTGAGGCGGGGCGCCGTTTTCATGCTCCGGGCTGATCCATGGTGGGGCACCGGATGCCTACGCTGGGATCAGTCGTACTCAAGGAGGCATCATGCGCACCCTGACGAGCCTGCGTTCCAGCCACCTCACGCGGTGGTTCGTACTCACTCTTTTCGCGTTCCTCGCTGCGGTATCCCTGGTAGTTTGGTCCGCCGACGCCGCTCGCGCCGCCCAAGTGCCACCGCGCCCGGACTCCGGAGCGGTATTGGACCAAGCCGACATCCTCTCCGACGGGGATGAGCAGCAGATCAACGAGCGGATCGGCCGCGGTAACGAGGAGAACGAGTACATCCGTGCGGCTGTGCTGACGGTCGACGGCGTCGACGGTAATTTCGAAGACTTCACCCGGCAGACTGCTCAGGAATGGGGTGTGGGTGAGGCCGGTCGGAACAATGGAGTGCTGATCGTCGCGGACATGGATGAGCGTCAGTTGCGCATCGAGGTCGCGGACGGTGCGCGGGAGGTGCTTTCAGACGACACCGCAGAAGTCATCATGGAGGACTACCTGGAACCCGGCTTCAAGGATGAGCAATACGGTCAGGCGTTCACGACGACCTTGGATTCGGTGTACGGCCAAGCCAACCCGGAGGCGGAGGCGCAGGCTGCCGCTGACCGCGAGCGGACGGGCAACATCGTCATGTGGGTGCTCCTCGGAATTGCGGGCCTGATCGTGGCCGTGGTGGCTGGATCCATCGCGTGGTGGAGCAAGGATCAGAAAAAGGTTCGTGAGCAAGCGGACCGCGAGATCGAGAGCTATCAGCGCGAGCACCCGGACGAGGAGATCTCGGATGAGGTGCGCAAGAAGTACTACAAGTACCGCTCCAATCACCGCAAGCCGCCCAAGGGCAGCAAGGAACCCCCCAAGGTGAAAGACCAGGACGGCGTGGAGCGGGACGTGCAGTACGCCCCCACGTTCCAGAGCTGGCTGCCGCTCTACGTGATGTACCCGGCCATCTACAGCGGCACGAACCACTCGATCTCGTCCAGCAGCACATCGGGCTCGTCCGGTTCAGCTGGCATGTCGTTCGGTGGCGGCGGAGGCTTCAGCGGCGGAGGCGCGTCGGGTAGTTTCTGACTCGGAACGCCGGGCCTGACGCGGTCCCGGGTGACATCTGGGGCACTGCTTCGCATGGCCGACATTTTTGGCAGAGGTCCGCAGAGATTCCATCGGAATCGCTGCGGACCTCTGCCACATATGTCAGGCGCCTCAAGCTTCCACGGGTGCCCGAGTCCGCACTAGTCCCAACAGCTCTTCGTGCACCGTGGTGTCCCCGGTGAGCTCCGGATGGAAGCTGATGGCCAGAATGTTGCCCTGCTGCACCGCCACTGCCTGGCCCTGATAACGGGCCAGCACCTCCACGCCGCCACCGGCTCGAGTCACAGCGGGTGCGCGGATGAAGGCCGCTCGGACGACGTCGCCCGGGGCCTTCCCGGCGTCGGTCGCCGCATCACGCGGACCGGTTGCCGCGTTTCGACTCGGATCGGCGTCAACAGGCGCGGCGCCGTCACTAGAGTCCAAAAGTGAGGAAGAACGGAACCCCGCCCACTCCAACGAAACCTCCGCTGAGTCGACCTGCGAACAAAACGCGTTCCGGGCCACCGTCACATCCAGAACGCCCAGAGATTGCTGGCCGGGTGCGGGATCCTCAATCCGCGTGGCCAGCAGGATGAGCCCGGCGCACGTACCCAGAACCGGCAACCCCGCCGCGATCACTTCCCGCAGCGGATCGAACAGCCCGAACGTCCGGCACAGTCGATCCGTGGTGGAGGACTCACCCCCGGGGAGGACGAGGGCGTCGATGACCGGAGCGCCGTCGTCCCCCACGAGATCGGAAGCGGACCGGACGCGCACCGCCCGAGCACCCAGCGACTCGAGCATCGCCAGGTGCTCGGCCACTCCGCCCTGTAGGGCGAGAACGCCGACGACCGGTTGGGTCACCAGCCGCGCTCCGCGAGACGGTGCGGCGCGGCCAAATCGGCCACGTTGATGCCGACCATGGCTTCGCCCAGGCCGCGGGAGGCCTCGGCGATGCGGGCGGGGTCGTCGTAGTAGGCGGTCGCGGCCACGATGGCACGGGCGCGCTCGGCAGGATTGCCGGACTTGAAGATGCCGGAGCCCACGAACACACCATCCGCGCCCAGCTGCATCATCATTGCGGCGTCCGCGGGAGTGGCGATGCCGCCGGCGGTGAACAGCACTACAGGCAGCTTGCCGGTGCGGGCGACCTCGACCACCAGTTCGTACGGAGCGGACAGTTCCTTGGCCTTCACGTAGAGGGCGTCCGGGGAGACGGTGTAGAGGCCCTGCAGCTCAGCGATCTGCGAGCGGATGGTGCGGATGTGGCGGGTGGCTTCGGAAACGTCGCCGGTGCCGGCCTCACCCTTGGAGCGAATCATGGCTGCGCCCTCGGTGATGCGGCGCAGCGCCTCGCCCAGGTTGGTGGCCCCGCACACGAATGGCACGGTGAAGCGGTGCTTGTCGATGTGATTGACGAAGTCAGCGGGGGAGAGCACCTCGGACTCGTCGATGTAGTCCACCTTCAGGTGCTCCAGAACTTGCGCCTCCACAAAGTGGCCAATGCGCGCCTTGGCCATCACCGGAATGGATACGGTGTCGATGATTTGCTCGATCAGGTCCGGGTCGCTCATCCGGGCCACGCCACCCTGGGCGCGGATATCGGCGGGCACACGCTCGAGCGCCATCACGGCAACGGCGCCGGAATCTTCGGCGATCTTGGCCTGCTCGGCGGTGACCACGTCCATGATCACACCGCCTTTGAGCATGTCGGCCAGTCCGCTCTTGACCAGCTTGGATCCGGTCACGGGGGTCTTGTTATCAGCGGGAGAGTGCACGGTTTGAGTCATGCTGACCATGCTGCGCGTGAAAGTGGCCCGGTAACAGATCCATAATTGAGTAATTTCACTAGTCCACTTAGGAGGAACACATGCGGCATGCGCGCGCGGTGGATGTGCCGCTGTCGGTCGACCGGGCTTCGGATGTCGCGCTCGGTGAGCAGCTCGTCGACCAGGTTCGTGACCTGGTTGCGCGCGGGGTTCTGTGCGCGGGGGATCCGCTACCTTCGTCACGGGCCTTGGCCGAACGGTTGGGGATCTCGCGTGGCACGGTGGTCACGACCTGGGACGTCCTGGCGGGCGAGGGGTATCTCACCGCCGACCGCGGAGCCACGCGCATCGCGCCGGACGTTCGCGTGGTCCCCGCGGCGAGCGAACTCCACATTTCGACGACGCCGCTCCATTCCACACGCACGCGACGTAGCGTTCCAGATACGGGTCAGATCGACCTGCGGCCCGGCAAAGCGGTCATTGCGGAACTGGATACCCCGGCCTGGCGGGGAGCCTGGCGTGACGCCGCGAGCGCCACTGCTGGAGCCGTTCCATTGCGGCAGCACCTGGCCGAGTATTTGCGATTGAACCGAGGGGTGGTGAGAGAACCGGACGACATTGTCATCACTGCGGGTGCCCGCGACGGACTTCAGCTGGTCCTGCGAGTCCTGGGCGCGCTGCGCGGGCGCCGTCTACGAGTGGCCGTGGAGGACCCCGGCTACTCCGCGCTGCGCAGGGTTGTTGAAGCAACGGGGCATATCGCCATACCGATTCCGGTGGACGAGTTCGGCCTGAACCCCGCCAGCTTGCCCACCGGCGAGTGGGCGGGAACCGGAACGTGGGATGTGGCCGAAACTCCGGATGCGGTGGTTGTGACGCCCGGACACCAATACCCGTTGGGCGGCACCATGCCCGTGAGTCGCAGGCTGGAACTGCTGCGGTGGGCGCGGCAACACAGAGCCGTAGTTATCGAGGACGACTACGACTCCGAGCTGCGCTACACCGGCCAACCCCTGCCCGCGCTCGCCGCCCTGGATACCAATCGGGACACCGTGGTCACCCTGGGCAGCTTCACCAAGGTGCTGGGCAACGGTGTGGGCGTGGGACACCTCGTGGCACCCGATGACCTGCTTCCGGGGCTGCACACCCTGCGTGCCGAGCTGGGATCACCAGTCTCCGCGGTGGCTCAGCGAGCGATCGCTCGGTTCATGGATTCGGGTCACTTGCAGCGCCACACCGCTCGGATGCGCCGCGCCTATCGCCGACGTCGCTCGCTCATCGCTCACGCGCTCGCGGACCTTCCCCGTGTGGCCGTGGTGCCCATGGCCGGTGGTTCGCACGCCGTGATCGAGGTGCCGGACGAGGCTGCGGCGGTCGCGGGGGCGGCCCAACGCGGAGTCCTGGTGAGCGGGTTGGGAGAGTACTGGGCGGCGTCGACGTCCCGAGCTGAAACGCGCACGATGATGTCCGCCAGAGATGCGGCGGAAGCGGTACGGGCCGAACCGCGCGCAGACCCGCGCGAGGGGCTGGTACTGGGGCTGACGGCGTCGGACGTGGAGCTGGAAAATGGAATGCGAGTACTGCGGAGAGTGCTCAGCCTCTGACCGTGCGGTCAGGGCATGTACAGCGGGGGCGTCATGGTGTCGTCGCCGTAGTCGCCCATGGCTCGGCGGGCGGAGGCTCGCATCACCAGGCAGGGAATCATGATGAGCACCGCCACCCCGATCTGCAGGCACGCCACCACGGCCACCCATGCGGAGCCGGAGGCTTGTGGGGCTCCCGCTTCGAAGAAGAAGCTGGCGAGACCCGCGACCGCACCGATCGACATGGCGACCAAACCCCACGTCCCGGCGGCGAGCTTCGCGGTGCAGCCTTCTCGCCCACGCTGATATTCGACAGCGCCACGATTGCTGCGACGATGACGCACGCGAAGGAGACCAAGACGCCTAGCGCGCTCAAGGTGCCCACCACAAGGATGAGCATGCCGACGAATATGCCCCCGGAGAGCAGCAAAAGCTTGGCCGTTGGTTTACGGGGTTCGGTTTGAGCGAGCTCCATGGGGCCAAGGCTAGACTGGCCCGGTCCCACCCCGCCAATGAGGAGTTTTTCGCGTGTCTCAGCAGATCCCGTCCCCACGCGGCGGAGCATCCGGCGGTCATCGCAACGGAACGGATGTGCGGCACGATCTGTGGGTGCCCACGCTGGTCCGGGCCTTGGTCGCGCTGGTGTTCGGCGCGGTCACGATCTTCTGGCAGGAACCCACCGAGAACGCCGCACCGTGGGCCCTCGGCCTGTTCCTGGTCGGCACCGGTGGCGCGTGGCTATTTCTGCACTTCCGCATGAAGGGCCGTGAGGACGTCGACCTCGGCTCTCTGACCAACATCCCTCAGCTCGCGGGAATCCTCTACATTCTGGGCGGCGCGCTTGTCGCGATCATGGCACCGCAGAACTGGCTGTTCGTGTTGCTGGCCACCATGGTGCTCGGTCTCTGCGGCATTCTCGAACTCGCCCTGGGCCTGCGATTCCGCCAGAGTTTCCCGCTCGGCAGGGACTGGACCCTCAGCGGTTTGGTGACCGTGGGTGCGGGTATGGGCATGATGCTCGTGGAGACCCTGGGCGCCAAGGCGGAGCTGGGCGTTGTGGGTGGAGCGGCCATCATCATCGGCGTTACCCAGTTCATTGCGGCCCTGAGTTTGCGGCACGATGCGCTCGCAGCGGACCGCGCGGGCTTCCCTGATAGTGACCGGATAAACGGCGTAGACTGATCAGTCGATCTCAACAATTTTTCGCAAGTTTCCGTAGGAGGATTCACGTGGCCCAGCGCACCGAGCACAACGGCCGTCGCAAGACTGATATCAAGGGTCCCCTTGTCATCTCAGCCGTGCTGGCAGTCGTCGCCTTCGTGGTGGTCTCGGTAGCAGCCGCGGGCGGCACCGACAACGCCGCACGTGTGGGGTTGGGCCTGATCGCCGCGGGCATTGCGTTCATCGCGTCCGTGGTCGTGTGCTCCACGCTGATGCTTCTGGAGAAGCCCAACGACCCCGAACTCGGTCAGGGCACCGGCGTGAACCGTTCCTCCGCCAAGCTGTTTGCAGAGAACAAGGCTCGCCGTCAGGCCGAGCAGGCGCGTGGCAAGGGTTCGGGGAGCGCGTCACCCCGCAAGACTTCCGGTGCTGCCGACTCCAAGAGCAACGGCGAACCCCAGTACGGCCAGCGCGTACGCCCCGACACCAAGGGCGAGGAACCGGGCTCGAGCGCTCGCTGATCAGCAATTCAGCAACGAAGAACGCCCTGGACTGTGAATCACAGTCCAGGGCGTTCATTCATGCTCTACCGACGAGCAGCATTTACCGCCCGAAGCGCTTCAACCGCAGAGAGTTCAGCACCACGAACACGGAGCTGAAGGCCATGGCACCGCCGGCGATCATGGGGTTCAAGAAGCCCAGTGCGGCCACTGGGATGGCCACCACGTTGTAGGCGAAGGCCCAGAACAGGTTGGACTTGATGGTCCCCAGGGTCTTCTGTGACAGCTTGATCGCGGTGGGGATGGCGGTCAATTCGCTGCGGACCACGGTGATGTCCGAGGCCTGCATGGCTGCGTCCGTACCGGAGCCCATGGCGATGCCCAGATCGGCTTGGGTGAGGGCGGGAGCATCATTGACGCCGTCGCCCACCATGGCCACCACGCGACCCTGCTTCTGCAGGTCGGTCACGGCCTGAACCTTGCCGTCCGGGGTGACGTCGGAAATGACGTCCTCCGGGGCAATGCCCACCTGTTCCGCCACGGAACGTGCCACGGCGGAGTGGTCACCGGTCAGCAGCACCGGGCGCAGACCCAGCTCCTTGAGCTGCGCAATCGCGCCGGCGGACTCGTCCTTGATGGTGTCCTGCAGGTCGATCAGGCCGGCCAAGTTGCCGTCCACGGCCACCAGGATGGTGGTGAAACCGTCCGCGCGAGCGTGCTCAAGGGCCTCACGGTCGGTCTCCGACAACCGGATACCGTTCTTGGCCAACCACTGTTCGCGACCCACCACCACGGAGCGGGACTGCATGCCGTCAGCGACATATGCCTTCACGCCGCCACCGGGAGCGGATTCGAAACGAGCCACCTGGAAGCGCTGCGACGATGCATCTGCAATGGCACGGGCAATCGGGTGCTCGGAGTAATCCTCCACCGCTGCGGCGAAGTCCAGCACCTGGTCCTTGGACCACTGGGACACCGAGTTCACGGCGGACACGGCCAGCTCACCACGGGTCACGGTGCCGGTCTTGTCCAGCAGGATGGTGTCCACATTGCGGGAGTCCTCGAGCACCTCCGCGGACGTGATGAGGATGCCCATTTGAGCGCCGCGACCCGTGCCGGTCAGCAGGGCGGTGGGAGTTGCCAGACCCAGGGCGCACGGGCACGCAATCACCAGCACGGAGACCGCGGCGACGAAGGCTTGATCCACGTTGCCGGTGACGAGCAGCCAGATCACCAGGGTCAGCAGTGCAATGCCGATGACCACGGGCACGAATACGGCCGAGATCTTGTCCGCCAGGCGCGCCACGGGAGCCTTGGTCGCCTGCGCGCGAGCCACGGTACGACCCATGGAGGCGAGCACCGTATCGGATCCCACACGAGTGGCTTCAGCGACCAGTCGCCCGGTGGTGTTCACGGTGGCGCCGGTCAGTTCGTCACCGGGGCTCACCTCCACGGGCATGGATTCGCCGGTCAGCATGGACGCGTCCACGGCGGATTCGCCGGTCACAACCACGGAGTCCGTGGCGATCTTCTCACCAGGACGGACTACGAAACGGTCACCGACCTTCAGTTGCTCCACGGGGACGGAGCGTTCGGTTCCATCGTCGTCGAGCACGGTCGCCTGTTGCGCGCCCAGGTTCAGCAGCGCCTTGAGCGCCTCGCCGGAGCGAGCCTTCGCACGGGCCTCGAGCCAGCGACCGAGCAGCAGGAACGTGGTGATGATGGCCGCGGTTTCGAAGTACAGCTGATGGCTGGACATGTCCATGGCCTGACCGGGGTGCGCGTGCGCGGTCATCCCCGGATCCACGAGCAGATGCCACAGCGAGAACAAGTAGGCGGCGGCCACACCCATCGACACCAGGGTGTCCATGGTGGAGGAGAAGTGCCGTGCGTTGATAGCGGTGGCCTTGTGGAACGGCCACGCACTCCACGTCACGACCGGCAGGGTCAGTGCGGCAACGACCCAGCCCCAGTGCGGGAACTGCGCGCCCGGAATCATGGAAATGATGAACACCGGCACGGAGAAAATCGCGGCCACGATCAGCCGGATCCCCAGATCCCGGCGGCGCTTGTCCGCGGGGGACATATCGGCGGCCGGGTCTGCCGAATCGGTGTTGCGTTCCAGCTCTCGTTCTGCGGGGGCCGACGACGCCGCTCGATCACCTTCCGCGGCGGGCGTCACGGAAGCCTCGGGGGCACTGGATGTTTCGGAAGTCTCCGAGTGTGTGGCGGTCGTTGAGCCCGCCTGTGCAGTGCGGCCGCCGCGGCTGGAAGGGGAGGCAGCGGCGTCATCGTTCGTGTTGTCAGAACCCTCGTGCGAGGAAGTACGGGAAGCCCCGCCTGTGATTTCCGCGCCGTAACCCGCCTTCTTGATGGTCTCGACGATCTGGTCGTCCGAGACGTTCTCCGGAACCTTCACGGAGGCGGACTCGAGAGCCAGGTTGACCGCGGGATCCACGCCGTCGATCTTGCGCAGCTTGCGCTCGATGCGACCCACGCACGAGGCACAGGTCATCCCGCTGATCTGAAGATCCAGGTCACGCAGCGGGCCGTGGACCTGGGTGTCTGTAACGGGGGATTGGGTGGATTGATTAGACAACTGTGTAACCGGCTTCTTCGACTGCTGCGGCGATCTCCTCGGAGGTCAGCTCGCGGGTGCTTTCAATGGTCACGGGGGATTCGCCGCCGGCGTTGAGTTCAACGGACACGGACTGCACGCCGTCGACCTCGGCGAGCTCTTCCTTGACGGAGGAAACGCAGTGGCCGCAGGTCATGCCGGAGACGGTAACGGTGGTGTTCATGGGGAGACTCCTTAGTCCTTGGGGTTGGGTTAGTTCTTGACCAGGCGAGCGATGGCGGCGTTCGCCTCCGCGAGCTTGGTGTCCATCTCGGTCGTATCACCCGTGTCATGGGCGTGCTCCACCGCGTGGCGCACACAGTGACCCAGGTGTTCCTCCATGAGCCCCAGGCTCACTGACTTGAGGGCGGACTGGATGGCAGATATTTGGGTGAGCACGTCAATGCAGTAGGTGTCCTCATCGATCATGCGCTGGATGCCGCGCACCTGACCCTCGATACGCTTGAGGCGCCGGCTGTACGCGGCCTTGTCCTGGGTGTATCCGTGAGTTGCTGCTTCTTCGGTGCTCATGCCTTCAACATATACCCCCAAGGGGTATATGGCAAGGCGTAAAAGAGCCCGCCCCGTGGACATCCGGGACGGGCTCCGAGAAGTGCTTCCAGGGCTGTTAGGGCAACCCTGTCCGCATCAGTTAGAAGCAACCACCAAAGGTGCGGAAGGTCGCGGGAAGGTGGAAAGCGGCGTCGTTGAAGGCGTACTGCGGGATGGCACGGAACAGGCCGCCGATGTTGCCGGAACGGAACGCTGCGGAAATGTCGTTGCCGTGATCACCGAAGTTGCCGGCCAGCCAAGAGGGCAGCAGCCACGGCTTGCAGAACGGAATCACAGCCAGGGACGGGTCGTGGTTGGGTGAGGTGGGAACCGAGTAGCTGACGTTGGACTGCACCACGGGCGCGGTGGCGGCGTTGGCTGCGGGCATGCCCGCGAAAGAAATGGCGGCCAGGGTGGTGGCTGCGGCAACCGTGGTCACGTGCTTCTTCATGTCTGTCTCCTGTGTCGAGTTGGTGCGGGTGTCCTCGCGGGCCGAACACCCGCGGAGGTTTGTGGCGGCTAGATCCCCATCGCGTCGTGCAGGGGCGCCGTGAAAATCCGGTGCGGGTCATACTTGTGGAACGTGGCCCTGGCGTGATCCCAGCCGGGCACGAGCGAGGGGATGAGCTCCTTGAGCTGGTACTCGTCCGTCCAGGCGCCGCGCTCGGTGTGCGCAAAGCGTTTGGCCCATTCGGGGCGGGCCACGCCGTAGCGGGTCAGTTCCAGGCCGATGAAGTGTTCGAGTTCCTGGAAGAACTTCTCCTGGCCGGGCGTGCCGGGCAGTGTGAGCACGTCCAGCCACACGGCGGTGTCCAGTTCGGGGCGCCCGGGTACCGGCGCGATTCCGGACAACGACGGCGTCACGGCGCCTTCCATGTCCACTTCGCCCGGGTCGTCGATGCCCGTGATGCGCAATTCCATGCACGAGTTGATGGGGAATTCCCCGCGGTCCTGGTACTCCTTGAGCTTGGCCGAGAAGAATTCCGTGAACTCGTGCACCACGCGCTGCAATTGATCTCTGCTGGTAAGGAGAACGTGGGATCCGGCGGATACACGCAGTGTGGTGGGTTTCACGAAGTGCTGGAAGTGGTGGGCCGGGCCCACATGTCTCGGGCGAGGGTGGTGGTGAGGCTCGTGGCGGTGGTCGCATAGACGGCCTTGCCGAAGGCCGGGGCGATGTGTTGATTGCCGGCCACCACCTGGCCCAGCAGCTCTGGAACGGGAGAGGGCAGGCGGTCCGCGAACGGGAAGTTGTACGGCGTGATGGTGGGCCGGCTGACAAGGGGTCTACGCCGCGCCACTTCCCACTGCTGGATCCATGGCTTGTCGGTGAACGTGTACCAGATCAATCCCACGCGACCTACGCGGTCGATCATCGAGGACAGCGACCAGTACCCGGCTTTCTCGGGTGCCGCGAACAAATCCCTGACGGAGATGTGCGTCCATGTGCGGCAGCGGTAATGCTCCATGGGGTTGGTCTGAAGCTGCACTTCGGTCAGGAAAGCCCGGCCCATCGAGGTGAGGAACGGGCCGATCTCCGGGTCGGTGCGCTGGAAAGTCTTGAGGGTGTATTTGCCGGAGGCCTCGTCCCACACCACGGCGGTCAGGGCGTGCACCGTGTTGGACAGGGAACCGTACGTGGCACACTGCTGGCGCTTCTCGCCCCTGGCCGGCAGGGCGGTGCCGTGACCGTTGACGGCAAGGACGCCTGCAACGGTCACGTCACCGGGAGCCGGCATGTTGGTGAACCCGTGCTTCCGGTCGGCGATGTGGCGCACCAGGGAGTTCATGGAAATTCCCGCCTGAGCAACCACCGTTGTGCCGTGCATGTAGCAGGAATCCATGTGTTTGGTGGTGTTGAGCAGTAAGACCTTGGCTGTTGCGGGGGTGCCTTCCGCGACCGTGAGCGGTGACCAACCGTGGCGATAGCCTCGCGCGCGAATGGTCCATCCGTTCGCGTGGGCCCAGTTGGCGAGGGTCACGACCTCCTGGGCATTGCGTACGTCGTAGGACCAGAGCTCGGCGGCCACAATGGCGCCGTCCCAGTTCTTGTACAGCTCCCGATAAGGGCGAATGCCCTGCGGCAGGCTCGGCGGCGCATCCGCGGCGTGGGCCGCCGATTGGTAGCCCACCAGCACCGCGCCTCCGGCCGCCGCTGTTCCCGCCCTAAAAAGTCCCCGTCGTGATATCCCCATGTGTCATGGGTACCAAGGGGTAGATTTCGCGGACAATCATCGCGTTGTCCCCAGTTACGCCCGGGTTGTATGGCAGACCATGAGAGTGTGCGGTTGCAAACTTCCCGACCTGCCCAAATGGTGTTGAACACCTGTTACCCAAACTGCGTGGACGTCCACCAAAGTGAATGGGGTCACCAGATCTCTGTGACCGAGTGAGTCCACCCCGGGAGTATGAAATTCTGGACCCATGGCTTCATGGATCGAGGATTACGCACTGCTGTCCAACATGCGCAGCGGCCCGTTGGTGTCCCGCACGGGCTCCGTTGACTGGTGGTGTGCACCCCGTTTTGATTCCCCGGCGATGTTCGCTTCCTTGCTGGGCACCCCGGACAACGGGCGGTGGCTACTGGCGCCCTCATGCGCGGTGGACGAGGACGGCGAGGTGGACCTGGACCGCCAGGGCGTCACGGATGTGGAGCGCTTCTACGCGGAGAACACCTTTGTGCTGCACACGGTGTGGACCACGGAGACCGGCACCGTGCGTGTCACGGATTTCATGCCGCTCTTGTCGCGCACCGCGCTGATCCGTCGCGTGGAAGGCCTGACCGGTGAGGTCGAGATCTTCCAGGACGTGCGACTGCGCTTCAACTTCGGTGCGTCGGTGCCGTGGTTGAGCCGTTTCGATGTGGAGGAAAGCGACGAATCCGGTGAGCACACGGAAGGTGTGCTGGTGGGCATGGCCGGGCCGGACGCCGTCGTTTTCCGCGGTGAACCGCTACCCGAAGCGGACGAGGACCGTAGCAAGCGCCGGCATACGGGCACTTTCACCGTGGCCGCCGGGCAGACCAAAGACTTCTCGCTCACGTGGTTCCCATCCCACAGCACGCCTCCGGAAGCCATGGACGTCAATGAGACGCTGACGTCCACCCTGAGCCAGTGGCAGGAATGGTCCGGCCTCTACGACCCCGCCGCGAGTGAGACCAAGCTGGCTGAGCACGCGCAGGTCAAGCGCGCGCCCACGGAGGCCGAACGAGCCGCCGAACTGACTGTCACCCAGGACGCTCGCGAGGACATCATCCACCGCAGCCTGCTGGTCGTGCGTGGCCTGATGCACCAGGCCACAGGCGGGCTCATCGCCTCGGACACCACCTCGCTGCCCGAGGTGCTGGGCGGGGATCGAACATGGGATCACCGCTTGTCGTGGCCCCGTGACGCTGCGCTCGCGTTGGAGGTCATGCTCGACCACGGTCACGATCGGGAGGCCGCGCAACTGCGTAACTGGTTGCTGCGCGCCGTCGCCGGGGATGTGGACCACCCATCTAATGTCTACGGGCTGGACGGTTCCGTGGTGGGCCGTGAGCGGCTCGTTGACCTGCCCGGCTACGAACGCGCCCGACCGGTGCGCGAGGGCAACACCGCCGGTTCGCAGTATCAGGCGGACGTGGCCGGTCACGTTCTGGTGGTCTTCGAGCGGCTACGACGCCGCGGGGTCCAGGAGGATCACCTGTCCTGGCCGTTGCAGCAGGGCCTGTTGCGCGCGGTGGTGGCCAACTACGAGGACAAGGACCAGGGTGTGTGGGAGATGCGCGGCGAGCCGCAGCATTACACCTACACGCGCGTGATGATGTGGGCCGCGCTGCAGGCCGGCGTGGACGCGGTACGCATCCACGGCCTTCCCGGTGACGTGGAGACCTGGGAGGAACACCGCGACCAATTGGCGCACGAGATCTGGACCAACGGCTATGACCCGGAGGCCGGCTCGTTCGTGCAGTACTACGGCTCCACCGCCGTGGACGCCTCGCTGTTGCAGCTGCCCAAGGTTGGTTTCGTCGCGTATGACGACGAGCGCATGCTGGGCACGGTGGCCCGGATCCAGAAGGAACTCACGGACCGTTCCGGCCTGCTGCACCGCTACCGCAACCTGCCGGAGCTCACGGACCTGGACGATGTCGAGGCGTTCGCATCCTCGATCGGCCAGGACGGTTTCGCGGGACAGGCCGCGCCGTCCGTCTCGGCAACGCTGCAGCTCGTGGACCAACTGGCCCGCTGTGAACGCGTGGAGGAGGCCGTGAAGCTCCTGGACACCGTGCTCGGAACCGCCAATGAGTTGGGATTGCTGTCCACCACGTATTCCACGTCCGAACGCCGGGCCACGGGTAACTTCCCGCAGTCCGAGTCGCACCTGAATCTGATCCGCGTGCTCGACACCCTGGAGGTCGTACAGGGTAGGAGAGCCGCGCAGTCGTGAGTGGTTCATCGGCAGTACCTGCAGGTTCTGAGCAGGTCATCCCGTGGCGGTCCTCGCCCGCGGTGCGCGTGGGGTTGTCCCTGGGCATCGCCACGGGGTTGTACGGCATCTCCTTCGGCGCACTCTCGATCGCGGCCGGCCTTACCTTCTGGCAGACGCAGGCGTTGTCCGCGCTGATGTTCACCGGTGGTTCGCAATTCGCGTTCATCGGTGTGCTCTCCGGTGGCGGCGGAGGAGCCGCAGCGTTGGGCGCGGCCTCGCTGTTGGGTGTACGTAACACCGTGTACGGCATGACCATGAACGCGCTGTTGCGGCCGCAGTCCTGGCGGAAGCTGGTCGCGGCCCAGGTCACCATCGACGAATCCAATGCCGCGGCCTCCGCGCAGCCCACGTTCCTGGAGCGCAAACGTGGATTCTGGGTGGCCGGCGTGAGTGTCTTCCTGTTGTGGAATCTCTTCACGGCCGTCGGTGCGTTGCTGGGCGATGCAGTCGGAGATCCGGGTCAGTGGGGGCTCGACGGCGCCGCAGTGGCCGCCTTCCTGGGCCTGCTCTGGCCGCGATTGCGCGAACGCGAACCACTGGCCGTCGCGGTGCTCTGCGGTGTGGTTACGGCCCTCTGCATCCCGCTGCTCCCCTCGGGCATTCCGGTGCTGGTTGCCGCGATCGTCGCCCTGGCCTGGGGTCTGATCGGTGCGCGTGCCACCCGGAAGCGAGCACGCTCATGAACATGTGGTTCTGGGTGCTCACCGCCGCCGCCATCGCCTACGTCACCAAGCTTGTGGGGTACCTGATTCCAGACGCCGTTCTGGACCACCCGCTCGTCCCACGCCTGGCCGGTCTGGTCACCGCAGGTCTGCTGGCATCCCTGGTGGTCATGAACACCTTTGCCAGCGGTACGGAGTTGGTCCTCGACGCCCGCGTGGGTGCGTTGATCGTGGCGGGTATCGCGCTGTGGTTACGCGCTCCGTTCCTTGCGGTGGTGATCCTCGGAGCCCTGGCCGCCGCACTGTTGCGGTGGGCAGGCTGGGCGGCGTGAGCGGCGGCGTCGGCAATGAGTGCCGTGGAAATCTGAGGCACTCATAGACCAGTACCTAGAGCCCAGGCATTCCCAAGCCACTGCGGGGGGCGATCCGTGGCTTGGGTGCGGCTCAGAAATGAGCGCTGGCGCAAACGCGCCTCAAATCTCCCGATCAGCCCATTTTCTGCAGGGTCCGTGGGGCCGCTGCCGGTTCCTCGGGTGAGAGGTTCGCTTGGCAGGTGCATGTTGGAGGGGCTGCGGGAGTGTGATGTGAGGAAACTGGCGGGTGCAGTCTGAGGGGAGGGAACCGCACGGAATCGCCGGAATCTATGCACTTGCCTCCCGCCAGATTGCGGAGCTGCATTTTCCTCCCCTGAGCTTCGGCCCAGGTGGCGGTCAGAACCGCTGGGCGGCGTGAGCGGCGGCGTCGGCGGCTGAAAAGCGATCGCTGAAGGCACCTAAAATGTTACTTTTTGTCATCCTGTGATCTCGACTACTCATCAGGGTGCTGAACACGATAGCGTTGATAGACCAGCCATGCAGGGCCCGGATCACCTCGGCTGGTGGCCGAGGGAATGCCTCGGCATCTCAGCCGGGCCAAGATCATGGAGGCGCTGCCTTGAACAGCATCAATACCGCAATGATCGATCCCCGCGAACTCGCAGACGAGTCCGTGGACCTGGTGCGCCAGTGGTTGGGTCGCGCCAAGGACAACAAAAAGCGTAGTTCTCAGAAGAACCCTGCTGAAGATCGCCTCTCCACCGTGCTCCAGGATCCGCACGGTTTGGAGTTCACCGTTGGCTTCGTGGACCGTGTGATCCGCACGGAAGACACCAAGGCTGCGGCCAAGGCGCTGCAGGACATTGCCAAGCTGACCCCGGAATCCATGTCCGCTGTGGACCGTGCCCAGATCAAGGCCGGTACCGCGCTCTCGGACAAGCTCTCGTCCATCGTGGTTCCGGCAGCGCGTACCCGCCTCCGTCAGATGGTGGGCCACATGGTGGTGGATGCCCGTCCGGGGCCCTTCGGCAAGTCCGTGAAGGCCATGAAGGAAAAGGGCCACCGCCTCAACATCAACCTCTTGGGCGAGGAGGTGCTCGGCGAGCACGAGGCCAAGAAGCACCTCAATGACGCCAAGGAACTTCTGCACCGCCCGGACGTGGACTACGTCTCGTTGAAGGTGTCCTCCGTGGTGCCGCAGCTGTCCCACTGGGGTTTCGACCGCACCGCGGACCGCGTGGTCGAGCGCTTGCTGCCGCTGTACGAGGCCGCCGCGTCCAAGGAGACCGGCACCATGTTCATCAACCTGGACATGGAGATCTACTCGGACCTGGAATTGACCATGGAGGTCTTCCAGCGTCTGCTCAACAAGCCCCAGTTGAAAAATCTGGAAGCCGGCATCGTGGTGCAGGCTTACCTCCCGGACGCCCTGGGTGCCGTGAAGCGGCTCTCCGAGTGGTCCGCCGAGCGCGTGGCCGATGGTGGCGCGGAGATCAAGGTTCGCCTGGTCAAGGGCGCCAACCTGGCCCTGGAGCGCGTGGACGCGGAGATGCACGGTTGGCCCATCGCCACCATGCCGTCCAAGCAGGCCACGGACACCAACTACAAGCGCGTGCTGAGCTGGTTGTTCACCCCGGAGCGCATGCGCGGCCTCAAGCTGGGCGTGGCCGGACACAACCTGTTCGACATTGCCCTCGCTCACCTGCTCGCTGACAAGCGCGGTGTGACGGACCGGATCGATTTCGAGATGCTCCAGGGCATGGCCACCGAGCAGAGTGAGGCCGTGTCCACGGACGTCGGCCAGCTGTTGCTGTACGTACCGGCCGTGCGCCCCACCGAGTTCGACGTCGCCGTGTCCTACCTGGTGCGCCGCCTCGAGGAGAACTCCGCGAGTGCGAACTTCATGTCCGGAATCTTTGATCTGGCCCCGGACAACCGCATCTTCAAGCGCGAGGAAAGTCGTTTCCGCGCGGCCCTCGAGGACCTGGAGCCGGACCCGGAGCCCCTGTCACCGAGCCGTACGCAGGACCGCGCCCAGGAGACCGCGGGCGATGAGCTCACCCAGCCCCTGGACGAGCCGTTCATGAACGAGCCGGATACGGACATCTCCACCCGCGCCAACCAGGCATGGGCCGAGAAGATCGCCGCGCACATCGCGGACAAGGAATGGTTCGAGAACTTGCCGGTTCCCGAGGTGCTCAAGGACGTCGAGGACGACTCGAGCGAGGCTGTCGAGGCCGTGAACGACGTCGTCGCGCGCGCTAAGGCTGCCGGCAAGACCTGGGCGGCCACCCCCGCCCGTGAACGCGCCGAAATCCTCAACCGCGCCGGCGACATCCTGGCTGCTCGCCGCGGGCACCTCTTGGCCGTGGCCGGCGCCGAGACCGGCAAGGTACTTGAGCAGGGTGACCCGGAGATTTCCGAGGCCGTGGACTTCTGCCGCTACTACGCACGGCGTGCGCTGGAGCTGGAGTTCGTGGACGGCGGTAAGTTCACCCCGCACCACATCACCGTGGTGACCCCGCCGTGGAACTTCCCGATCGCTATCCCCACCGGCACCACCGTGGCGCCGCTGGCCACCGGTTCGGCGGTGATTCACAAGCCGTCGCCGGAGACCCGCCGCTGCTCCGCGGCCATCTGTGACGCCCTGTGGGAGGCCGGTGTGCCCCGCGATGTGCTGCAGCTCGTGGACGCAGTGGAAGGTGACGCCGGTAAGACACTCATCTCCCACCCGGACGTTGAGCGCGTGGTGCTGACCGGCGCGTACGAAACCGCTCAGTTGTTCGCCAAGTGGTTCCCCGAGCGCCCGCTCACCGCGGAAACCTCCGGTAAGAACTCCCTGGTGATCACGCCCAGCTCGGACCGCGACCAGGCCGTGTGGGATCTGGTGTCCAGCGCGTTCGGTCACGCGGGCCAGAAGTGCTCGGCGGCTTCGCTGGGCATCCTGGTCGGTTCCGTTGCGACCTCCGATCGTTTCCGCCGCCAGCTCGTGGATGCCGCGTCCTCCATGGTGGTCGCATGGCCCGAGGATCTTCAGGCCTCAGTGGGCCCCACCGTTGAGAAGCCCGAGGGCAAGTTGCTCAAGGCACTCACCGAGCTGGAGCCCGGTGAGGAATGGCTGATCGAGCCCGAGCAGCTGGACGATACCGGCAAGCTGTGGCGCCCCGGCATCCGCACGGGTGTGAAGCCCGGTTCGTTCTTCCACCTGACCGAGTGCTTCGGCCCGGTGCTGGGTCTGATGCACGCGGAGGACTTGGACGAGGCCATCGAGCTGCAGAACGCCACGGATTACGGCCTGACCGCCGGCATCCACTCCCTGGATGCGGACGAAATCCTGTACTGGGTGGACCGTGTTCAGGCGGGCAACCTGTACGTGAACCGCGGTATCACCGGCGCGATCGTGCAGCGCCAGCCCTTCGGTGGTTGGAAGCGTTCCTCCGTGGGCCTGGGTGCCAAGGCCGGTGGCCCCAACTACCTGGCGTCGCTGGGTCGCTGGTGCCGCGAAGGCTTCACATCCTCGGGTTCGGACCGCAGCGCGGCCGGCGCTTGGGTTCTGGAGCCGCGCGTGCACCGTGGGCTGGACGCCGTCCTGCCCCTGGTGGACGAGGAAGCCCAGGTGTGGCTGCGCCGCGCCGCTATGTCCGATCAGTCGGAGTGGCAGCGTGAGTTCGGCCAGGTCAAGGACCCCACCGCCCTGGTCAGCGAGGCCAACCTGTTCCGCTACCGCCCCCGCACCGTGATCGTGCGTGCGGCAGAGGGAGCATCTCTGACCGACATCCTGCGTGTGGGTCTTGCGGCCTCGCGTTCGGGTTCGCACGTGGTCCTGAGCCCGTCGGAAGAGCTGCCCGAGCAGGTGGGTCAGCTGTTCACCACGGTGCTCTCACCCGCGACCGACCTGGACTTCGCCCACGCACTGGGCGCCGGTTCGCTGGGTGCGTTCGCGGAGCTGGCGGACAAGGAGATCATCAACGACACCGACCTCAACGTGGACCACGGCGCTCGCGTCCGTGTAATCCAGCCGTGGGAGGGCACTGACGATGACCTCAAGCCGCTCTACGAGGTTCGCGCCGAGCACCCGGATATCGCCCTCATCACGGACGACGTGGTGGGCACCGGGCGCATCGAGTTGATGTACATGCTCTCCGAGCAGGCCGTGTCCATCACCATGCACCGCTTCGGCAATCACAGCCCGTCCATGGACCGGGTCGTGAAGGAGATCCGGGCCAACAAGTAACCCGTTCTCTGAAGCACCGCTAGATCTGAGGCCGTTTCAAGCCAGTTTTTCCCGTTCGGGTGGCTTGGGGCGGTCTCAGTTCTTGGCCGAAACATGTGAGTCCGTAAAGCTGCCGTTTCGTTGAGCCGAGAGGCAGTTTTACGGACTCAGATGTTCACGCACTCAGATGTTTGCGCGACCAGACGCGGCTACAGCACCAGGGTCAGCACAAAGATGATCGCGATGATCACCAGGAACACGATGCCCCAGTTACGCAGCACGTGCTTGTCGCTGTCCCGGGTTTCCTGACTGTTGGGATCCCGGTCCGCATAGCGGTCACTGCCCACGCCGTAGTACAGCTCTGAGGTTGAGGGCTCACGGGGCGGAACCGGCTCGGCAGGCGGCTGATCCGCGGGAGGTGCGCCTGCGGCGTCGTCGGTCTTGCGAGGACCCATGGGCCAGAAGCGATCCGCGTCGAAAATCTTGTCCCGCTTGGACGGCTCATCGGTGCCCGTGTCCGGGCGCGGGCCGTTGAGCGAATCGCGCACGGGCACGCCGGTACCCGGGTACTCGCTGCCGCGGGGGTTCTTGTTCGAGGTGTCTTCCGCGAACGGATCCGGTTCGTCATCCCCGACCAGCTCCGACTCCGGAATGCCGCTCGTGGTGACGGTTGGCCCCGAGCTGCTCGCAGAGCTCAGGGGATCCTGCGGGGAAGGCCTTGAGGCAGGTTCGGCAACCGAGGACGTCGCTCCATCCGTGTCGCTGACGCGATCCGCTGCCTGCCGCAACACCTCGGAGACTCGTTCGAGCGGTCCGCGCTGATTGCGCTTGGCGCTCTGCTGGGCAACCTGCTCCGCGCGGCTGGCCACGGAACGCAGCACCGAGGCGTCCTTGAGCTCAAGGTCGCGGGCGGCCATGGCGAGTTCGAGCGGGGGATCGGCGGGGTCGGGTTTGGTGGCCCATTCCAGCAGGCCGGTCAGCACCGGGCTCGACAGCGACTTTTTGAGAGCGGGGCGCAGCGCCTCCACCTCGGAGAGGGCCACGAGTTCCCGCGGTGGGGTGGAACCGTAACCGCGGGCAGCTTGATCCAATGGGCCGCGGTCGTTGAACAACGCGGCGAGCATGGCGGCGGACGCGTACCGGTCTTCCGGGGTAGAGGCCTCGGAACTCTGCGTGAGTAACTGCCGCTGAGCCGGCGCTCCGGCATCGCGCACGACATCCAGGAGTGCGGGATCCGCCCGCACCAGTCGGGCAGGTTCGCTCAAAGCGCGGGCAAGGTCAGGGTCAAGCTCTTCACTCATGTCGATCGCCTCCGTAGTCCGTTCTACGAGCCTACGTGAGAGTGCGTGCGCCGTGCAGTAGCGGGGCCGGGCCAGGGCACTACCCCAGGGGCTGGGGCAAACGCGACTGAACCCCGCCCCGTCTCGCACTCCGGACCAGCACTGTCGCGAATCAGTTAGGCCCGCTAATGTGCTGTGAGTGACACGTCCCACATCTGATGCCTCGAGCCGCGCACCCGGAGTGCTGCTGGTCGTGTTGATGGGGGCCATGGCCATTGGGCCGGTGTTCAATTACGCGTTGGGCTCGTTGAGCGCGCTGATCGTGGACGAGTACGGCATCACCGAGGGCCAGTACGGGTTCATCCTGGCGGCTGTCTACATTTCCGCCGGCGTCACGGCCACGTTCCTCGGGGTGCTCGCGGACAAGCTCACCCCGCGCTTCCAGATCGCGTTGATCTTCTCGGGCATCGTGGTGGCGTTCCTGGTGAGCGCCATGTGGCAGTCCTTTGTGGTGTTGCTGGCCGCTGCTCTGATTGCCGGTGTCGCGCAGTCCTTTTCAAATCCCGCCACTAACCGCCTGATCGCCCAGCGCACGAGCTTCACTCAACGCGGCCGCTGGATGGGTTGGAAGCAGTCCGGCGTGCAGATGGGGCTGCTGATTTCGGGGCTCACGTTTCCGTTCCTGGGCGCTGCTTTCGGCTGGCAGACCTCCGCGCTGATCGGGGCGGCGGCCTGCGTTCCCGCGTTGGTGATCGCGTGGCTGATCATCACCAAGGTCGAGCGCGACATCGCCGCCCGCCCCCTTCCGCCCGCCCCCGCCAAACCGGCGGCGCCCGGTCGCGAAAAATTGCCGACGGCGGTCTGGTTGTTCTCCCTCGTGGCGTTCCTCAACGCCGTGGGAACCCAGGGTGTCACCGTCTACTCGTCGCTGTTCGCCGTGCGCGCCCTGGACTTTTCGCTGACCGTTGCGGGAATGATCATCGGCGTGATCGGTGTGTTCGGCATCTTGAGCCGCATCGGCTGGGGGCGCGTGGCCGGGCGGATGGCGCAACCGTCCGTGCTCATCCAGATCATGAGCCTGGGCGGCGTGATCGGGTTGCTCTTCCTGATCGCCGCCGAGATGTTCCAACAGGGATGGCTCATGTGGGTGGGCATCCTGTTCCACGCGACCCTGCCGCTGGCCGCCAACGTCATCATCAATTCCGGCACGGTGGCGGCCGCGCCGGCAGCCAAGGTGGGAGCGGCGTCGGGCCTGGTGGCGACCGGCATGTACTTGGGTTTCGGCGCGGGTCCACTGATTGTGGGGCAGCTCGTGGACCTCACCGGGAGTTTTACCGCGGGCTGGATCGCGGTGGCCGTCACGTATGTGGCCAGTGTGGTGGTCGCGATCATTCTGAGCCGACTGCAAAAACGTTCGAAGTGAGTCCCCCTCGTGTGGTCCCATGGAGACATGGGCACCCCACGCACTGACCTCGCACACGTTCTCAAACGCCTGGACGGCAACAGTTACGGCGCGTACAAGCAGCTCAAGGGCGGCTGGCGTGTTGGCGACGTCGAGCTGCTGGTCGATCGCGTGCAGTCGGATCCGTATGCCCCGCCGTCCATGGTGCGGCTTCGTGTGCCGCGGAAGGTCGCGGGTGTGCCGGAGCAGCTCGTTGAATCCGCAGCCAAGCGCATTGCCGCGGGCGATTTCCTTACACGGGCGTTCGGGGGAGCCGCACGAAACCTCAGCCCCGACGGCGGCAAGGGCTCCGGTGGGATCTTCATGGTGCGAGTGGGCCAGGAGATCCTGCAGCGCTCGTCGGTTCTCATTGACGAGGATGCCATCGAGGTGCGTTGCGAAATCGCCCTTCCCGCTGCGGGGCGTCGGATCAAGGGGCGCGCCGCGGAACGCTTGCTGACCGAGGTGCTGCCGAGCGTCGTCGACCGCTCCCTGATCTTCCGCAATCTGGACGCCGCGGCGTTCGAACTCCACGTGCGCAGCTACTTGGATGCGGAGCACGTGCGCTCGCAGCTCGCCTCTCGCGGTTTGGTGGCATTCGTTGCCGACGGCGCCGTGCTCCCTCGCGCCTCCGGCCACCGGGACGAGCCGCTCACCAGCCACGCCGTGCCGTTCCAGTCACCCGAGAACTTGCGGGTCACGCTGCCGCTCAGCGATGGCACGGAAGTCTCCGGCATGGGCATTCCCGAGGGCGTGACCGTGATCGTGGGCGGCGGCTATCACGGCAAGTCCACGCTGCTGCAGGCACTCGAGCGCGGGGTCTACGACCACGTGCCCCGGGACGGTCGCGAACTGGTCATCACCAGGGCGGACGCAATGGCCGTGCGCGCGGAAGATGGTCGCGCCGTCACGGGCACGGATGTCTCCCCGTTCATCAACAACCTCCCCACCGGCGCGGACACCAAGCGGTTCAGCACCACGAATGCATCGGGCTCCACATCCCAAGCCGCGTCGATCTCCGAGGCCGTGGAATCCGGCGCTGAGGTGCTGCTCCTGGACGAGGACACGTGCGCCACCAACCTCATGGTTCGCGATCAACGCATGCGCGCCCTGGTGCCGGGGGAGCGGGAGCCCATCACGCCGTTCGTCGACCGGGTGCAGGCGTTGTATCGGGACAACGGAGTGTCCACGGTGCTCGTCACGGGTGGTTCCGGGGCGTTCCTGGACGTCGCGGACCTGGTCATTGCGATGGATTCCTACCGGGCGTCCGACGTCACCGATCGCGCCCGCCAGGTGTCTGCCGAGTTCCCATCGGGGGAGCAGACGCAGCCCACCGAGAAGTTCGGTGAGTTGCGCGAACATGCCCCGGCTGCGGCGACGCCATCGAAGAACGACGGCGCTCGTGGCGGTCACGGGGGCGGCTCGCGTGACCCGGATCGCCGCGGTGGCGACCGAGGCGGGTTCCGGGAGAAGCCGGCCCGTGGGCGCGGTCTTGGCACCATCCAACGGGGCCGAGAAGATGTGGACGTGTCTTCCCTGCCCCAGCTCGTGGATCCGTCTCAGACCGAGGCCATCGCGCGGTTGTTGGACCAGATCGATCGTGAGGCGGACGGCCGTCAGAGCCTGAACCAGATAGTGGATCGCCTTATGACCCGCGTGGAGCGCGACGGCCTGGACGTACTCGCTCATCACCGCGGCCACCCAGGGCATTTGGCGCTGCCGCGCCGACAAGAGGTCCACGCCGCCTATCACCGGGAGCGTCGGTAACTGTCAGTGTGACTGTGAATCAGCAACCGGAGCGCAAGGGCAGCACGCCAGCCCGTTCTTCTCTTCCCATTAGTACTTCTTGACTGAGACTCCACTCCGTGTCCCATCCTTGCGCTCTTACCACCGCCACGGGCGTCGCCACTAGTCAGCCCGCAGTGGGTCGTCTGAGCCTCTCGGCGGGTTGTCGAGAGAGAAGTGACTCAAAAGTCACAAAGGGGATACATTCTGTCCTGTCGGCGTGACGTTCGACGCACTTAAGGGGAGACTGGAGCGTGTGCGCAACCCTGCAATCCGGGGGGAGAAACACGGTTGCGCCGTGAAATGGGGGAGGGGTATTTATGGTTTCTATCCGTGAGTTCGTGGCACATTTGCCGCCGGACAAGCGCGAACTTCTGGCTGCGCCAGCGCGGTTGCTACCGGTTAAGAGGCGTTACGGGCCGATCTACGAACGAACGATCCGCGAGATCGAGAAGGCGCGCACAACCCCGTCGTGGGTACGGGAGACCGTGGATGAGCGACTGGCCGAGACGTTTCGGGCGGCGCGTGAAGCGCCGTATTACGGACGCGGTGAGCACTATGACGTGTTGGACCGCGTGGCATCGGGGGAAATGAGCCCGCGCGAGGCATTGGCGCAGTTGCCGATCCTTACCCGTGAGGAACTCTCCGAGCACTACCGGGACATGCTCGCGGCCCCGGAAAAGACCGTGGAGCTGTCCGCGAGTTCGGGTACCTCGGGCGATCCCATCTTCTTCCTGCTGGACCGCAATCGCGGCGCGCGGGAATGGGCCTACGTGGTGGATTCATGGTCGCGCACAGGCTACCGGCTGGGCCAATGGCGTGTGTTCTTCCGCGGATTGGATTTGCCGCAGCATCGGCCGTACTTCGTGATGAACAGCACCGGCGAGATCGTGATCCGGATCCAGACCATCGGTCCGGACACCATTCGCGAGTACTGGGAGCTGATCGAGAAGCGGGGCATCGAGTTCCTGCACGGCTACCCATCCACGTTCATGTACGTGGCCAGGCTGCTCGATGAGGCGGACTTCGATACGTCCTGGCGCTTCAAGATCCGTGGTGTTCTGCCCGTCTCCGAGCAGTTCGGCCCGGAGCAGCGTGACGTCTTGCAGCGATTGTTCCCCAACGCGAAGCAGGCCGTGTTCTACGGGTTGAGCGAGAAATCGGTCTTTGCATGGCTCGACGACGACTTCGTCTACCACCCATACCCGCTGTACGGACACGTGGAACTCCTGCACCAGGACGGCAACCCGGTGGAGATGGGTGAGCGCGGGCGCATCGTGACCACCACCCTGGACGGACGAGGCATGCCGCTGGTCCGCTACGACACGGGTGACTCCGCGGAACTCGTCGGCCATGACGAGGTGGGCACGCCGCTGTTCAAGAACATCCTGGCGCGCAGAGGTCGCGAGGGTCTGGTCAAGGCAGACGGGCAGACCTTTTCCACCACTCCGTTCAACGTGCACGGTCACGAGTTCGAGTGCGTTCACCGGTTCAAGATCCGCCAGGACACCCCCGGTAAGGCGATATTGCTCGTGCAGCCTTCCAAGAAAGCGACCGCGGAAGAGTTGGAGCGGTTCCGGCAGCTCATGATCCGTCGCACTCAGAACCAGGTGGAGTTGGACTTCGAGCTCGTTGACGAGTTGCCGGCCACGTTGAACGGAAAGTTCACGCTGCTGGATCAGCGGATACCCAATGCACCCACGGTGTGGGCGTAGTCGGTTGATTTAGTTTTCGAGGGAGAGCTGCAAACGCTGTAGGCAGGTGTGCGAAAATTTCCTACGTCAATCAGCAGGCTTGGACGAAATATCGTATGTGCAAGCGGGCGGGGGCCTGGTTGTCAGGGAAGGAACGAAGTGTTTTCAGTCCGTGAGTTCGTAGGGCACTTATCGCCCGGCAAACGAGAGATCATCGCGGCGCCAGCGCGCTTCTTGCCGCCGAAATTTCGGTACGGCCCGGCCTACGAAAGAACCGAGCGAGAGATCAACAAAGCCCGCACGGTTCCTTCATGGTCACTGCAGGAGATAGATAAGCGCTTGATCGAGACCATGTTGATGGCGAAGGACGCTCCCTATTACTCACGGGCCGCTAGCTACAACATGCTCGACAAGGTGCTCGACGGATCGAGAAAGCCGGTTGAAGTACTGAAGGAGCTTCCGATTTTGAGCCGGGCTGATGTGTCTCAGAATTACCGGGAGATGCTTGCGGTCAATGAGGCGCAGGTCGAGGTATCGGGCAGTTCAGGCACATCCGGGGAGCCGATCTTGTTCTTCCTGGATCGAAATCGAGGGGCCCGAGAATGGGCATTCATCGTGGACGCTTGGTCGAAGACCGGGTATCAACTCGGGGACTGGCGTGCCTTCTTCCGCGGAACTGATCTGCCCAATAACCGCAGTCATTTCGCAATGCCCAGCATCGGTGAGCTGCTGATCCGAATCCAGTCTGTTGAGGCGGATACGATCGACTTCTTTTGGAATGAAATCAGTAGGCGGAAAATTCATTACCTTCACGGGTATGCATCTGCGCTGTTGTTCGTTGCGCGGGTCCTGGAGGAATCGACGCACGATACCTCGTGGCGGCATCAGATCCGGGGTATATTTCCCGCCTCGGAGCAATTCACCAAGGGACAGGAAGAAGTTCTTCGACGCGTCTTCCCCAACGCTAAGATCGCCGTATTTTACGGTCTGAGTGAAAAGACTGCCTGCGCCTGGATGGACGACGATCATGTGTATCACTCGTATCCAACTTATGGGTACGTGGAGCTGGTGAACCCCGATGGAAGTCACGTGAACCCGGGTGAACGCGGGAGAGTCGTGACTACGTCTCTTGACGGTCGCGGACAACCGATGCTGCGTTATGACACTGGGGATTCGGCGGAGTTCATTCGTGTGGACAAAAACGGATCGGTGGTATTCAGGGAGATCTTGTCGCGCAGGGGCAGGGAAGGACTCGTGAGAACTGACGGTGAGCTCTTTCCCACTACATCATTCTTGCTGCACAGCGAAGATTTTTCCTGTGTCTATCGGTTCCGAATCCGTCAGGAAGTTCCGGGTGAGGCCGTTCTTGTGGTGCAACCGTCAAAGACGGCTACTGAGGAGGCGGTGGAAAGCTTTTACCAGGCAATGGTGCGTAGGACCCAGAACCAAGTGAAGCTGGATCTTGAACTTGTAGATGACTTACCGGCCACCGTGAACGGAAAATCTACGTTGCTCGATCAGCGCATTCCGGACGCCCCGACTACCTGGGCGTAGAAACACTCGAACTCTTAGTCCATATTAAAATCTGAACCCCGGGTCCGAATAAACGGACCCGGGGTTCAGATTAACTCTTTTAGTCTCTACACGACGGCCACATTATCATCTGGTGAAGTGGCGTCGCGCAATTGCCACGAGAAGTCCCAAGAGAAGTCCAGCGAGGCCGCCAACCGCGATCAACATGCTCGACGAGACGGAGGATGGGTCCTGAGGCATGGATGCCTGACCCACGCGGGTGAGCTCCACGGTTGTGCCGTTCCCGTCTGCATTCTCGTCAAGCTCTTCAACCTGGGCGCTCAAGACATCGACCCATGTTTCGGCCAATCGCTGGGCCTCTTCCGGTGAGGGTGCTGTTGCAGCCACTCGAACTTCCGAAGTGTCCAGGGGCACGGTGGTCTTGACGTTCTGGAGAAGAGCCTCTGAGGTCTCGTTCAAACCCAGGTCGTCGATGACTGCTGATGCCGTGGACGTAGTTCCCGAAATACTGCCGAAAGTGACAGCCTTCGACTTAGCGAGATTTTCGCCGGCCAGCGCTTCAGTGGAGTTCGTGCCCCCATTTGCAACCACTACGCCGGATGCGGTGGAGGTGTACGTTGTGCCGAGGGCCATGGACGCGCCCCAGCCCAGGGCGGCACCCAATAATGTGGTGACGACGATGATCCACCAGCTTTGACGCAGCGCGCCCCAAAGCTGTGAAGAATGGATCTCGCCGCGTTCATACGCGCGGTTATTTCGGTTGGCAGTCTGGCTCATGATGAGTGTTGGTCCCCCCTGAACCTTGCAGTAACTGTTGCCTACAAGGTGTGTCCTGATCACGGTGTTGCTTTCCCCCACAGCACCGTGATTTCTTCCATGGTAAACACACGGCTACACCCGACGGGCATCAGAGATGTCCGCGCAATGGTGGACAGGCTCACGACATTGGGGCAACAGTGGGGACTGTGGATAAGCCAGGATTCGAAGGGACAGAGCCCGTTCGCGGTTACAGTGGTAGCTAGCTGAATTGCTGACATGTGCCGATGAGGCCAACGTATCCGGGGGGATGCGTAGTTGGTGGGGGAAGCAAATGTAGCGAGAAGCGGACTGTTGTGCCTGGTACGGGGCACCATTCCGCAAGGGGGGACTGGGCATGTTCATACGTACTGATTTCCGGTGGTCACGATGGTGATGGCTGCTGCGGCTGTGGCCGCGATACTCCTAGGGCTCTTTTTCAGTGTCCTCTTGGGCATGTGGCCCAAGATCGGCGCTGCCATTTTGGTAGTGGCAACCGTTGTTGCTCAGACGTTGCAAACGGTAGCCCAGAGTTCTCTTGCAGGTAATGTGGACGAGCTCGCTGTTGTGGCCGCGTTCGTAGTTTTCTCGGTACGGCGAATTCTTGTCCACGGCACCCTTCGTTTCGTCGGGGCCTATTGGTTTTTTGGTGCCTACGCCATCCTCGGGATGCTGTCGGCAGTGCTCAATAATGTCCCTCCCAACGAATGGGTTCTGAGCGGCTTCCTCTTCCTCAAGGGCCCGCTCTTGATGCTGGGTGTCTTACAGATCGACTGGCGCCGCGACGACATACCCAAGATCGTTAAGTTCGGAACCGCGGGGCTTCTGGTGGTTCTGTTATCTGCCCTAGTTAATGCCATGGCTCCTGAAGCGTGGAACGCCGTGGTGGGACGTCAGCCGGTGAGCTATCGGCTAGGTATCCCGAGTTTGACCGGAATTTTTGATCATCCCGTGGGACTCGGGTCGACCATGGGCATGGCGTTTCTCGCCATTCTGGCCTATCGACGCATAGTGGAGCGGTCAGTCGTATCTTTCGTCTTGCTGGTGACTACTGGTGTGGTGGGCATTCTTACCTTCCGGCGTAAGTCGATTGCCTCTGTGGCTATCGTGGCTATTGGTTCGAGGCTGGTTTTGCCTGGAATGCGTACTCGTTATGTGGCCTCGCTCCTGGTTCTCCTACCACTGGCGCTCATCATTGCGTGGCAACCTCTCGTCGAGGTCGTGACGAACACCTACAACGAGTACTTCAGCAATGTAGATACCACCGCCCGCACCACGATGACCATTGATTCGGTGATCCTGGCGGCGGCCGCGTTCCCCTTCGGGGTGGGTTTCGGTCGGTTCGGTTCAGCAGTGGCGTCGTCCAACTACAGCCCGCTGTACGACGAGCTCGGTTATACCCGCATCTACGGAATGGGTCCGGGCGAACGCGGTGGATATCTTACGGACACCTTTTGGCCTGCGATCTTGGCCGAAGCCGGCTTCATCGGGCTGCTTTGCTACATGATGGGGCTGCTCTTGATCATTCGACCGGCTTGGAAACTGATGAGGCATTCCAGCCAGCCATACGTGCAGTGGCTCGGCGCGGTGGTGGTCGCATGGATGGCACAGCTCTTGATCGAGTCCATTGCTGCTCCGGTATTTACCGGTCCTCCGATGTTCGGACCGGTGTTCATGTTGGCAGGTGTCGCTACCGCCGTTTATCTGAGGGAGAGTTCCTTCGGTCGGCCATATGAGGGTCACGCAGTGAATGAGCACGACCCTGATAGTCCAGGTCCTGACCGCTCTGGATCAACGACCTCTTGGAAGGTCCACGGACGACGTCGCTATCAGGAGGCTCAGTGAATCACGCCATAGTTCTCGGAGCGGTCCCGGATTCCCCAGGAGGAATCGGGGTGCTCATGGGTTATCTCTCCCGGACCCAATCGGATCGTACGAAGATTCGTTTCGTTGACTCGGGGGGAACACCGGGGCCCGTTCCAACACGACTCCGGAAATTTGCGCAAGCCTTGTTCGCGTGCCTCGGCCCGGTCCCGGACGACACGGTGTTCCACTTCAATCAAGCCTCGAAGATCAGTACCTGGCGCAAGTTGGTGCTGGTTTACGCCCTACGAATGCGTAGTCGGCCGTACGTTCTCCATGTTCATGGCGGACGGTTTGACGCTTTCCTTGAGGGTTTGAACCCGGTTGCTCGACGCGTGGTGAGTGACATGTTTAGTAAAGCCGCGGGAATTATTGTTCTTGGCGAGTACTGGCGGGACTACATCGCCGAGTTCTTGGGCGTTCCTCCGGAGAAGTTCTACGTGGTACCGAATGCCGTTCCCGGTCCACGCGAGGTTCCGGAGGATCGGGAGACTCCGGTGGTCTTGTTCAGTGGCCAGTTGACTCGCCGCAAAGGTGTGATCGAGCTACTTCGGGCGTGGGCCATGATTCCTGAGAATCTGAGGTCGCATTTAGTCCTAGCGGGCGATTTACACGATCCAGACGGAGAGATCTCCAGTCTGTTGGAGGTCACGCCCGCTATTGAAACAACCGGGTGGATCGGTCCGGAACAAATCATTGAACGACTGGCAGAGGCCAGCGTGCTGGTACTTCCGAGTTACGGAGAGAACCTCCCCATGTCACTGCTGGACGGTATGGCATGGGGTCTGGCACCAGTCGTGACCAACGTGGGCGCCGTTGGTGAGGTCATTGAGGACGGTAAGAACGGCTGGATCGTTCCCACCGGAGACGCGGAAACTCTCGCACGAGTCCTAGAAAGTTTGCTGCTCGATCCGGAACGCAGGCTTTCGCTGGGACAGGAGGCGCGGCGTCGTTGGGAAGAGGAATACCAAATCGACAGATACCGGCAGCGACTGGATCAGGTGTACGCGGATGTGCTGAATAAACAGCGGTAGCGAGACCAGACATTCAGCAGCAGGATTCGGGGGAATCCGTTGCTGAAGAAGCGTTTACAAGGGGGACCAATGAGCTTCAACGCTCGTGAGATTTTGTACAAGACGTTGGGGGACCAAGTCAGTTCCGCAGCGGAGGCGGCTTTGCGCTTCGCGCGGGACCGTGATTTCACCGGTACGGATCCGTATGACGGGTTGCTGTCACCGGCGGCTCCACTGCTGAAGGGCCGACTGCCACGGCAGGCGTGGGTGCAGGCCCACAAGCGGTTGGGTGACTCGCTGCGTTCGGTGACGCGGGTTCCCAAGGTCACGATGACCAAGGCAATGGCCCTGTTCGCCATGGCGGAACGGTGCGAGGGCAATCCTGAGCGAGCCAATGAGCTGATCACCCGAATCCTGTGCACTCGCGGTGCAGGCCCGTGGGGGTATGAGTTCGACGTTCAGACCCGCTGGGCGCATTACCTGGCCAACTCGCCCAACGTGGTGGCTACGGTCTTCGCCCTGCGCGCGTTCGCGGCCACTGACCGACTGGGGGAGGTCTCCGCGGGGACCACTACTTGGCTCGAAAGCCTGGCCCACCCGGACGGCTTCTTCCGCTACACGGAGGCCTCCGATCGTCTGGTGCACAACGGGTCGCTGCTGGCCGCGGAATCCCTGGCCATCCTGGGCGGGGACCGGAGTCTGATTCAGAGGGCCGTCACCCGCACCGTGGACGCGCAGGCCGCTGACGGTTCATGGCCCTACGGCGAAGGCAAGGGCCTGGAATGGATCGACAGCTTCCACACGATCTACGTGCTGGATTCCCTCTACTTCCTGCGGCAACAGGGCTTCGAGATCGGTGACTCCTACGAACGAGGCCTGGCCTACTGGTACGCCCATTGCCTCACCATCGACGGCCTGCCGGTGTACAACGCGGACGAGTCCAACGCGTCCCACGACGTCCACAACGTGGCCACCACCGTGGGGTTCCTCGCGGGACTGGCTCACCGAGGAGACTTGGAGATCGACCCGGAACCGGCCATCCGGCACCTCCTGGCTCATCAAGGCCCCGACGGCGGCTTTCGTAACGACCCCAAATCCCTACCTCACATGCGCTGGAACCAGGCCCACGCCAGCTGCGCGCTGAGTCGATGGGTGGATCTCCTGGGCAGCGAATGCAGGGGGCGCAGCGATCGTTCGGAGTCCGAGGGGGCACAGTCATGAGCCTGCTTCACCCTCACATCACCCGGCACAAGGTACGTGTCGCACCCCGTCGCACCAACCGTCTCCTGGGAGCTCGAGTGGACCCGTTGACCATGGACGAGACGGTGGAGACCATCGAGGACCTCATCGAGGAAGATTCGGGTCATTACAACCACTTGGCCATGAACGCCGCCAAGTTGGTGTCCGCCAGCCACGATCAAGAGCTGGTGGACAAATTCGCCTCCGCCACGTTGGTCACGGCCGACGGCCAATCACTCGTGTGGGCTTCCAAGCTGTTGGGTGCTCCGCTGCCCGAGCGGGTGGCCGGGATCGACTTGATGGATCGTCTGGTGGACGCCAGTGCCAAAAAGGGTTACCGGATCTACTTGCTGGGTGCCACCGACGCGGTGGTTCGTCAGGTGCGCTGGCGCTTCCTGGCGCGGGGGGCCAACGTGGTGGGATTCCACAACGGTTTCTGGCGCCGCGACGATATGACCGACCAGCAGATGGCGGATGAGATCGCCATCACCAATCCGGACATCGTGTTCGTGGGCGTACCGTCCCCGCTCAAGGAGGACTTCGTCTTCGCGCACAAGGACCGCACGGGCGCGGCCATCTGTGTGGGCGTGGGTGGGTCCTTCGACGTGGTCGCGGGCATCACCTCCCGCGCCCCCAAAATGGTGCAGCGCATGGGCATGGAGTGGTTCTGGCGCCTGGCACAGGAGCCGCGGCGCATGTTCAAGCGGTACCTGGTGGGTAACTCCAAGTTCGTGTGGCTCGTGGTGAGGGCGCGATTGAACCGTGACTGAGGCCCCCCCGGCTCGGGCGGCGCTGGGCAGCGCAGCCACGGGTCCCCCCACCACACCCCGTGAGGCACCTCGTCGGTCGGGATCTCCCCGGCGACCGGGTGCCCCGATGAGTGCCGCCAAACAGTCCATCCTGGTGCTCGGCATCCGCGTGGGTGGGGCCGTACTGCAGATGCTGCTGGTCGCCACGGTGGCCTTGCGCTTCTCGGTCACAGAGGTGGGTCTGAACGGCATCCTGTGGGCTGTCGCCTTGGTTGCACGCATGGCCGGCCCCCTGGGCCTGGATGTCATGGGCCTGCGCTCGCAGTCACCGCTGTGGGCCGAGGGGCGGGACACTCTCGCCGTGAGACTCGGTCGTCGCTACACCGGAGCGCTGGCACGCGTGTGGTCCGTGGCCTTCCTGCTGCTCGCCGCGGTGTGCGTGGCTTTGGCCGTTGGTGGGGGCCCGTGGGGTTGGGTCCTCGCGCTCGGGGTGGTCGCTACGGCGTCCGCGTTCCAGCGGTTGTTCGTGGTGCAACGTCAGGCGCGTAACTGGCCGCTACTGGGCCAGTTCATGGAGTCCGTCGTGCTCCCCGCGCTCGGCCTGGTGGGCGCGCTGGTTACATCGGTGCTCGCCCCGGACTGGCTGATCGCCTCGCAGGTCATGGCATTCGTGCTGGTCACGTTGTTTTTGTACGCGGCATCGCCGTCGGTTCAGGAGGGCCGCGCACGACGACGCCGCGCGGCGCGGTCGGCCCCGGACGTCCCGTTCACTGGGCGGCACGCGCGGACCGTCCCCGAGCCGGACCCCATATACGTTCCCCGGCATGCGTCCGGGACGTCCCACCCCGACGACGTCGCTTACGCACCCATTCCGTGGCGCCCCGCCCTGACCGTGGGAGCGGGCAACGCGCTGACATCGCTGTGCGTGCGCGGACCCATGTTCGTGATCGGCGGGCAGTCGCTGGCGGCCGCGGGCGTGTACGAGGTGGCGCAGAAGATTCAGTCCGGCGGCGCCATGGGAACCTCGGCCGTGGCCACGGTCTTCGCCCCGCGCATTGCCGTGGCGCTGCGTAAGCCTGCGGCGCTCATCAAGTTGTTGGTGCAGGCGGGGGGTAGTTCTCTGGTCGTCCCGCTGGGGCTGTTGGCGTTTTTGTTCGTGGTCGGCTCGGACGGGCTCGTGGCCGTGCTGGGTGATGAGTATCAGGGTGCGTGGGCGGCGTCCGTGGTGCTGGTGGTGTCCACGGTGATCAACGCGATCACCTCCGCCATGAGCAACGTGATGATGCTCGGCGGGCGCGAGCGGATGTTCGCTGTGATTGCGGCGGTTCAAATGTTGCTGGTGGTTGGCGGTGCATTGGTTTCCGGTGCGGATACCGCGGTGAGCATGGCCGTGTGGGTGCTCATCGGTGAGACATTCCGCTCCGCGTGCATGGCGGCGGGGTTGGTGCTGCACCTGCGGGCGGTGCGAACCTAGCCCCGATCAGCCTCGCGTTGCAGCAGGCTGGACATCCGCAGGGGCATGGCCTCGAGTAGCGAGATGGAGGTGGTGGTGCGCAGTAGGCCCGGAGTTTCAAGGATCAAATTGGTGATCCGATGCAGGTCTGCGGTGCCCTTGGCCACCAGGCGTACGCGAAGGTCCGAGTCCCCGGTGGTCGCGTAGATTTCGATGATCTCGGGGATTCTGAGCAGGGCCTTCTGCGCGTCCTCGCTGGTGCCCTGTCGAATGGACAGTTCCACGAAGGCCATGAGGTCATAGCCCAGCGCCCGCGGATTGAGCCGCTGACTGACGGGGCCCATGACCCCGCCTTCGGAGAGCCTGCGGAGTCGGGCATGCACGGTGTTGCGAGCGACGCCCAACGTTTGGGCCAGGGCCAAAATCGTGGCGTTCGGATCCTTGTCCAGTGCCATGAGAATGCGGGCATCCAGGGGATCGAGCTGATACATGGTGTGCATTGTGCCACTTTATCCAGATAGCACTGAGCATTTAACGCAGTTCAAAATTAAAGTATTGCGCACATCGCTCATGGGGGATCACCATCTTTCCAACGTGTCCTGGCTCACACATTGAGCCGACCTCGCGACGGCCGTCCGTAATCCGGACCCGTTGGTATGTGAAAGGCCCTTTGATGACCATCAGCTTGACCACCAGGTCCACCACCGACTCATCCACCACGCAGCCCGAGACTCACCAAGCCCCCGAGGCTCTTGGGCGTGGGAGCGAGGAACCGCGAGTGCGCGACGTCGTATCCCAGTTGCCCGGGTACGTTGCCGGCCGCCGCGCGACCGGTGATCTCACCGCGGCACTGGCGTCCAACGAAAGTCATTACCAGCCGCTGCCCGCCGTCCTGGAGACCGTGCAGCGGGCCGCCGAACGCATGAATCGCTATCCGGACATGGCCGCCACTGAGTTGCGGGAACGCCTGGCGACCTTCCTGGGCGTGGAGCCCCATGAAGTGTCCGTGGGTCCCGGCAGCGTGGGTGTTCTCCAGCAGATCCTGTCGGCAACGTGCGGTCCGGGTGACCAGGTTGTCTTCGCGTGGCGTTCCTTCGAGGCCTATCCGATCCTGGTGAGCCTGACCGGCGCGACTCCCGTGCCCGTGCCGCTAACCGCTGGTGAGAGCCATGACCTGGACGCCATGCTTGCCGCCATCACCGAACACACCCGCGTGGTCATGGTGTGCTCACCCAATAACCCGACCGGTGTGACACTGGATCACGATGCTTTGGCGGATTTCCTGGCCAAGGTTCCACCCCACGTGCTCGTGGTGATCGACGAGGCCTACACCGAATACCTCGACGCCACCGAGACCCTGGACGCGCTGGCCCTGTTCCGCGCCCACAACAATGTGTGCGTGCTGCGGACCTTCTCGAAGGCCTACGGGCTGGCCGGGTTGCGCGTGGGCTACGCGGTGGCCCACCCGAACCTGGCCGAGGCGTTGCGCCGAGTGGCGCTGCCCTTCGGCGTGAGCACGCTCGCGCAGCAAGCGGCCATCGCATCGCTCGAGGCCCAGGAACAGTTGCGCGAGCGCGTGGCTGCGGTGGTCTCCGAACGACGTCGTATTCTCGCCGCCCTTCGCCAGGCCGGCTGGGACGTCCCGGGCAGCCAAGCGAATTTCGTGTGGTTGCGGGCCGGCAATGAACTCCGGGACGAGCTGGTCGATGCCTTCGACCGTTCCGATGTGCTGGTTCGCGCCTATGCAGGGGACGGCGTGCGCATCACGTTGGCCGACCCCGCGACCAATGACCGGGTGCTGGAGGTCCTCAAGGACCGCTCCGCTTTCCCCGCTGCCTGACCCCCCTGATGTTTCCCACCCTCTGTGCCGGGTTCGCCCGGCTCCCTGGAATGCACCTGGTTCATACTGTTGGTGCAGGCCCGAAAGGAAATACCCGTGTCCTTACGCCATAAGTCGCCGCTCTCCGCAGCAGCGAGCGCCGCTCGAACTGATCGGGATGTCATGTCTCCAACACCGTCCACTCCGTGCCCGGACATCAAGAAATCCGATGCCACTCACATGAAGACCCGCCACCTGGTGATGATGGCGTTGGGTTCTGCCATCGGAACCGGGTTGTTCGTCGGCACGGGTAACGCGATCGCCGTGGCCGGACCCGGCGTGCTGATCTCGTTCCTGGTCGCGTGTGTGATCCTCGTGCTGGTCATGCGTGCAATGGGCGAGATGGCCGCAGCGGAGCCCGCTCGCGGTGCGTTCTCCTTATATGCCGAACAGGCCATGGGCCGCACTGCCGGGCAAACGCTGGGCTGGCTGTGGTGGGTGCAGCTGGTCATCGTGATCGCTGCCGAGGCCACCGCCGCCGCGCAGATCCTGAACGAGATGTGGCCCGTGGTCCCGCAGTGGCTCATGGCGCTCGTATTCATGGTGATTTTCACGGCGTTGAACCTCATTAGCGTCAAGGCGTTGGGTGAGTCCGAGTTCTGGTTCGCACTGCTCAAGGTGGGCGCCGTGGTCGTGTTCCTGCTGGTGGGTGCGGCCCTGCTGCTGGGACTGTTGCCGGCGCCGTCGCCGGGGCTGAGCAATCTGACCGAACACGGTGGTTTCATCCCCAATGGGTTCACGGGTGTGGCCGCAGCGCTGCTGATTGTGGTGTTCGCGTTCGGGGGCACGGAACTGGTGGTCGTGGCCGCCGCAGAGACCGAGAACCCCAAGGAGAATGTGGTCAGGGCGATCCGCACCATCGTGGTGCGTCTGCTCGTGTTCTACATCGGTGCGGTGACGTTGATGGTGATCATCCTGCCGTGGAACGACGAAACATTGTCCTCCAGCCCGTTCGTGGCCGTTCTCAGTGCCGCCGGATTGCCCGGCGCGCAGGCCGTGATGGCCATCGTGATCGCCCTAGCGCTACTGTCCGCGCTCAACGCGAACCTCTACGGTGCCTCGCGCATGCTGTACTCGCTGTCCTCGCGTGGTTACGCGCCGGCTCGCTACTCGAAGTTGAGCGCACAGGGTGTGCCGCGCGCAGCCGTTGTGGCGTCTGTGATCGTGGGCTTCCTGACCGTGGGCGCCAACTACCTGTGGCCGGAGCAGCTCCTCGGGTTCCTGCTGAACACCATCGGCTCCACCGTGCTCGTCGTGTGGACCCTGTCCTTGATCTCCCAGATCATTCTCCGACGCCGCTCGGACCGTGCCGGACGCCAGCTTTCCTTCCGCATGTGGGGTTACCCGTACCTCTCCTACTTGGCGCTAGGTCTGATTGCGATGATCTTCGTGCTCGGCTTCTCCGATCCCGTGGTGCGGACCCAGCTGCTGCTGACAGGCAGCTTGGTGTTGCTCATCGCGGTGGCGTGCAAGCTGCGGACGATGCAGAAGGCGCGGACGGCTTCCGCATCGGTCGACCAATGATCTAGGTGCCTAGGTGCCCACGTGCCCGGCGGCGGGTGCGTGGGCGCCGTCGTCGGGTGCGTGGGCGAATCGCGGACCGTGGCGGGACCGCGGCACAGACCGGGCGCCGTCGTGGAGGCGGGGGGCCTGCCCGATGGTGGCCCAGGCAGGGCTATTGGGCAGCTTTGAGCCGGAGCGACTAACCTGCGGACATGGCTTATCACGCTGACTCCGCGGACCTAGAGACCAAAGAAGTACTCACGTGGGAAGGTTTCGGCACCGCTAGCCGTGACCTTGCCCAGATGATTGTCGATTCGGATTTCACTCCGGACATCATCATCGCTGTAGCCCGAGGTGGGTTGTTGCCCGCCGGTGCCCTGTCCTACGCGATGGGCGTCAAGCTCTCGGACGCGGTGAACGTGGAGTTCTACACGGACGTCCACGAGACCCTGCCCGATCCCGTGTTGCTCGCGCCCATGCTGGACACCGAATCCATCAGTGGCAAGAAGGTGCTGGTCGTGGACGACGTGGTCGATTCCGGCCGCACCCTGGCCCTGGTTCTGGAACTGCTCAGCGGTTACGGGGCACAGTGCCGTTCCGCCGTGGTCTACGAGAAGCCTCAGTCGGTAGTGCGCCCTGACTACGCATGGAAGGCCACCGACGAGTGGATTGTGTTCCCCTGGTCCGATCAGGATCCGGTGACGCGGAGCAAGTAGTCATTCCAGTCTTCTTCACCAAACCTCGGCTGGAAACGATCAACTGGACTGACTGGCGGTCGCGCAGATCTGGGTCACTTTAGAACCACCGGGAAGATTCGGGTCATTTAGAAGCCGTGTTTGAGTACCGCGGGTGGCTTGAGAGTGGCTCAGATTTGCGGGTGGCGTAAAGATGCCCCAGATCTCCAGGGGAGCCGCAGCTCGAGAGGGATGAAATGCAGAGACGGGCTAAGTCACTTTCAGGCCGTATACGCGGAGCAAGAGTGGCCTGGGGATGACCGAGATCTTGCCATGGTCAAAGAATGACTAGTTTTGATGCCTGAGCTCGAGCGACTGACAGTTTTCGGTGCCATCAGGCCGACTTGAGCCTTGGCGTCCATCCACTCTTCTGACTGGTGTTGGCAAGTTCAGTGGCAAGCCACGTCAGCCAGAGCTGGCGGCGGTGCGGGTCAAGCAGGTCTTCCAACACCACGAAGCGAACCTTCCACCCATTGTCCTCAAGTCGCTGCTTTCGGAACAACTCGTTTCCGTACTTGCGACGGTCCACGTGGTCGGCGCCGTTGTACTCGACAGCCACTCTGGATTCGGGCCACGCGAGATCCAGGTTCCGGTCCGCGTGATCCACCACCACGTGAAAGTTCATGACTGGTGGCGGGAACCCATGGGCGAGGACTATGAGCCGGGTAAGAGTTTCTCTTGGTGACCATGTGTTCTCTACGGCATCAGACAGCGCGGCAAGTGTCCTCCGGGTGGCCGCGGACGTCGGGGGAAACCGGCGAAGCCGCTTCTCGATTAGCTTGCGACTGTACGGCGGGAAACTTCCACCATCGACCGCCACGAGGTTTCTCGACATGAGTGCGTCCAGGCAGGCTGTGATTCTCCACTGGGGAAGAAACGAGGCAGCGACTACTAGGGCCTCAATCGGATCAGCCAGCCAGGCGCCCCAGGGCCCGGGATAGCGGTCCAACCCAAATGCTTTGGTCACGACAACATCGGGCACCGGAGTTCTCAGGCGCTTACCGACCCAGGAGAAGTGCGGGGTGAAAAGCATCTTTGAATATTCAGGGCCCTTAGGCGGCGGAGCATGGCCGAGGAGCTCATCAATTCTCTCGTCGGGCTCTCCAATGGGTAGGCCGTACAACGCGAGAGCACTCAAACCTGTCACCCGGACTTCAGATTCCGGGGAGTCTAGAACGACCTGAAGGAGCGCCGCTCGTTGCAACGGGTCCATGGGTTCCGGCATTGATTCAGAGCACAGCGCCCAATGCCTATGAGTGACCCGCTTCATCGCTGGATCACGGTTCAAAGATCGCGCTCGTCGGCCCCATTGGGTGCTCGTCCGAACCACAGGACGCGGTCCTAGCTCAGGCATTCGGATCGGCTGCGGCATGACTGGAGGTTATGACGCAGGCTGACTTACTGCACCTGAATATTCGCCATGTGGAGCGCGGATGCTGATTACGTGCTGGAAGAGTCGGCCCGTATACGGTTGCGGAGGGGAACAAGGGGAGATCTGGTTGACCTTTTCATGGCCAGGACCACAAGCTGAGGTCGATCTTATGAGGGCTGCCCGAAAGCTGAGACACTTCCGCGCCAGTTTTATCCTTCAACTCTGGCTTGGGAATGCCTCAAATTTCGGAGGGGCTTTAAGGTGCCTCAAATCTCCAGCTGAGGCCCAGTGAGGCTGAGCTGTAAATGTGAGCAGATCTGAGTCACTCTCAAGCCGTCTACATGCCATGAAGGTGGCCTGAGAGTGCCTCAAATCTTCAAGATGGCGTGAGAAGGACTCAAGTGTCCGGCGCGGCCCGCCGAGCTACTTCTTCACTCGCTCCCGCACCAGCGAGGCCGTGGCGTCCGCGATGGCCCGCTCCTCGTCCGTGCCGATGACCAGCACCTCGATCGCTGACTCCGGCGTGCTGATGCGAGCTACCTCGCCCTCGGGGGAGGCATTCAACTCTGGATCCAGTGCAATGCCCAGCGCGCCCAGCTCATTGCACACCTGCTCGCGGAATTCGGGGGAGTTCTCACCGATGCCCGCAGTGAAGATCAGCGCTTGAGCGCCGCCCACGGCCACGTGGTAGCCGCCGACGTACTTGGCCAGGCGGTATGCCGCCATGTCCAGCGCCAATTGGGCCTTCTCGTCACCCTTCTCGGCACGCTGCTCCACGGCGCGCATGTCCGAGTCTCCGGAAATACCCTGCAGCCCGGACTCCTTGTTGAGCGTCGTATCGAGTTCCTTGGCTGTCATGGCGGGGTTGCGGTCCAGCATGGCGGTGACCACGGAGGGGTCCAGATCACCGGAACGCGTACCCATGATCAGACCCGCCAGTGGGGTGTACCCCATGGACGTGTCGAAGGATTTGCCGTTGCGGATGGCCGTCACGGACGCACCGTTGCCCAGGTGCGCCACGATCCCGTTGAACTGTTCGCGCGGAATCCCCAGGAAATCGCACGCCTTGCCGGTCACGTAGTCGTGCGAGGTGCCGTGGAACCCGTAGCGACGCATGCCGTGCATGACATACATCTCCTCGGGGATCGCGTAACGCCAGGCCTTTTCGGGCATCGTGCGGTGGAAGGCTGTGTCGAACACGCACACCTGCGGCATGTGCGGCCAGGTCTTCTGAATGGCGCGCAATCCCAATGCGTGAGCGGGGTTGTGCAGCGGAGCCAGGGGAGCGAGCCGCTCGATGGCTCGAATGATCTCGTTGTTGACCAGCACGGGGGCGGAGAACCGCTCGCCACCGTGGACCACGCGGTGTCCGGCGGCGTCAATGGTGCGCCCGCCCAGTTCCTCTTCCAGTCGTGAGGCCAGGATTTCCAGTGCCTGAGTGTGGTCTTTGACCTCGGACGTACCGATGTTCTGGATCAGGCCCTTGGTGATGATCTCGTCGCTCTCCACACCCTTGGTGGCCCGATCCAGCGGCACGTTCTCGTTGATGGCCGGCATGGATGAGGTGTACGGATCGACCTGATCATCCGCAGTGGTCACCTCGCGCACCTGGTACTTGATGGACGACGATCCGCAATTGACAACGAGCACGAGCATGGTTGGTCCTTCCGTGCGCCCGGTCTGCGGGCGTCTCTGGTGAGCTGGTCGAAGGGGCGACGCCGCTCGCGAACCTCGCGAGCGGCGTCGTACGTACTAGAGGCTCTGGGCCTGAATGGCGGTAATGGCCACCGTGTTGACGATGTCATCCACGGTGCAACCGCGGGACAGGTCGTTGACCGGCTTGCGCAGGCCCTGCAGGACCGGTCCAACGGCCACGGCGCCGGCGGACTGCTGGACCGCCTTGTACGTGTTGTTGCCGGTGTTGAGGTCCGGGAAGATGAACACGGTCGCCTGGCCGGCCACGTGGGACTCGGGCAGCTTGGACTTGGCGATGGAGGCGTCCACGGCGGCGTCGTACTGGATGGGGCCCTCGACCTCGAAGTCCGGGTCGGTGGAACGCACCAGCTCCGTGGCTGCCCGCACCCGCTCCACGTCCTCGCCGGAGCCGGAACCGCCGGTCGAGTAGGAGAGCATGGCCACCTTGGGGTCCACGCCGAACTGTTCGGCCGTCTGGGCGGAGGCCAGCGCGATGTCCGCCAGTGCCTGCTCGTCCGGGTTGGGGTTCACGGCGCAGTCACCGTAGACCAGCACGCGGTCGGCCAGCAGCATGAAGAAGACGGAGGACACGATCTTCACGCCTTCGCGCGTCTTCACGAACTCCAGGGCGGGGCGAATGGTGTTGGCGGTCGTGTGCACGGCGCCGGAGACCATGCCGTCCACGTCGCCCAGCTGCACCATCATGGTGCCGAAGTATGAACCGTCCGCCATACGTTCGAGTGCCTGTTCCTTGGTCACGCCCTTGTGGGAACGCAGCTTCACGTATTCGTCCGCGTAACGGTTGCGCAGTTCCTCGTCGTTCTGAAAATCGATCAGGTTGAGGCCCTCCGCCTCGAAATCCAGATCAATGCCCTCTGACTGTGCCATGGTCTTGATCTGCTCGGGATCGCCCAGGACGGTGAGGTCGCAGAAGTTGCGGCGGTGGATCATTTCCGCGGCACGCAGGATGCGCGGGTCCTCGCCCTCGGGCAGAACCACGTGCTTGCGATCGGCTCGCGCGGATTCCACGAGCTCGTGCAGGAACCGAAGCGGGGTGCGCTTCACGGGGCGCGGCAGGTTCATGCGCCCGGCCAGCTCGTCGCTGTCCACGTACTGTGACCATGCGCCGCGAGCCGCCGCGACCTTACGAGGATGGGCGCCACCCAGCGTGCCTCGCGTGGTGGCCACCGCGCTGGCTGCGTTGTACGTGTCACGATCGGTGGTCATCACCGGGAACGGGGCAGCCGCCAACAGGGAGGCCACGGCGCCTTCCGGGCGGAAACCACCGGTCAGCAGCATGCCCGAGGGCACCGGCAAAGACGCCGCGAACGACGACGCCAGGGTTGCCGACATCACGTCCGTCCGATCGCCCGGGGTGATCACCAGATCTCCGTCGGTCAGCTGGTCCAAGAAATGGCCCACGGTCATGGCCGCGATCTTTATGCCCTTCATGTCGCGGTCCAGGGAATTGTCGTTGAGGTCGGTGCCGAACTCCTGGGCATCCACCAGCTCGGCAATCGTCGGGTTGGAGATCGCAGTGACCTCGGGGATCACATAGACCGGCAGGTTGTGGGCTCCGGGCTTGGCACGGCGGGTCAGTTCCTCGACTTGATCGGGATCGGCGCGGTTGACGATCACCGCGTAGATGTCACAGCCGGCCTGACGCAGCTCGGTGCGGGTCACGTCCACGGCGTTGACGGTGTCCTCCACCGACTCCGCCTCGTGGGCGCTGATCACCGCAGCCACTGAGCAGCCCATGTTGTTGGCCAGTCGGGCGTTGAGATCGAACTCCGCGGTGGCTGCGTTGTGGGCTACCAGATCGGTGCCGTCCACCAGGATCACGTCGCATTCGCGGGCCATCTCGGAGTAAATGGAGACCGCGGCCGAATCCAGTTCGTCATGATCACCGGAGGCCAGGATCTCGCGCGTGCGCGCCAGCGAGACACCGCCGCGGCAACGGGAATCGGGCAGGTCGAAGGTGCGCTTCATGAGCTGCAAAGCGGAATCCTGCTCGGGGGAGTCGCCGTCGTGAACGGGGCGGAAGAACCCGAGCTTGTCCGTGTTGTTGAACAGTGTGTCCGCCAACCCCAACGCCACCAGCGTCTTGCCGGACTGCGGTGTCATTGCGGAAACGTAGATGCCCTGGGTCATGAAGATGGTCCCTTTCGGTTGGCGGTCTGCCGTTCCAGTTTAGAGACGTCACATGGGCGCCGCGGAAACATGGGCGTGAATAACGGGGGTTTCCCGGGTACTTCGGTGAGAGAAGTGCCACACTGGAAGTATGTTGGTCGCATTCTCAGTCTCTCCCAGCGGCGGGGACAACCCTGACGCCTCCGTACACGATGCCGTGGCTGCAGCCGTCCACGTGGTCCGCGAATCCGGGCTCCCCAACCGCACCGATTCCATGTTCACCACCATTGAGGGTGAATGGGACGAGTGCATGGAGGTGGTCCGTCAGGCCACCGCAGCCGTTGCCGAATACGGACCGCGCGTCTCCCTGGTGCTCAAGGCGGACATCCGCCCCGGTCACACCGGCGAACTCTCCGGCAAGGTGGAACGTCTGGAAGCCGCACTTCACAGCCATGAACTCAACCGCGCCGAGGAACGTCGCGGTATCACCTCCGGTTCCCCGGATCAGAAGTAACCGGGCGCTCCCGTTTCAGTGAGCAAGAAACGCAACCGTAAGAATCGGCGGGATCAAGCAGAACCGGTTGGACCGGCGTCGTCGGACGCCGGTGGCCTGGTCGAAGGTACCTGGCACACGGACACGGGAACCGTGCAGCTCGAGCATGATCAGTACGTGCCCGGCGCGTGGGTGCTGCGCGTGAACGGCGTGCCGTCATCGCACATCGTGCCCGACCGGCCGGATCAGCTCGAGTTCGAGTACATGCGTTGGTTCACCGCGCTCGCCGAAGAGCACATCGACCGACACTTGGACCCCACCACCCTGCGCATCCTGCACCTGGGTGGCGGTGCATGTTCGATGGCGCGTTATCTTGCGTGGCGCTACCCCGATGCGCGCCAGGTGGTCGTGGAACTCGACGCCGCTCTCACGCGTCTCGTGCGCGAATGGCTCGATCTTCCCCGCGCACCCCTCCTTCGTATCCGCGCGGGTGAAGCCCGTGAAGTCACGGAATCACTGCATGAGTCGTCCCGCGAGGTGATCCTGCGGGATGTGTTCGCCGGTGAGCAAACCCCCGGTCATTTGCGGACTGTGGAGTTCGCTCAGCACGTGGATCGGGTGTTGTCTCCTGACGGGATCTATCTGATGAACGTGGGTGACACCCGCAACCTCAAGGGCACCCGGGCGGAGCTGGCCGCGCTGCTGGAGGTGTTCGAGCACGTGGGTGCCGTGGCGGATGCCGCGATGCTCAAGGGCCGCCGCTACGGCAACGTGGTGCTGGCAGCCTCCCATGCGCCGCTGCCCGAACCTGGATCCGCGGCGAGTGCAGCACTGGCCAAGGTATTGCTGGGTGGCCCGCTTCCCGCGCAGTACAAGGACACCGAGTGGTGTCGCCAACTCGTGGCCGAAACTCAGCCCTGGAACGACAAACAGGCGGATCAGATGCCCGCGGTGGGGACCATTACCGGCGTGTGAGCGCTCAGCCCTCCCGCTCCCAGGTGTTGGGCCGTAGCGTGGGGGCATGACTAGCTTCGTGAGTTCAGTGGCCATCGACTCCCACGACCCCGCAGCCCTGGCACGTTTCTGGTGCGAGGTCCTCGACTACAGAGTGGACCACGTGCAGGATAAGTTCGTCAGCACCCTGCCCAGCAGCGGAGACGGGTTCCGACTGGACTTCATCAGGGTGCCGGAGGGCAAAACGGTGAAAAACCGCTTGCACCTGGACCTGCTGCCGCGTGACACCGATCAGCAGAGCGAGGTCGCTCGAGTGGAAGCCCTGGGCGCCTACCGGGTGGACGTGGGGCAGACCAGTGAAGACAGCTGGGTGGTGCTGGCGGATCCAGAGGGCAACGAGTTCTGCATTCTGGAGTCACACCCCGCGGACTGACCCGGTTCCGGTCATTGCCGGGGGCCTCTGCCCTCATACTGACCACTGTGTGGATAATTCAGGCGCTGATCAGGTCTCAGGGGCAGATCTTCTTTCAACGTGCCACGCTGAGCGGCCTGCTGGTCCTGCTGGCGCTGGTTGTCGCATCACCCTGGTTGGCGGGTTTCGCACTAATCGGCGCTGCGGTGCAGACCGGCGTTTCGATTTTCATGCGCCGACCGAGGCGCGAATCGGCCCGCCAAGCTCCCGGCGGTGATTCCCGGAGCGCAGACGCGCTCTCCAGACTCGGATTTGGATCAACGGCTCATAGCGCGCCCAGAGAGGCCGGCGATTCGGAACACCCCGCCGGGCACTCCCAACCCCCTGCGCCGAGCTCCGGCGGATCCCACAAAGCGTCCGCCCTGGCCATGTCGAGTCTGTCGACGGACGCCACCGCTCGTCGCGACGCCGCGGACGGCATTCACGGCTTCTGCGGAGCTCTCACCGGCTGCGCCGCATTCCTTGCGTGCGGACCGACCGTGGCCGCCCTCATCTGGACCGTCCTGGGCGGGGCACTGTGCGCTCTGCTCGTGCGGGTGCTTGAACGACTGCGGATCTTCGACTGGCTGCCCATGCTCACGGGCCCGTTCTGCGCGGTCAACACTGCATTGAACCCGGTCTTTGCGCGGTGGTATCGCGAGTCGGAGCCGCTCACCGCGCCGCCGTTCGAGCTGGCCGGGCCGATCACGGACCTGGTCAGTGGCACTGTACGGGCCTCCGCCCAAGTGCTCTTGACCGATCATCTGCTGACCGGCCTATTGGTCCTGGTCACCATGTTTGTCGCCGGTGCGCGCGAAGGGCTGTGGTCCCTCACAGGCGCCGTGGCAGCCACGGCCCTCGGGTTCTGGATCCTCGGTTGGTCACCCGCCATGGCCGGGTTGGCCGGCTACTCGGGCTTTCTGACGGCTCTCGCCCTGGGCGCGGTCTTCCCCCGCAACGACGCCGCTCTCATCGTTCGTCTGCTCGTCCCCTTGGCGGGCGCGTGCGTTACCGTCCCGTTGTGGTGGTTGCTGCAGCAGACCGGGATGGCTGTCTACACGTGGCCGTTCGTGCTGACCACGTGGGCGGTGCTGCTCACGCAGCGACGGTGGGTGCGGCGGGAAGTGGCCGGGGCGGCGTCGTAATCGAAGCGGATCCACCCCGTGACGTCACCCGAGGGTGGGCGCGGGGCGATAGCTACCCCGCGCTGGACCGCCGAGCGCGTTACGCTGTCCAACCCTCGATCACGGCAATGCCGAAGAAGATCACGAATGCACCGGCCACCACGTACATGAGCGGGTGGACGTCGCGCCAGCGGCCCTGGACCAGGCGGATGAACACGAAGGACACGAAGCCCGCGCCAATGCCGTGCGCAATGGAGTAGGTGAACGGCATAACGGCGAAGGTCAGGAACGCGGGGACCGAGACGCCCCAGTCTTCCCAGTCGATGTGCACCACGTTCTTGGCCATCAGGAAGCCCACCACGACCATGGCGGGTGCCACGGCCTCGAAGGGCACCACGTTGACCAGCGGGGTCAGGAACATGGCCAGGAGGAACATGATGCCGGTGACCACGTTGGCCAGGCCGGTGCGAGCGCCGTCGGCGATACCGGTGGAGGATTCCACGAAGATTTGGTTGGACGAGACCGAAACGGCACCACCGGCCACGGCGCCGAACGCGTCGACCAGCAGCACGCGGTCCACGCGCTCGATCTGACCGTTCTTGTCGACCAGGCCGGCCTGCTGGGAGAGGCCCACCATGGTGCCCATGGCGTCGAAGAAGATGGACAGCAGAATGGTGAAGATCAGCAGCATGCACGCGATTACGCCCAGTTCACGGAACGCGGCGATGGGAGCGGCGGAGCCAATCAGGGAGAGGTCGGGCAGCGCGAAGAAGCCCTCGGGGTTGGCGGGAACCACCAGGGACCAGCCGTCGGGGTTCTCCACGGAGGAACCGGACGGGGAGACCGCCTCGAGGATGTGCGCGAAGATCGTGGTCGCGACCACCGCGATCAGAATGCCGCCGCGCACATTACGGACCAGGAGCGCCACGGTCAGCAGCAGACCCACCACGAACGTGAGCGTGGGCCAGCCGAACAGCTCGCCTCCATTGCCCATCTGCACGGGGACGGTGGTGCCAGCAGCGTCCGGGATGCGGCGCACGAAGCCCGCATTCACGAAACCGATGAGCGCGATGAACAGGCCAATACCCACCACGATCGCGGTCTTCAGCGACGGTGGCACGGCGTTGAACACCGCGGTTCGGAAGCCCGTGAGCACCAGAACCACCATGATCAGACCGGCCCAGATGACGAGTCCCATGACCTCGGGCCAAGTCAGACCCGGATTCGTGGCAATCGTGACAGCCAGGAACGCGTTCACGCCCAGACCGGTGGCCAGCGCGAACGGGGACTTGGCCCACACGCCCATCAGGATGGTCAGCACGCCTGCGACCAGTGCGGTCACGGCAGCAACGCGCTCGCCGCCCAGCATGTTGCCCGCGCCGTCGGGCCCGTAGCCGAGCACGAGCGGGTTCAGCACCACGATGTAGCTCATGGCAATGAACGTGGCCAGGCCGCCGCGGATTTCACGGCCCACGGTGGAGCCGCGCTCGGAGATGTAGAAGAAACGGTCCAACGCACCGCGGGGTTCGCGCGTCTGTGGAGTGGGCTTGGTCGGTGACGACATGAAGATCCTCACGGTCAAAGGCACAGCGGTAGCGCGGGCTCGGGCTACCGATATGGGGGCGTTTGTGTAGAAATACTACGCCGATGGCACTGGGACCCCTGACGAGACAAGTGTTCGCGAGCGGCGTCGACGTTTGGTTAGGCGCGGCTGCCCAAACTTCACTACCGTAGAACCCAGTCCCCGCAAGCACGCGAGTATGCGTGCGCGTTGAAAGGAAATACCAGCTGTGACAGCACCTACTTCAGCACGTCCGTTGCGCGTTGCCGTGATCGGAGCAGGTCCGGCGGGCATTTACGCTGCCGACATGCTCACCAAATCCGAGGCTGTGCGGGAAGGCGAGCTGGACGTCAGTGTTGATCTCTATGACCGCTACCCCACCCCGTTCGGCCTGATCCGTTACGGCGTGGCTCCCGACCACCCGCGCATCAAGGGCATCATCACCGCGTTGCGCTCGATTCTGGGTCGTGGTGACATCCGCTTCTTCGGCAATGTGGAGTACGGCAAGGACCTCACGCTCGGTGATTTCATGGCCCACTACGACGCTGTGATTTTCGCCACCGGCGCCGTCAATGATGCTCCGCTGGAGATCCCCGGCGCGGATCTGGACGGTTCCTACGGTGCCGCCAAGTTCGTCGCCTGGTATGACGGTCACCCCGACTACCCGCGCACCTGGCCGCTCAACGCCAAGGAAGTTGCTGTGATCGGCAACGGCAATGTGGCGCTGGACGTGGCGCGTGTGCTGTCCAAGCACGCTGACGACATGCTCGTCACCGAAATCCCGGGCAACGTCTACCAAGGGCTGCGCGATTCGCCGGTCACGGACGTGCACGTGTTCGGCCGCCGCGGCCCGGCGCAGATCAAGTTCACCCCGCTCGAGCTGCGTGAGCTGGCCAAGTCCCGCGACGTGGACATCGTGCTCTACGACGAGGACTTCCAGTTCGACGAAGCGTCCGAGCAGGCCATGGTCGAGAACAATCAGACCAAGGTCATGATGAAAACGCTCAACAAGTGGCGTGAGGACGACTCGCCCAAGACCGCGTCCCGCCGCTTGCACCTGCACTTCCTGCAGACGCCCTCCGAGATTTTGGGCGACGAGGACGGCAAGGTCAACGGCATCCGGATGGAGCGCACCCGCCTCAACGGCGACGCTTCCGTGACCGGCACCGGCGAGTACATTGACTACCCGATTCAGGCGGTTTACCACGCCATCGGTTACCTGGGTTCGCCGCTTCCGGGGGTCCCGTTCAACCCCGAGCGCGGCGTGATTCTCAACGAGGAAGGCCGCGTGGTCGACGCCGAAGGCGCCGTGGTTCCCGGCGTTTACGCGACTGGTTGGATCAAGCGCGGCCCGGTGGGCCTGATTGGCGCCACCAAGTCCGACGCCCTCGAGACCATCAACCACTTGCTCGAGGACCGCACCGCCCTGGCCGATCCGGACTTCCCGGAGCCCTCCGCCATCGAGTCACTGCTCGAGGAAAAGGGTGTCGAGTACACCACCTGGGACGGCTGGCTCGACCTGGACGAGTACGAGCAGAACCTCGGCCAGTCCTCCCACGACGCCGAGGGCAACCCCCGCGAACGCGTCAAGGTGGTCGACCGCGACGAGATGCTCTCCGTCTCCCGCCGCGGGGTCCACGCCCGTAGCTAGTTCTCGTCGGTAATCACCCGCCGACGACGCCGCCCCATCCAGTTCCCGCGTTCACTCCGGGCTGGGTGGGGCGGTGTTTTTCGTGGCTGTTGCAATCTGATCGACGGTACGACCCGAGAATCGAGGGCGGATTCAACGGGTCATTGCAACAGTACTCTTCGAGGGTTTCGTATGGGGTGGCGAACTGCAAGCGTTTACGGGGTCTGCGGTTGAGTTCATC
>NZ_BAAAQA010000034.1:0-32349 GCF_039531425.1 Kocuria atrinae
GCTTCGGGGTGGACACCGAGTTGTTCCCCGATCCGACGGAACGCGCCGGCTCGAGTGGCCGGGTCCTGTCGCGCATCGATCGCCATCCTTGTGGCTCGCTCGCGTAGCTCGTCGGGGTACTTCCGTGGTGCGACCATGCCGCCCATCCTTCCGGGTTAACGATGTCTCCATTAAACCCGGGGCGATTCATGACGTGGTGGAGCATCAAAAAGCTCAGAACCGTGTCGAACGACTCGTCTTGAAAGGGCAGCCGCCTGGCATCGGCCTGACGCGCCTGGGCCAGGGCGAATCCGGCCAGACGATCCTGCCCCGCCTGCACCATCGCCGGGTCGGCGTCGGTCGTGGTGAGCCGCACCCGGGGATGGGCTCGGGCGACGGCTTCGGCCATCGCACCGCTGCCTCCACCGATCTCCAGCAGGTCCCCGGTGAGGGGGAACCCCTGGGTCGCCCAGGGAATCATCCGCCGGGCCACAAGACCCCATGGCGCGCTGCGACAGAAGGAGGCCTCCAGGGCGGACATCTTTGGCATGGTCTCCACCTCTTAGCGCACCTGCAGGGTTTCCGCCGAGCCTAGTTCCACGATCGACGGCAGTGAACCATCCCGGCAAACGGGGGGCAACCTGGCCGCCCACACCCCGTGCGGTGGGGGCGGAGGCGCGACGGATCAGGGATCTCATCCACCGTCTGAGCTCGGCCGGCGGATGGGTTAGAGGCCGAAGGCCCCGCCCTCGAGGAGGATGACCACGCCCAGGCCGATCAGCACGATCGGGAATAGGATGTGTTCCCAGCGTTCCAGGACCTCGGCGATGGGTTCGCGGGTGGCCACATACTTGGCGATGGCCACCAGCACCGCGACCATGGTCAAAAAGGCGAGGCAGTAGGCCACCATCGCGGTCGGTCCCACGGTGGCGAACACGGGCACGTAGACCCCGATGTTGTCCCCTCCGTTGGCGAAGGTGATCAATCCGGCCGGGGCCAGACACGGGGCCTCAGACGCGGATGTCCTCGTAGAGCAGGGTCGAGATGTACCGCTCACCGAAGTCGCACACGACCGCCACAATCAGCTTGTCCCGGTTCTCCTCCTTGGCGGCCTCCTGCAGGGCGGCCCACACGATGGCGCCCGAGGAGATCCCGCCGAGGATGCCCTCCTGGGTGCCCAGCTCGCGCGCCACGCGCACGGAGTCCTCGACGGTCACGTCGTAGACGTCGTCGTAGATCTCCCGGTCGAGGTTGTCGGGGACGAAGTTCGCGCCGAGGCCCTGGATCTTGTGGGGCCCGGCCTTGCCCTCGGTCAGCAGCGGGGAGTCGGCCGGCTCCACGACGACGAGGCGGATGTCCTTCTTCTGCTCGCGCAGGTAGCGTCCGGCGCCGGTGATGGTGCCGCCGGTGCCAACGCCGGAGACGAACACGCCGACCTCGCCGTCGGTGTCTTCCCAGATCTCCGGGCCGGTGGTGGCGTAGTGGATCGCCGGGTTGGCCTCGTTGGCGAACTGCTTGGCCAGCACGGCGTTCTCGGTGCTGTCGACGATCTCCTGGGCCTTCTCGACCGCGCCGCGCATGCCCTCGGCGCCGGGGGTGAGCACGATCTGGGCGCCGTAGGCGCGCAGCATGACCCGCCGCTCGGTGGACATGGTCTCGGGCATCGTGAGGATGACCTTGTAGCCGCGGGCCGCGCCGACCATGGCCAGGGCGATCCCGGTGTTGCTGGAGGTGCCCTCGACGATCGTGCCGCCCGGCTTGAGCAGGCCGGACTTCTCCGCGGCGTCCACGATGGAGACGCCGATGCGGTCCTTGACGGAGTTGGCCGGGTTGTAGAACTCCAGCTTCACGGCGACGTTGCCGGGCAGGCCCTCGTCGAGCCGGTTGAGGCGGACGAGCGGGGTGCGGCCCACGATCTCGGTGACGTCGTTGTAGATCTTCGGCATGTGTGCTCCTCGGTGACGATGTGGCGTGTTCGTGGATGCTGGCTGGTCGGAGAGCGGTTGTCGGAGGATCGGGGCGGGCAGAGGACCGAGAACGTCTGGGGCGCATCGGTGCACTGCTTGAGAGGCCCGGCCACGTCCTTGCCGATCCCTGCGGTTCGTACAGCCAGAGCCAGGGATCAGACGGGGGTGAGGTAGGTGCCGGAGAGGTTCTGGAGCTGGTAGATCCAGCGCACCCAGATCCCGGAGACCATGAGCACTCCCACGAGGATCAGCACGGAACCACCGGCGAGGTTAAAGGCGCGCATGTGCCGGCGGATGAACGCCAGGGTCTTGGAGACCCAGTTGATGCCCAGGGCAACCATGACGAAGGGAATGCCGAGTCCGAGGCAGTAGACGAAGGCCAGCAGCGCCCCACGCCAGGCGGTGCCAGTGGTGGTGCTCAGGGCCAATACGGCGCTCAGGGTCGGTCCCATGCACGGGGTCCAGCCTAGGCCGAAAACTACGCCCAGCAACGGAGAGCCGGCCAGGCCTCGGCGCGGCTGCCAAGAAGGCTTCGTCGTGGCCTGCAGGAAGGGCAGTCGCCCGATCAGGGCCAGGCCCATCCCGATGACGAACACGCCCAGGACGCGGATCATCACGTCCTGCCACCGCAGCAACCACCCGCCGATGGCCCCGAACGCAGCCCCGTAGAAGGTGAAGACGAGCGCGAAACCCAGGATGAACAGACCCACACCGGTCAGGACTCTGCGCCGATTACCGGGAGCAGCGGGATCAGTCAATCCCGAGACGTACCCCAGGTAGCCAGGCACCAGCGGCAGAATGCACGGGGAGATGAAGGAGACGATCCCCGCGGTCAGCGCCAAGGGGATCGCCACGAGCAACGCCCCGGACTGGACGTTCTGGGCGAAGAACTCTCCGACGTTCAGCAGGATCACCGGCCGCGCCCCTCACGGGCGGCACGGCCGCTGACACGCAGATCCTTCACCATCGGAGCTGCTTACTGTCCTGCCGGGATGGTGGTGGAGAACGTGGCCCCGGCATCGTCGGAGAACTCGATGCCCTGCTCAGTGGCCACCCAAATCTGCAGCCCGTCCTCGCCGTCCGTGCTGGCGGCCACAGCGGAGGGTTGGCCGGTGATCCCTCCGGTCGTCTCCCAGCTCTTCCCGGCGTCGCGGCTGACGTGCGCGGTCCCGTCCGGGGCCACCCCCACGGCCGTGTCAGCGTCGGCGAAGGCGGTGATCAGCAGCACCGGGGCACCTTCGGGTAGCTCCCAGGTGGCCCCGCCGTCATCCGAGCGTTGCACGCCGTCTTCGGTAGTGGCCAGCACGACCGGCCCGTCCGTGGAGGCGGCGAGGTTGACCGGCTGAATCTGGTCGCTGGCCTCGATCCACTCCTGCCCGTCGGTGGTCATCCGTAGAGTGCCGTCAAAGCCGATGACGCCCTCCTGCGAGACCGTCAACGCATGGAAGTCGGACTCGCCCTGACGGGAGAGCTCCTGCCAGGTTTGCCCGCCGTCGGTGGACTCCACCAGACCCAGCGGGTTAGGCAGATCCGAGCCCGATCCGGGGTGCCCGGAAGCGTAATAGCGCCCGGCATCGGCGGTGGCAAAACCCATCAGGTCGTTGGTGGGCCCGATCTTCTCCGGTGACTCTCCGCTGATGTCGAACAACCCATTGTGAGTTGCCAACAACAGCTGATCGGTACCCGGGTCCAACGCCAGACCGTGAACGTGTCCGAACGGGTTCTCCTCCCCAGCCGAGGACGCCACCTCCGCCGACTCGCTGCCCTGCTGGGTGCAGGCGGTGACGAGCAGAGCGGTCACTGCAGCCATCACGGCTGTGCGGGTTTTTCGGCTCCCGACGATGTTGGCGTTGAGAATCATGAGGTTACTTTCCTAAAGAGACAGGGGAACGGACTGGTCGGTCTGTCTAGACGCCTACGAAGCGAGTGCTCTCTACTCTCTGCCCGCCTATGTTGCCCGTCATCTGTTCACGTGGCGGGACCATGTTGGGACGGTGGGCCATCATCTGCTCGGACATGCGCGCCTTGCCCGCGTTGCTGGATCCCGGCTCCTGGGGGGATGGCAACGACTGGGCCACCGACGACGGCTCCGTCGATGACTACGGCGACGGCCCGCGTCGAAACCCTGGCCGCAAACACGAAAAAGGCTCCTACTGGCCGCCATCAAGACATCTAATACTATGTGGCATAGTAGACGGTTTGAGAGACCAAGTCCAAAACGTCGCCTTTGCCAACCCCACGGGCTGCATGGACCTGAACCCATGGCACGGGCGGTCACCACAGAGCACACCGGGACAGCGCTAGGAGCTACCGACCACCACGCGTCGTGGCGCTCACCAGCCCGACACGAGGTCGCACGCTGCTGGCCTTACGTCTGTTGCACCTGCAACGTTTTGATCCCCTCACTCCGCTTGGCGACTTCTTCCTGGAGGCCATCGCCAGTCATGCGGCTGCGGTGATCACTGCTTCTCGACGGCGCGGCTAGGACTCGAGGACCGGGGCGATGGGAACGGATGCTGCGCGGACGCAAACTGTGATTGACAACGGGCACCGAGGCCAACGCCATCGCCACCCCGACACTGGCGTTCCCCTCACCGACTCGTTCGCTACCCCCTGTACCGGGTGGTGCATCCGGCCGTGCGCTTCAGACGCTCTGGGGGAACTCCACCGGGCAGCTCTGTGCTTGGACCGTGGCAAGAGCCGGGGTTGCGGTAACAGCCACCGGCAGGGCCAGCATTGCGGTGGCCGCGACCATCGTCAGCGCCACCCGTGCCCGATGCAACGGGGCGGAAGGTGCAGCCAGCCGGCGCACACGTACCAGTGTCGCAGTACCGCTGGCAGCCAGTGCAGAGGCGGGAGCATGCCCGGCCTCGGCCAGTCGCACCAGAGCACTGGCCACGGTGAGCCTACTGTCATTGCCGGCGGCCGCTCGGTCGTCGGCGGCCAGTTCCACCAGCCGGCCCAGCTCCACGCGCGCCATGGCGAAAATGGGGATTCGAGGGAAGGCCCGTACCCACGCATTGGCACCGATAAGGACCAGATGGTGGTGCCCGTGCAGGTGCGCCAGTTCATGGCGCAGCACCGCCTGACGTTGTTGTTCGTCCAGGACGCGTAGGGCTGCGGTAGTGAAGACAATGTCACGGCGACGCCCGGGCAGACAGTAAGCGGTCGGCACCGCGTGGTCGACCACCAGCACATCGGTGGTCGGATCACGGCGGGAGACCAACGACAGAGAGCCGATGTGCTCTTTTCGGTCCCGCCGGGCAGACATCACCTCGATGGCCAAACAGTAGAGCACCCGGGCCCCGAGCACGAACGCCATCACGGCCCCTGCCATGCTGACCACTGCGCCTCCGGGTGTGGAGTACTGGGCCCGCAGGACCATCGCGCAGGCTTGCAGGAAATCCGCCAATCCCCCGAGGACCGGCATCACCGGTAGCGCCAGGGACACACTAGCCAGGATGACACTCACCACGATCGAGGCGGTTAGGGCTTGCCAGACCAGGATCCCCAATCGGGGCGACCGGTCGACCCAGCCCCTGCCCTTCAGCAACGGACCCGCCAGGGTGGCGAGCAATGCGAAGGTGATCAGCAGCACCGGAGTTGTCACTGGGTTGTCCCGGCCGGCGGCCCGGCCGCCTGGTTCAATGCCTCGCGCAGCTGGGTGAGGTCTTCGGCCGGGATCTGCTCCAGGAAGTGCAGCAGCGTGGCTCGCCGGTCGTTGCCACTGGCCAGGACCTCCCCCATGTGCGCGGCAGTATATTGCTCACGCGTGCGGGTGGGCCGGTAGCGGAAGGCGCGCCCGTCGGGTTCCCTCATCAACAAGCCCTTGCGGTGGAGGGTGTCCATGACGGTCTTCACGGTCATGTAGGCCAGTTCCCGCTCCGGTTGCAGGCCGACCAGGATCTCTCGGACGGAAGCCGGAGCGGACCGCGACCACATGAGGTCCATGATCGCCGACTCCAGGTGTCCCAGATGGTGCATGGAGGTCTCCTTCCCGCGTCCAACGCCGCCGCTTCCACACGTTTCCTATGCCCCATAGTAGGGCCCCGCCGCGAAGCGGATTCTGGGGCACCAGCACCCTACCTACCCAGCCCTGCAATCCCACTTTCCGGGCTTCCCGCAACATCAGCGACCTGCCTTCCGCGGCCACTGTGGGGTTCATATCGGCATTTCGGTCGTGGACGTAGCCGGAGGTGGTCCGGGCGGCCGTGCGCCAGCGGTGCCCGAAGGTCACCCGAGGCACATCGGTCTGGCGTTCACCAAGGCTGCGTCACGGGCTAGACCTGCTGCGGGCTCCGGTCACTCCTGGTGCCGCCGCGTGCGGCAGAGATGGTGCAACAGTCTCGCGTCCATGGCCATGACCAGAAAGGTGGAGGTCCCGTGTGATCAGTAGTAACGCCCATCGGAAGAGATCATTCTTCCCCTCCGGCATCATCGGAACGCCGCGCACCAGCAACAGCGCCTTGACCGTAGAACCGGCAAACCGGCCCTCTTGCAGAAGGGGAGAGACGATATGAAATCCTCCCCCAGAACAGTTACTATCCATCGTAGTACTTCGGTGGGTGGTGGTGCAGCACGTCGGCTGGGAAACAGCGCGGCGTCGAGAACGCTTGCGGCCGCGCAATCGGCTTCGGCTGCACGGTGGCCCCCGATCCTGGGCCTGCCTGGGATCTAGGACCTCGATGCCGGATACCGGCCCCGAACCTTCCCATGGCAAGCCCGTGGGGTAGCCGCCCCAGGCCCATCAGCTTCCCTACCCATCCGGGCGGGGGTCTGCGCTACCCCTCCCGTCCCCACACCTATTCCAATCCTCAGGTGAAATGCCCATGATCTCCCACCCCTCGCCCGCCTCCCGTCCGTCCCGCCGACGCGTGCTCTCCCTCGCGGGCCTCGGCGTCCTTGGACTCGCCCTCGCCGGGTGCACGGAGGAGGACTCGCTGGCCCAGCAGGCGAACTCGGGGGACCAGAAGGGCTACATCGCCGGTGACGGCACGGTCTCCGAGTACCCGGCCGACCAGCGCGGGGAGCCGGTGCAGTTCACCGGCACGCTGTTCGACGGAACGACCCTCTCCGCCGAGGCCCTGCGCGGGAGCCCCGCGCTGCTGAACTTCTGGTACGCAGGGTGCGCCCCGTGCCGGGTCGAGGCCCCGGACCTCCGAGAGCTGGCCGAGCGCTTCGACGGGCAGGCGGCGTTCTACGGCGTGAACCTGCGCGACGAGCGGGCCACCGCCGAGGCGTTCGAGCGCACCTTCGAGATCCCCTATCCATCCTTCGAGGACAAGGACGGGGGCGTGCTGATGGCCCTGAGCGCCTACGTGCCCCCGCAGGCGGTGCCCACCACCCTCGTGCTCGACGCCCAGGGGCGGGTGGCCGCCCGCATCCTCGGCATCGCGGACCGCTCCGTGCTGGAGACCCTGCTGGAGGACACGGTGGCCGAAGCGGCATGACGGCAGGCAACCCATCCCGCCCCAGTCCCGGGGTCAGAAAGGCCGGTATGAGCACCACCGCCAGCAACAGGGAGAGCAGCACCGCCAGGGGCGCCGGGAGCTCCTCAGCTGCTGGTCTTGGGAAAAGTGACGTCGAGCTTCCCGCCCTGGGGCCCCTGGGCATGGCCCGGTGGGCCTGGACGCAGCTGACGAAGATGAACACGGCCCTGTTCCTGCTGCTGCTGCTGGCGGTCGCCGCGGTGCCGGGATCCATCTTCCCGCAGCGAATCCAGGACCCGGCGGCGGTCCAGGACTACATCGACAACAACCCCGCCCTGGGGGAGTGGCTGGACCGGGTGCAGCTGTTCGACGTCTTCTCCTCGGCGTGGTTCTCCGCGATCTACATCCTGCTGTTCGTCTCCCTCGTGGGCTGCGTGCTGCCGCGCGCGGCCAAGCACTGGCGCGCGTGGCGGGCCGAGCCCCCGCGCACCCCGCGGCGGCTCGAGCGGCTGCCCGAGCACCGTTCGCTGGCCCTGGGCGGGCGCGACGGCGCCGGGGCGCCGGCCCCCGGCGACGTCGTCGCCGACGCCGCCCGGCTGCTGCGCAGGCGCGGCTACCGGGTGGCGGTGCGGGACACGGGCTCGGCCGCCCCGTCGGTGGCCGCCGAGCGCGGGATGTGGAAGGAGGTCGGCAACATCGTCTTCCACCTGGCCCTGCTGGGCGTGCTGGTCTCCGTGGCCGTCGGCTCCCTCTTCGGCTACAAGGGCCAGAAGATCCTCGTGGAGGGCGAGTCGTTTGCCAACACCCTGATCAACTACGACTCCTTCACTCCCGGCACCAACTACAACCCCGACTGGCTCGACCCGTTCTCGATCCGGCTCGACCGCTTCGAGGCCGTGTTCAACCGGGACACCACGAACCCGCGCAGCTACGGGGCGCCCCTGGACTTCACCGCGGAGATCACCGTCCAGGAACCGGGTGCGGAGCCGCAGCCGGAGACCCTGAAGGTCAATGCACCGGTGAACGTCAACGGTGTGAAGTCTTTCCTAATTGGTAACGGCTACGCCCCGGTGATCCGGGTGACCGACGGCGACGGGGACGTGGCCTTCGAGGGCCCCGTGGTGACCATTCCCTCCGATGGGGTCTACACGTCCTCGCTGGTGCTGAAGGTCCCGGATGCGCGTCCTGACCAGCTCGGCTTCACCGGGTTGCTGCTGCCCACCGCGGTCACCGGTCCGGACGGGATGCCGCGATCAGTGGACCCGGGTCTGGCCAACCCACAACTGATTTTGTCCTCCTACTCCGGGGACCTGGGGCTGGACAGCGGGGTCCCGCAGAACGTGTACGTCCTCGACGTCGAGGAACTCACCGAGCTCAACGGCATGCTCACCCAGAGCGGACCGATCGCCCTGGATGCCGCGAACCCCGTGCACGAGCTGCCCGGAGGCAAGGGCGCGATCGAGTTCCTGGACGTCAAGCGTTACGTGGGCCTGGACATCGTCTACGACCCTGGCCGAATCGGGGCCTTCATCTCCTTCGTCCTGGCGTTCACGGGCCTGCTGATGTCTATGTTCATCTCCCGCCGCCGCGTCTGGGTGCGCGCGGGGCAGGGCGTCGACAGGAACGGCGGGGCCTGCACGGTGCTGGAGTACGGATTGCTGGCCCGCGGCGAGGACCCCCGGCTCGCGACCGAGGCCGAGCGGCTGAGCGAGCTGTTCTCCGAGCATTGGGGAACCGCGGATCCGCCGGGGGACCCTGCCGCGCATCGGAGCACGAATCGGGCCTGGAGCGGGCCTACCCACGACTGAGAGGACAGTATCCATGACCATCGACGAGACCCTGGGCACCTGGAGCGCACTGTTCATGCTCTTGGCCGCCATGACCTATCTGGTGGCCTTCGTGGCCTTCGCCTGGGACATGGCCTCCCATTCCAGGACCCTGCACCGAACCGCGCATCACAGCAGACGGGACGAGCAACTGGTGGGCGCGGCGACCGCTCCTGCTCAGGTGAACAGCACCGCCGGAACCACCAAGAAGGCCGACGACTCTCGGCCCGGACTGGGCGCCAATGAACGTGGCCGCGGACACAAGCCTCCTACCCGACCCGTACTGGCCGAACACGTCGCCGACTCCTCCATGCGCTACACCGGAGAACGCCGCCCCGCGGCGCGGGCGGCGGTGACCATCATGGTCCTGGCCTTCCTCCTCCACACCGCTGCGGTCGCCAGCCGGGCGATCGCCGCCGGCCGGGTGCCGTGGGGCAACATGTACGAATTTGCCACCACCGGGGCCCTGGTCGTGGCCGGGGTGTACCTGGCCGCACTCCTGCGCCGGGATCTGCGCTTCGTGGGGACCCTGGTGTCCGGGCTTGTGGTGATCATGCTGTGCGCGGCCACCATCGGCTTCCCCACCCCGGTGGGTCCGCTCGTTCCCGCGCTGCAGTCCTGGTGGCTGGTGATCCACGTGTCCATCGCGGTAGCGGCCTCCGGGATCTTCACCATCACGTTCGCCATGGCCGTGCTGCAGCTGCTGCAGGCCCGGCGCGAACGAGTGATCCTGGCCGGGGAAGCCCCTGGCATGGGCTTCCTGGCCATGGTCCCCTCCTCCCAGGCGCTGGAGAACCTGTCCTTCCGGCTCAACGCGGTCGGCTTCGCGTTCTGGACCTTTACTCTTGCCGCCGGCGCGATCTGGGCCGAGCAGTCCTGGGGCCGCTACTGGGGGTGGGATCCCAAGGAGGTCTGGACGTCCGTGATCTGGGTGGTCTACGCGGCCTACATGCACGCCCGCGCCACTCGCGGCTGGACCGGCAACCGCTCGGCCTGGCTGTCGATCACCGGGTACCTCTGCGTCATCTTCAACTTCACCGTGGTCAACACGGTGTTCGAGGGTCTGCACTCCTACTCCGGACTCTGAGCCCCGCCTTCAGATCCGACTCTCGCAGACTGACAGTCCTTCGACAGCATCGGTGCGTGATTTCCCACATGTTCTCCGGAAGGCTCTCCCGTAGGAGGGGGGTTCATCTTCCGTGTCGGGGTCAGTGGGGATCGGGGCGAGTCCGGCTCCCTACCGCGGCGCGGCCGGCTCCCTTGGCGGCCATGCTGACGAGTCGTTCGAAGGGTCCTTGCCCGAAGGCGCGCTGCCAACCCACCGCGAACAGGGCAGCCAGGAGGAGATAGGCCAGGAACCAGATCTCAGGCTGGTCGTAGTGCAGTTCGAAGGACAGCAACACCAGCTGAGTCGAGTAGAGGGTCAAGGTCATCGCTCCCATCGCCGACAGAGGTAGCAGCCACGGCCCAACCGCGCGGGCCAGGAGAAGGAAGGTCCCGAGCACGGCCAGCCCGATCCCCAGGCTCCAAGCAATGGCCAGCGGCATGTTCGCGTGCGGGGTGGTGACGGCCAGCCACCACCCGGTGCTGGTCGGCAACCCCTCGTCAGTTCCCCACACGAGGATCTCATCCACCACTTCCTCGCTCTGTTCCGGGACGCTGGGCAACAACTGGTGGTAGCCCTCGGCAATGTAAAGCAAAACGTAGGAGCTCAGGTAGGCGAATGCGGCGAGCCCAGCCCCGACCACCACGAGCAGGGTTTGGACCTGCCCGTTGCGCAGATTCAGACGCCCCAGGGCCAGTCCGGTCAGCAGATACGTCATGTACGGCAGGGCCGGGTACGTGCCGGTCAGCAACAACTGGGCCGCCGTCGCCCCGGGATCGGTGACCACGTCGTTGAAAGTGGGGTTGTAGGCGGTGAACTCCGGCAACCGACCCCGCAAGGTCTGCATCAGCACCGGTGCGACGACCCCGAAGAGCATCGCGCACATGAACAGGGTCATGGGGCGCAAGTGGAGGAAGGGAATGGTCAGCAGGAAGAACACCCCGTAGTAGACCAAGATGTTGACGGCCGGGGGGTCTTCAGGCATCAGGTACCCGATGGACATGCCCACTGCGGCAATGAGCAGGGCCCGGACCGCCACCCCGACTCGGGCGGCCGTCATCGACTGCCCCTGCTGACGGGTGCGCCCGCCCGAACCGAAAGCCAGCCCCACCCCGGCCAGCAAAGCGAACAACGCCGCCGAGTCCCCGGCGAAGAGGATCCAGGACCAGGTCGGCTCGTGTGTCTCCTCATCGGAGGCGGGCAGGAAGTGGATGGCGGTCAATCCGATCAGTGCCAGCCCCCGGGCAGCGTCGATCGCGACCAGCCGCCCCTTCGTGGGGGGATCCTCTGAAGTGGTCCGGTCGGGGGCCTGTGTTCCATGGCGGTCGCTCATCGTTCTCCTCGTCACTGTCCTCGTCGTCTCCAGGACCGCTACGGCTGTGGTGTAAACCGCTGTTGCTCTGTGCCAAGGGCGCCGGTGGTGCCGGTCACAGCAGCTGCTCGATGGTGTTTCCTCCGTCAGTGATGCCCAGGACGGTGGAGTCAGCCACCAGAAGGATCTCCACCGCTCCGGCGCCGGTCATGCTAGCCCCCAGGGCGGTGACCTCCCCGAAGGCTTCCTCGGCGGCCGTCCAGGTCAGCCCAGAATCGTCGCTGATCAGCAAGCGGCCGCCAGGCCCAGAACCCACCACCGTGTGGTCATCAGCCCAGGCCACCAGGGACATCAGCTGCGGAGTGTCCGCCCTCGTCCAGGTGGCCCCGTCGTCGGTGGATCGCAATAGGCCCTCCTCGGTGGTGGCCAGCGTCGCCCTACCACTCGGGGCGATGGCCAGGGCCATCGGGTCCGAGGGGATCGCGACGGTTTCCCAGGTGCGCCCATCGGTGCTGGTGCGCAGTTGCCCGTCAAAGGCGAGAATCCGATCCGGGCCTGCCGTCAGGGCGTGGAAGTCTGATTCCCCGGCCCGCGACAGCACGCTCCAGGTTTGGCCCCCGTTGGTGGATTCGACCAGTCCCAGCGGCTCGGGCAACTCCACCCCGGGGCCGGGGTGACCGGAGGCCAGGTAGCGTCCGCCACCGGTGGAGGTGAAGCCCATCAAGTCCACGGTCGGGCCGATTTGGGTCAGTTTCTTGTTCTCCAGCAGGAACAGGCCTTGGTGGGTGGCCAGCAGGATCACCCCGGTGGCCGTGTCCCGGACGATGGTGTGCACGTGGGTGATGGCGGTGCCGCCGTCTCTGCCGGAAGAGGACGAGGATTCCGACTGTGGTGACTGTGATGAGCAGGCGGTGACAGCCCACCCCGTCCCGGCGACCAGGCCCACGGAGAACAGGGTGCGTCGGGTGACAACGGTCATGGGCGGTATCTCAGCTCGGTCGTCATGCCGGCCTCAGCGTGGTAGATGTTGTGGCAGTGGATCAGCCAGTTCCCGGGATTGTCCGCCTGCACATCGATGGCCATCGACTGCATCGGAGCGATCAGGACGGTGTCCTTGCGCAGGCCGTTGGGCAGCGCGAAGGTGTGCCCGTGCAGATGCAGGGGATGGGCCATCATCGTGTGGTTGGCCACGGTCAGCCGCACCCGCTGTCCCTCTTGAATCTCCAGTGGGTCGTGCTGCCCGTAAGGGGCCCCGTTGAATCCCCACTCGTAAGGATTCATCTGTCCGGTCATGGCCAGCTCCAGGCGCACATCGGGGTCCCGGTCCTCCAGCCGGGCGTTGTCCGCCGGTTTCAGGTCGGCGCCGATGAGCACGGATTTGTCCAGTTCCGCCGGTCGCACTGACGACGGCGGTGGGCTGCCAGCCCCGGTGCGCACCAGGGCCATGGCCTGCCCCTCCTTGCCCAGCGGCACGGCCACGAACGGGAAGACACCCTCGGCCAGGGTGACGGTCGCGTCGTAGCGTTCCCCCATGCCCAGATAGAGGGCATCGGTGTCCTGCGGCTGCACGGGGAACCCGTCGGTGTGGGTGACCGTCATCCGGTGCCCGCCCAGAGCGACCGTGAAGATGGTGTCCGCAGCAGCGTTGATGATCCGCAGCCGCACCCGTTGGCCCGGCTTCGCGGTCAACACCTCCGGGTCCGCGGGAACCCGCCCGTTGACCAGGTAGTGCGGGTAGGACACGTCCCCGGCGTCATCGCCGTACGGGGAGTCCCCGGCGCTTATCGCCCCGTGGTCCATCCCAGCCATGCCCTCCGAGGAGCCGGAGGACATGTCCATGCCCTCCATCCCGCCCATGTTGCCGTGGTCCATCCCGGGCATCCCGCCGTTGTCCCGGGAGGAGGTCAGGGCGGCCAGGACCTCATCGGGGGTACGGCCGGTGCCGTCGACCCAGTCGTCGAGGACGAGGATCCACTCGTGGTCGTAGGCGCCGGGTTCTTGCGGGTCGTCGATGATCAGCGGGGCGTACAGACCGCGGTCCAGCTGCACCCCGACGTGCGGGTGGTAGAAGTAGGTCCCCGGGTCCGGGGCGGTGAAGTCGTAGGTGTAGGTCGCCTCGGCGGCGATCGGATCCTGGGTCACCCCGGGCACCCCATCGGCGCCATTGGCCAGGGCGATGCCGTGCCAGTGCACGGTGGTGTCCGCCGGCAGGCGATTCTCGACCCGGATGCGCAGCCGGTCCCCGGCCGTGGCGCGGATGAGCGGACCGGGGAGACTGTCGCCGTAGGCCCACGTCGCCACCGTCGATCCGCCCAGATCGAGCGTGACCGGCCGGGCGGTGAGCGCCGTGTCCACGAGGCGCTGACCGGCTCCGGCGGAGGCCGTCCCGGCCCCCACCCCTGCTGGGAGGGACGGGGCAGGTGAGGAACAGGCCGCCAGGGCGCCGGAGCCGAGCAGGCCGAATCCGGCGACGAGCAGACTTCTACGGGAAAGGGTGTCCATGATTCCTTGTCGGGTCACCAGAAAATGCGGGGGTTGAGAACCATTCTGGCAGGCCACCGGCAGGCGGGAGCCCAGATTCCTTGAAGGTTTGGCGAAGATTGCGGACCATCCGGCCCCCGAGTGGCTTCTACGTCGGGACGGCGGGACACACTGGGATCATGGTGATCTCCGCAGACAGGGATGCGTCCTCAGCCGGGCGCGTGCTGGTGGTCGACGACGAAAAGCCTCTGGCGCAGATGGTCGCCACCTACCTGGCCCGCGCCGGCTACGCCGTCGCCCAGGCGCACACCGGCCCCGACGCCCTCGAGACCGCCCGCACGGAGCACCCGGACGTCGTGGTCCTGGATCTGGGGCTGCCGGGGCTGGACGGGGTCGAGGTGTGCCGGCGGCTGCGGGCCTTCTCGGAGTGCTACGTGCTGATGCTCACCGCCCGCGGGGACGAGGAGGACAAGCTGGCCGGGCTGGCCGCCGGGGCCGATGACTACATCACCAAGCCCTTCAGCGTGCGCGAGCTCGTCGCCCGGGTGGCCGCGGTGCGGCGCCGGCCCCGCCCCACCGTGGCCCCGGCCGAACCGGCGCGGGTGTTCGGGGACCTCGTCATCGACCTGACCGCCCACGAGGTGCGGGTGGGCGGCGATCCGGTGGCGCTCACCCGCACCGAGTTCGACCTGCTGGCGGCCCTGTCGGCCCGCCCACACCAGGCGTTCTCCCGTCGTCAGCTCATCGACATCGTGTGGGACCCGGCTTGGGTGGGCGACGAGCGGATCGTGGACGTGCACATCGGCCACCTGCGCCGCAAGCTGGGCGAGGAACCGACCGCCCATATCGACACGGTGCGCGGGGTCGGCTACCGGATGGGGGCCCGATGACCCGACGCCCCCGGGGGCTGGTCTCCCGGTTCCTGCTCGCCCAGCTGCTGGTGGTGGCCGCCAGCCTGCTCGCCGCGGTCGTGGTGGCCTCCCTGGCCGGCCCGGCGATCTTCCACGAGCACCTGATCATGGCCGGGCACCCGGAGAACTCCCCGGAATTGCTGCACGTGGAGCAGGCCTACCGCGACACCAACCTCATCACCCTGGGCGTGGCCCTGGGCACCGCCCTGGTCTGCGCCCTGGTGGTCAGCGCCTGGTGCTCCCGTCGTATCCGGGGGCCGTTGGAACGATTGACCGAGGCGGCCCAGGGCATGGCCCACGGCCGCTACGACACCCGGGTCCCGGCGATGGGCGCCGGGGCGGAGGTCGAGGCCCTTGCCTCCTCGTTCAACACCATGGCCGCCCGTCTGCGGAGCACCGAGGACACCCGCCGGCGAATGCTCTCAGACCTGGCCCATGAGATGCGCACCCCCATCGCGGTGCTCACCGTCTACTGCGAGGCCCTCCAGGACGGGGTCACCCACTGGGATGAGACCACCAGTGAGCTCATGAGCGAGCAACTGGCCCGACTGACCCGGCTGGTGGACGACATCAACGACGTCTCCCGCGCCGAGGAGGGCCGGATCGACCTGGACCGCACCGAGCAGCCCGTCGGTGAGCTCCTCCGGAGTGCCGTGGAGGCCCACCGGGAGGGCTACGCCGCCAAGGGCGTAGCCCTGGAGCTCGACGTCGACGAGTCGGCCGGGACCGTGGACGTGGACCGGCAACGGATGGGCCAGGTACTGGGCAACCTGCTCACCAACGCCCTGCGCCACACCCCGCTGGGCGGAAAGGTGATCCTGAGGGCGGCCCGGCAGGGTCCCGGGCAGATCGCCATCCACGTGGCCGACACCGGTGATGGCATCAGCGCCGAACACCTGTCCCACGTCTTCGAACGCTTCTACCGCGGGGACACCGCCCGCGACCGCGACCACGGCGGCTCCGGGATCGGCCTGACCATCTCCAAAGCACTGGTCGAAGCCCACGGCGGCACCCTGACCGCCGCCTCCCCCGGCCCCGGACACGGCGCGGTGTTCACCATCCAGTTGCCGCCCCCCCAACTGGCCGATCTGCCTCCCGCTCGGGAGGCTCACTGACATCCTTGCACTATACCCCCCCCAGGGTATATACCTGAGAGGCGAGGGGCGTTCCCCGTTCCCTCACGATCCGAAGGAGCCCACCATGACCAGCTCGCCCCGCCGCCCCCTGCCGATGGCCGCCACCGGTTGCGCCTGCTGCGCTCCCTCCTCTGTCCCTGAGGAAGCGGGGACTGCCGTCGAGGCGCAGTCGCCGTCCTCGGACGGCACCGCCACGACCTACCAGGTGGAGGGCATGACCTGCGGCCACTGCGCCGGCCGGGTCACCGAGGCCCTCACGGCGTTGGAGGGGGTCCTTGACGTGCAGATCGACCTCGTAGCCGGCGAGGCTTCGGCCGTTACCGTGACCAGCACCACCCCTGTCGCAGAGGAATCCGTGCGCGCCGCAGTGGCGCGTGCCGGATATGCGGTCACCTCTTCCTGAGCGTGCCGGGACCGGATCCCCCACGGCCCGACCCGGCTCCCGGTCTCCAGGCCCTGCCTGGGGCCACCACCACCCAACCACCCCACGTAAGGACATCCCCATGAACCGAGCCTCTTCCCTCACCGCCGTGACCCTCGCCTCTGCCCTGGCCCTGGCCGGCTGCGGCACCGGAGGCGAACAGAACACTGACGCGGCCTCCGAGACCACCAGCTCCACAGCTGCCGCCACCGGGGCCGGTAGCCCCTCGAGCACCCCGTCGGGCGCTACCTCAGGGGAGCCGATCGCTGAAGAGCACAACGACGACGACGTGATGTTCGCCCAGATGATGATCCCCCACCACCAGCAGGCCGTGGACATGAGCGAGACACTGCTGGCCAAGGACGACATCCCCGCCGATGTCCAGGACTTCGCCCAGAAGGTCATCGATGCCCAGGGCCCGGAGATCGAGCGCATGAACCAGATGCTGCAGACCTGGGAAGCGCCGATGTCCGGCGAGGACTCCACGTCCATGGACCACGGGGCCGGCGGGATGATGAGCGAGGAGGACATGGGCATGCTCACCGACGCGCAGGGGACGGACGCGGCCCGGCTGTACCTGGAGCAGATGACCGTCCACCACGAAGGCGCGGTCGAGATGGCCCAGGAGCAGATCGAGCAGGGACAGAACCCCCAGGCCGTCGAGCTCGCCCGCCAGGTGGTCGAGGACCAGGAGGCGGAGATCACCGAGATGGAGCAGATGCTCCAGGAGCTGCCGGACGGTTCCTGACTGCCCCGGTGACCGGCGTCGCCGCCCACGGGCGGCGCTCTGCAGGAAGCAGCGAACCGATCGATGAAGGAGGACCGCGATGATGTGGGGCGACGGCATGGGAGGAGGCACGGGCTGGATGTGGATCTTCTGGCTCCTGCTGATCCTGGGCACGGTGGTGCTGATCTTCGTGCTCGTGAAGGCGTTCACCGGGAACTCGGGCGGCGGGACCCGGCAGGGCGGGAGCGCCCCGCCGCCGACGGGCGCGGGTCCGCGCCGGTCCCGGGAGATCCTCGAGGAGCGCTACGCCCGCGGGGAGATCAGCACCGAAGAGTATCGCGAGCGGCTGCGGACCCTGGAGGAGGGCGACCGGTGAGCCCGCTGACCCGCCGGCAGCTGCTGGCCCTGGGTGCGGCCGGGGCCGGCGCCGCGGCCGTGGGCGGGGCCGGGCTGTGGTGGACCGGCGGCGGTGGCGAGGCCCTCGGCGGCGGCCGGGAGCTGCTGCAGCCCGAGGTGCTGTCCAGCCGGGACGGGGCCCTGGACCTGGCCCTGGAGGCCGCCCCCGCCCGGGTGCGGATCGGGGCGCGCACCGCGCACGTGCAGGCGTTCAACGGCTCCCTGCCGGGGCCCACCCTGCGGGTCCGCCCCGGCGACACGCTCCGGGTGGCGATGACCAACGGCCTGGAGGCCCCCACGAACCTGCACGTGCACGGGCTGCACGTCTCCCCGGAGGACAACGGGGACAACCCCTTCGTCAGCATCGCCCCCGGGGACTCCTTCGACTACGACTTCTCCCTTCCGGACGACCACCCGCCCGGCACCTACTGGTACCACCCGCACCGGCACGGGCACGTGGCCGACCAGCTCGCGGCGGGTCTCTACGGGGCCATCGTCGTCGAGGACCCCGACCCCGTGCCCGTGGCCCGGGAACGGGTGCTGGTGGTCTCGGACCTCACCCTCGACGACTCCGGGAACCTGGCCGAGGTCTCCCCGCCGCAGCGGATGATGGGCCGGGAGGGCGAGACCGTGCTGGTCAACGGCCAGGTCCGGCCCCGGGCCGGCGCCGCACCCGGGGAGCGGGAGCTGTGGCGGGTCGTCAACGCCTGCCCGGCCCGGTACCTGCGCCTGACCCTCGACGGCCAGACGCTGCGGCTGCTCGGCCGCGACGTCGGCCGCCTCCCCGAGCCGGTCGAGCTCACCGAGGTGACCCTGGCCCCGGGCAACCGGGTGGAGCTGCTCGTGGACACCCGCGAGGGCGCCTCCACCCTGACCGCCGCCCCCGTGGACCGCGGCAGCATGGACGGCATGATGGGCGGGGCGATGCCGGGGGACGGCCCCGGCACCGACGAGCCGATCGAGCTGCTCACCCTCGAGGTCACCGGGGACCGGGCCGCGGACGCCGGCCCCGTCCCCCCGGGTCCGGTGCTGCGGGACCTGCGCGAGGAGCCGGTCGCGGCCCGGCGCACCCTGGACTTCGCCATGGGCATGGGCATGGGCGGGATGATGGGCGGCATGCGCGGCCCCGGGCAGATGATGTCCTTCACGATCGACGGGCGGCCGTTCGACGCCGAGCGCACCGACCAGCGGGTCCGGGTGGGCACCGTGGAGGAGTGGACCCTCACCAACTCCAGCCCCATGGACCACCCGATGCACCTGCACGTGTGGCCCATGCAGGTCGTGACCGAGGCGGGCCGCGAGGTCGCCGCACCGCGGTGGCTGGACGTGGTCAACGTCCCGGCCTTCGGAGAGGTGACGGTCCGGGTGGCCTTCGACGACTTCGCCGGCCGCACCGTCTACCACTGCCACATCCTCGACCACGAGGACCTCGGCATGATGGGCACCCTCGAGGCCCGCTGAGCACCGTGGGCCGGCCCACCGACCCTGTCCGAACCACCCCACCGCCGGGGGCACTCACCGCCCGGCAGGAAGGACGTGCACCTCCTCATGGACCACGACACGCAGACGCAGCAGAAGCTCTCCCTGACCGGTTCCGTCGCCCTCGGGACGGGGGTGATGATCGGCGCAGGCATCTTCGCCCTCGTGGGGCAGGTCGCCGAACTGGCCGGCGGCTGGGTGCCCTGGGCGTTCCTCGCCGGAGCCGTGGTCGTGGCGTTCAGCTCCTACTCCTACATCCGCTACTCGGCCACCAACCCGTCCTCCGGCGGGATCGCGATGCTGCTCAAGGCCGCCTACGGCCCCGGGGTTCTCGCCGGGTCCTTCTCCCTGTTCATGTACGTGTCGATGATCCTGGCCGAGTCCCTGCTGGGCCGCACCTTCGCCTCCTACCTGCTGCGCCCCTTCGGCCTGCAGGGCTCCGAGGTGTGGGTGGCGGTGCTGGCGGTGGTGGCGATCGTGGCCGCCGCCCTGGTCAACCTGGTGGGCAACCGGTGGGTGGAGCGCTCCGCCACGGTGACCGCGGCGCTCAAGATCGTCGGGATCGCCGTGCTGGCGATCGCCGGCATCCTCGCCGCCGGGGTGTCCTCCCTGGGCCGGCTGTTCAGCGCCGCCGACCGCACCCCGCCGGAGGCGGGATGGCTGGGCTTCCTGGCCGGAACCACCCTGTGCATCCTGGCGTACAAGGGCTTCACCACGATCACCAACCAGGGCGCCGACCTGCAGCAGCCGGAGCGCAACATCGGCCGCTCCATCATGATCTCCCTCGCCCTGTGCACCGTGCTCTACCTGCTGATCACCGTCGCGGTGACCGGCAGCCTGACCGTGCCGCAGATCGTCGAGGCCCGGGACTACGCCCTGGCCGAGGCGGCCGAGCCGATGTTCGGCGCCTGGGGCGTGACGCTGACCGTGGCGATCGCCGTCGTCGCGACCCTGTCGGGGCTGATCGCGAGCCTGTTCTCGGTCTCGAAGCTCTACGACATGCTCCGCGACATGGGCCAGGCCCCCGGGCTGCCGGGTCAGGAGGGCCACCAGTCCCTCTACATCACGGCGGGACTGGCCATCGTCATGGCGGCCTTCTTCGACCTGGGCCAGATCGCCTCCCTCGGCGCCATCCTCTACCTGGCGATGGACATCGCCATCCACCTCGGCATCCTCCGCCACCTCAAGGACGACGTCGGGGCCAAACCGTGGATCCCCTGGGTCGCGATCGCCCTCGACGTCACGGTGCTCGTGCCGTTCGTGCTGCTGAAATCCCAGTCGGACCCGTTCACCCTGGTAATCACCGCCGTGGTGGCCCTGGTCATCGTCGTGGCGCAGTGGTTCACCGTGCGACACCGCTCCGACGAGGACGCGCGGCAGGGCGAGCACGAACAGCACTGAGGACCGGTGAGCCGCCCCGTAACCCGGGGACCGGAAGAACAAAAACCAACGACGGAGGTCGATCATGGACGTACTGCTGACAGCTCTGGGGATCGTGGTCATCGTGGCCGGGCTGATGGACATGTTCCACACCCTGTTGCACCCCAGCGGCCAGGGACGTCTGAGCCGACTGGTGCTCTCCACGGTGTGGAAGGTCTCGAAGGCCACCGGTCACCGGGCCGGCTCCGCCGTGGGGCCGGCGGCGATGGTGGCCGTGGTGCTCCTCTGGGTGGTGCTGCAAGCAGCGGGGTGGGCGCTGATCTACTACCCGCACGTCCCGGGCGGGTTCATGTACTCCTCCGGCATCGACGCGGCCGCCTACCCGGACGCGGTCGAGGCCGTCTACGTCTCCGTGGTGACGCTGTCGACGCTGGGCTACGGGGACGTGGTGGCCACCGACTCGTGGATCCGGGTCGCTGCCCCGTTCGAGGCCTTGACCGGGTTCGCGCTGTTGACCGCGGCGCTGACGTGGTTCACGCAGATCTATCCTCCCCTGATGCGGCGCCGGGCGCTGGCCCTGGAACTCAAGGGGCTGGCCGACGCCGACTATGCCGAGACGATCGAGGAGGTCGAGCCGGTCATCGCCTCCCGGGTCCTGGATTCCCTGCAGGCGGATCTCACGAAGATCTCCGTGGACTTCACCCAGCACACCGAGGGTTTCTATTTTCAGGAGAGCGACCCCGATCTGTCCTTGGCACGGCAGTTGCCGTATGCGCTGCGGCTCCGTGATGCGGCCATGGCCCGGTCCGAGCCGGCGGTGCGGTCCAGCGCCCAGCGGCTGTCCTCGGCCCTGGACCAGCTCGGGTCCGAGATCAAGGACGACTTCGTGGGCACCGGGGAGCACCCCGGTGAGGTCTTCGCCGCCTATGCGGCCGAGCACGGCCAGAGCACCCGGGCCTGAGTTCGCCCCTCTCGGCGTTGCGCACGGGCGGTCCGGGGCGCGAAGGTCGCCGCACCTACATTCCCAGGGGGCCCTCGAGGGCCGCCCACAGGGCGCCGGCCAGGACACCCAGCACCAGGCTCGCGACCGCGGCGACCCCGGCGGTGACGGCCGGCCAGGCGGCCGCCCCGCCGCGGCCGGGGAACCCCGCGGCGTGCTGCTCCGGGCGGGCGAAGACGGGGGCGAACCAGCGCAGGTAGTAGAAGAGGCTGAGCACGCTGCTGAGCATCACCACCAGGGCCAGCCAGCCGTGCCCGCCGTCCCAGGCGGCGGTGGCGGTGGTGAGCTTGCCGACGAACACGGCCAGCGGCGGGGTCCCCACCAGCCCCAGCAGCGCCACGAGCAGCGCCAGCCCCAGGCCGGGGCGGGAGCGCGCCAGGCCCCGGTAGTCGGCCAGCTCCCGGTGCTCGGGCAGCGCGGCGGTGACGGCGAAGGCGGCGACGTTGGTGACGGCGTAGGCGGCGAGGTAGAACAGCAGCGAGGGCAGGGCCAAGTCGCTGCGCCCGGCCGCGGCCACGGGCACGAGCAGGAACCCGACCTGGGCCACCGTGGACCAGCCCAGCAGCCGGCGGGGGTCGGTCTGCCAGTACGCCGCGAGGTTGCCCAGGACCATCGAGGCGGTGGCCAGCAGTGCGGCGACGAGCAACCAGGAGCCGTCCCCGGCGGAGACCGTGGCCACGAGCCGGTACACGGCCACCAGCGCCCCCACCTTCGGGACGGTGGTGAGGAACGTGGCGGCGGTGGCCCCGGTGCCCTGGGCGGCGTCGGGCACCCAGAAGTGGAAGGGCACCCCACCGGCCTTGAAGAGCAGCCCGGCGAGCACGCCCAGCACGCCCGCGCCCACGGCCGCGGCCGGGGCCGCGGGCAGCGTCTCCTGGAGCAGGGCGTAGTCGGTGCCCCCGGCCAGGGCGTAGAGCACGGTGACCCCGAGCATGAGCAGGATCCCGGACAGCGCCCCCATGAGGTAGGTCTTCATGGCGGCCTCGGCCCCGGCGCGGCCGCCGGTGAGGCCGACGATCCCGTACAGGGGGATGCTGGCCAGCAGGAACCCCACGATCAGCACGAGCAGGTCGGTGGACCCGGCCAGGACCATCACCCCGGTGGTGGCCAGCAGCAGCAGCGCGTACGTGTCCGACTCCCGCGGGGACCCGGCGATCTCCCCGGAGGCCACCCCCAGGACCAGCAGGGTGGTCAGGGCGGTGATCACCCGGGCGGTACCGGTGGCGGTGTCCACGGTGAAGGTGCCGCTGAAGGCGCTCTGCGCGGGCCCGGCCATGGCGAGGGCCGCGGCGGTCGCGGCACCCAGCAGGGCCAGGGCTGCGGCGGCGCGGGCGATCCACTGCCGGTCGCGGGGCAGGAAGGATCCGCCCAGCAGCACCACCAGCCCGCCGAGGAAGACGAGAATCTCGGGCAGCAGCAGCTCGGGGCGCATCTGCATCGAGGCCTCCATCGGCTACCGTCCCACCAGGCCCACGAGGGCGGCCGAGGCCGGCTCGATCACCTCGAGCAGCACCCGGGGCAGCACACCGATGAGCAGGGACAGGCCCAGCAGGGGACCGGCGGACCACAGCTCCGGCGCCCGGAGGTCCTCGAACCCGGGGGTGTGCCCGGCCGCCGGGCCGGTGAAGACCCGCTGCAGGGCCCGCAGGAACAGTGCGGCGGTGACCAGGATGCCCACCAGGGCGACCGCGGTGACCGGGGCCACCGCCACGCTGCCGGCGAAGATCTGGAACTCGGCGATGAACCCGGAGAACCCGGGCAGGCCCAGGGAGGCGAAGGCCCCGACCGCGAACAGCGCCGCGTAGCGCGGGGCGGGGGCGGCCAGCCCGCCGTAGGAGCCCATGTCGTAGGAGCCGGCCCGGTCCTGCATCACCCCGGCGAGCAGGAACAGGGCGGCGGTGATCAGCCCGTGGCTGACCATCTGCACCACCGCGCCGGTGACCGCCACGGACCGGGCCTGGGCGGCGCCCTCGACGAGGACCCCGACCGCGCCCAGGGCCAGGACGATGTAGCCCATGTGATTGACCGAGGTGTAGGCGATCATCCGCTTGAGATCCGTCTGGGCCAGGGCCACGAACGCCCCGTAGAGCACCGAGACGACGCCGACGGCCACGATCACCCAGGCCCACGCCCGCCACGCTTCGGGCAGGATCGGCATGGCGATGCGCACGAACCCGTAGGTGCCCATCTTCAGCAGCACCCCCGCCAGCACGGCCGAGCCGGTGGCCGGGGCGTCCGTGTGGGCCGGGGGGAGCCACGTGTGGAACGGCACGGTGGGGGTCTTCACGGCCAGGCCCACCAGGATCGCCGCGAGCACCAACCCCCCGGTGAGCGGATCGCCCGCCAGAGGTGCGGCCGCGACGAGCTCGGGGATGTCGAAGGTGTGCGGTGCCGCCGCCACGTAGAGCCCGATGAAGCCCAGCAGCAGGGCCAGGGAGCCCAGGAACGTGTAGAGGAAGAACTTCAGCGCCGACCGGACCGCGTTGCCGTGGCCCCACCCGGCGATCACGAAGTACATGCCCACGATGGACAGGTCGAAGAAGACGAAGAACAGGATGAGGTCGGCCGCCACGAACACCCCGAGGCTCACGCCCTGCAGGAACAGGAACAGTGCGGCCTGCACGCGCGGGCGGTCCGCGTCCCGCAGGGCGTGGACGGCGCAGGCCAGGAACACGACGGCCGTCATGGCCAGCAGCGGCAGGGAGAGCCCGTCCACGCCCACGTGGTAGCTGCTGTTCACCCCGGGGATCCACGGCACCTGCTCCTCGAACGCCAGCCCGTTGGGTCCCGGGTCCTCGTAGCCCGCCCACAGCACGCCCACGAGCAGCAGCTCCACGACGCTCACCGCCACCCACGCCCACCGCGCGGCCGCGGCCCCGATCGAGGGGACCACGGCCAGGACGGCGGCGGCGGCCAGGGGCAGGAAGACGATCAGGCTCAGCATGTTCATCCCATCACGGCGTAGACGGACCAGACCATGACGCCGACGGCGAGCACCGCGACGGCCTGGAGGAAGTACTGGTGGACTGCCCCGGTCTGCGGGGCCCGGGCCAGCTGCCCGAGCCGGCGGACCCGGCCGGCGAGGCCCTCGACGGCGCCGTCCACGACGTCGTCGTCGAGCCGGGCCGCACCCCGGCCGGTCGCGTCGGCGGCGTGCGCGGTGGCCTCGACCCCGGTGTCGAGGGCCCGGTCGTCGAACCGGGCCGCGGCCCGTGCCAGCACCGGGACGGCCCCGGCGGCGGCGGTCACGGCCCGGTCCAGGACGAGGTCGTCGAACCGGGCCAGGGCGTGCGCCAGGCCCAGTGAGGGGCGGACGACGACGGCGTGCGCGGCGGCCTCCAACCCTAGCCACCGCACGGCCCATCCCGGCTCGGGGACGCGCAGGCGCAGCATGAGCAGCAGGACCACGAGGGCGATCGCGGCCGAGACGAGCAGCTCGGCGGCCGCCACCTCACCGTGCCCGCCCACCGCCTGGGCGAGGGTCGTGCTGACCGGGGGCAGGGCCAGCACCCCGAGGGCGGCCGCGCCGACGGCGAGCACGACCAGCGGGACCTGCTCCAGCACCCCCACTCCCCCGGTGCCGCCCTCCTGGGCCTCAGCGCGGACACCCCGATACCAGATCGTCCACAGGACCTTGCCCGCGTAGGCCGCCGACAGGGCCGCCGCCACGAGCCCGGCGGCGTAGAGCCACGCCGAGGCCTCGAGGGCGGCGGCCAGCACCGCGTCCTTGGTGGCCCACAGGGACAGTGGGGCGATCCCGGCCAGGGCCAGCGCCCCCACGGTCGCGCTCACGCCCACGACCCGCCACCGGCGGCCGGCCCCGCGCAGTGCCGCGAGCTCCTCGGTGCCCAGGGCCGTCAGCCACGCCCCGGCGGCCAGGAACAGCAGCGCCTTGGTGGAGGCGTGGGCCACCAGGTGGGCCGCGCCGCCGCTGACCGCGCCCACCCCGGCGGCCAGCACGACGAAGCCCAGCTGCGCCACCGTGGACGCCGCCAGCAGCTGCTTGAGCTCCCGCTGGGCCAGCGCCACGAACCCCATCAGCACCGCGGTCACCGCCCCGATCCACGCCGCGGCCGGGCCCGCCCACCCGGTGGAGGCCAGCAGCGGCTCCACCCGGAGCAGGAGGTAGCCGCCCATGGCGACCATGGCCGCGGAGTGCAGCAGCGCGCTCACCGGGCTGGGGCCCTTCATCGCCCCGGAGAGCCAGAAGGAGAACGGCAGCTGCGCGGCCTTGCCTAGGGCCGCCACGAGGATCCCGGCCGCGATCACGTGCCGCCACGGGCTCTCGGCGGCCGGCAGGGCGGACAGGGCCATCCCGGCGCCGCCGGCCAGGGCGGCGCCGGCGGCGACGTAGAGTCCCAAGTCCGCGGTGCGGGTCGTGATGAAGGCGGTGAGTCCGGCCGAGACGCGGTCGGCGTCCCGCCACCAGAACCCGATCAGGGCGTAGGACGTGGCGCCCATCAGCTCCCAGGCGAACAGCAGCGCCGGCAGGCTCGCGGCCGTGACCGTGGTCAGGGCCGCGGCGGCGAAGAGCAGCATCAGCCCGTGGAAGCGCGGCCGTGCCGCCCGGATGCTGCCGGCCGCGAAGACCAGCACCAGGAGCGTCACTCCCGCGACCATCGGGAGGGTCAGTGCCGCGAGGGCGTCGGCCTCCAGCGCGAAGTCGGCACCGGCCACGAACGGATACGCCAGGGCGGGCCGCGCCAGGGCGGCGACCGCCGCGAGCACCGTGGTCACCGCGGCGGTCGCCACCGCGACCGGGGCCGCGGCACGCTCCGCCCGGGTGAGGGCGAGCACCGCCCCCACGGTGGCCGGGAGCACCACCACGGCCAGCAGGACGGCCTGGGCCGCGGTCATCGGGAGAGCTCCTCGGCCATGTCCGTCATGTCGGTCTGGCGCCTGCGGTGCAGCAGCGTGGCCACGGCGAAGCCCATGGCCATCTCCACGGTCATGGCCGCCAGGATCACCAGCAGCAGCACCTGCCCGGAGGGGTCCGGGGCGAGGAACCACCAGAAGCCCGCGGCGGCCAGGAGGACCCCGTTGATCATCAGTTCCAGGCCCATCATCACCATCACCACCACCTGCTGGGACAGGGCGCCGTAGAGCCCGACGGCGAACAGTGCGGCGGCCACGACCAGCACGGCTTCCAGGGTCATCGGCCCACACCCCCCGGCTGGGGGTCGTCGGCCGGGCGGCGGCGCAGGTCGTCACCGAGCCGGTCGTAGCGGGTGCGGTGGGCGGCCAGGACCACCCCGGCCACGATGGTGGCCACCATGACAGGGCCCACCACGGCCATGACCAGCATCTTCTCGCCCATGATCTCCAGGCCCAGCGCGTGCGTGACGTCCTCGGGCGGGACACCGCGCCGCTGCGGCCACGGCACGAGCAGCGCACCGGCGGCCAGCAGCACGAAGACCCCGGCCGAGGCGACGATCGCGGTCTTCTTCCCGTGGGTCATGTCCATGGGCATCAGCGCCGGGTTCATGCCCATGAACATCACCATGTAGACCGCCATCACCGCCATCTCCATCACCATCATGAGGATCGTGATGATCCCGAGGTAGCTCTGCCCGAGCAGCAGAATCTGCACCCCCACCGCGATGAACGACAGCGCCAGGGCATAGGTGGCCCGGGCCATGGAGTCCACCACGAACACAGCTGCCCCCGCGGTCACGGCCACCACGGCGAGCACCCAGAATACGATTCCGACCAGCACGGCTCAGCCCTTCCAGACGACGACGAGGGACACGACCAGGTCCTGGAGCACGGCGGCCGGGAGCAGGACCATCCACCCGATCTCCATGAACCGGTCCGGGCGCAGCAGCGGAAGCTTCCGCCGCAACCACACGAGCACCGCGAGCACGGCCACGGTCTTCACCAGGACCCACGCCCAGCCGGGCAGGACCGGCCCGGCCCCGCCCCCGAGGAACAGCGGCACCGAGAAGGCGGCTCCGGCGGTCAGGAACAGGTAGCGCCCGGCCTGGAGGACGAGGCGGTCGACCCCCGAGAGCTCGGCCAGCACGCCGCCGCCGATGTCGGCGGCCAGCGCCGGGGCGAACGGGCCCCACACGGAGAAGCCGGTCACGCCGATGAGGAACACGAGGAACGCCACCGGCATCCAGACCACGAACCACACGCCGTCCTGGGCCGCCGCGACATCGCCCACGGCCAGGCTGCCGGCGGCGATCGCCGGGGCCACCAGCGCGAACATCAACGGCAGCTCGTAGGCCAGCCCGTGCGCCAGGAAGCGGTAGCCGCCCACCAGGCCGTGGGCGGAGTTCGCACCCCAGCCGGCCAACCAGACCAGCGCCCAGACCATGACGTCCACGGTGTTGAACCACACGACACCGACGTCCAGGTCCGCCAGCGTCCACTCCCCCAGCGGGATCACCGCGATCATCAGGAACGCCCCGACCAGCATGCCCGCGCCACCGATCCGCCACAGCAGGGTGTCCGCGGCCACGGTGCTCCGGCGCCGCTGCCGCAGCAGCCTCGCCGCACGGCCCAGCGGCGCGCCCCATCCGCCGCCGGTGCCCTGCGCCCGGGCCGAGAGCGCCGCATCCAGCGCCACGGCGAAGAAGGCCAAGCCGCACAGGAGGATCCCCGCCAGCACGGCCCATCCTCCGGGGACGGTCGTCACCACGCTCTCAGCCATGCCCCACCGCCTGGACGGCAGGATGCGGATCGAGATCCAGGCTCGCCACGGCCAACCGCACGGAGCCCAGCTCCAGCCCGGTCACCAGGTCCGGCACCACCGCCCAGGGCACCCCACCGTCCTCCGCCGGGGTGGGCTCCGTGCCACCGGCCTCGGCCCGGATCCGTTCCACGCGGGACAGCAGCCGGTCGTGGGCGTCCCCGCGGCAGTGTCCCGGCAGCCCGTGGCGCTCGAGGCCGGCCCGGTCCAGCAGCAGGACGCCCCGCAGCGACGACCGGAGCAGCCAGGACCACCGGACCGTCCGATCCAGCCGCTCGACGGCGTCCCGGGCGGCGTCCTCGTCACCGCACAGCAGGGCGTCCCGGGCGCGGCGGGCGCAGGCCGCCGCGTCCTCGACCCCCGCGAGAGCCAGCAACGCCATGACCTGGTCGCACCGCACCACCGCCGCCGGCGCGGGACCGGCACTTGGTCCGGCTGCTCCGGCGCCGTCGTCCTCGTCGTCGTTCCTGCCGTCCACCATGGAGGCTTCGGCGTTGACCACGACATCCCCCTGCAACGAGCAGCGCAGCACGAGCCCGGCCGGCCAGAACGGCAGCACGGGACCCAGCGGCAGATGGAGGACGTCCATCTCCAGTCCGTCACGGTCCTCCCCGCCCTCGGCCAGCGGGATCCCCTCCGGAGCCATGTCCATCCCACCGTGCCCGCCGTGCCCGCCGTGGTCCATCTCGCCGTGGTCCATCTCGCCGTGGTCCATCTCGCCGTGGTCCATGCCCCCGTGACCCCCATGATCCGCGTCCTCGGGGATCTCGGGTTCCTGCGCCCGCTCCTGGGCGTCCGTCCGGTGGTGCGGGGTGTCGAGAAGGAGGGCTGCGGCGGCGTCGAGGGCGGAACCTACAGTTCCGGGCGAGGTGATGTCGGCGCGGACGCGGGGACCGGGCATCTGCTCCCAGAGCCGGTCCACCAGCTCGGAGAGTTCGGGGCCGGGTGCACCGCACACTGCGAGCACGTCCGCATCCGCTGGTGTCCACGCCGGTCGCCACCCACGGCGGAGCAGCTGGTGCTCGACCTCCATCCGGGTCGCCCAGTGCCCCGGGACCTCGACGACGAGGACCCGGGTGGCCCGGACCGCGAGCCGGGCGAGAGCACCGCTCAGGCCCATCGGAAGGCTCCTTCGCGCCAGGCCCAGGCCACGGCGACGAGCAGGGCCCCGAGGAACAGGAACATCTCCACCACCGCGGAGATCCCCTTCTCGATCACGACCACCGCCCACGGATACATGAAGAGCATCTCGACGTCGAAGGCCAGGAACACGATTGAGGCGAGGTACCAGCGGGCGTGGAATCGGGACAGCGCGTGCTCCTGGGGCATCCACCCGGATTGGGCGGGCAGAACCGTCAACGGCTCGGCGGTGATGACGGCAGCGCGGTGGAGTGCATAGAGGAGAACGACGACCGACAGCGCCACCAGGGCCATGGCCACGATCCCGGAGTACACGATGGTCTCCCCTTTCGCGCGGTCGGAACATCAAAGTCTGTCGTTGATCGGTGGGGGCAACCCTAACAGATGGCCCCCACCGATCGCGCTGTTTCAGTTCGGTGATCAGCCGCGGCCGGCGAGCCAAGTGCGGAAGTCCGCGACCTGGGCCTGTTGGGTGGTGATCCCCGCGGTGGCCGCCACTCGCAGCTGCGGGTGCACGGCACGGGACTGCGGCTCCAGGAACTCGATGATCCCGCTCTGGTGGTGCGGAATCATCTTTTGCACGAAGGCGACGTCGAAGTCCTCACCGGCCTCCACGGCCGAGAGTTCCTCGATCATCATCTGGGTCTCCTCCTCCAGGATCTTCATCTCCTCCTGGGCTTCTGCCGGGGCCTGAGCCATGGCCTCTTCCGGGGTCAGCCCGTACCACTCCTCCAGCCACCGGGTGAACTGGTCGATCTGGTGCTGCTGGTTGGCGATGATGTTCTCCGCGTGCGTGCGGATGTCCGGGCTGACCCCCCGCTCAAGCTCCAGCTGGGACATCTCGATGGCGGCGCGGTGGTGCGGGATGATCTCGGCCAGGAACGTGATTTCCAGCTCTTCGCCCTCCAGGGTGGCCAGGGTCTCGCCGAACTCGTAGGCCGTCGGCGACGTCGGGTCCGGCTGCAGCATTTCCGCTTGGGAGTGGGAGGAGACGGGGGTGGCCTCTCCGTGAGCGAAGACCGGGGCGGTTGCTCCGCCCAGCAAGGTGGCAGCGAGGGTGAGGCTGGATGCGGCTGCGGCGATACGGCGGCCGCGGGTGAGGGTGGGAAGCATGATCAGGTCTCTCTTTCGGTGCGAACAGGCCCGGAGGATGAACCCGGTTCAACCACTAGATAGGCGGCCTCGGGCGGACCGTGGTTCGCCACGGTGGGAGGCACGAACCCGTCTGCAGTGCCGGAGACGGGGGGAGAGGAAACCAGGCGGAGCACTCGGGCCGGGCGTCCGGCCGAGTTTCCTCTTGCACCGGTGGGTGCCGCTCAGCGGCCTCCACCGGTCAATGGTGCACATCAAGTGCCGAGGGCCCGCAGCCCGGGTCGGCCCCCGTTCAGCGGGTCATTCGTAGCGTGTGAGGATGTCTTGCATCTGGGCGATCTCCTCCTGCTGGGTCTCCACGATGGTGACGCACAGGTCTTGGATCTCGGGGTCGGTGATGTTCGATTCCTGGCAGACCAGGATGGCCCGGGAGTGGTGCGGGATCATCGACTTCAAGAATCCCTCGTTGCCCACTCCGACCTCGGCGCGCCCGAAGAGCAGCGCCGCGACGAACAAGGCGATGAAGCCGATGAGCAGGGCGATGTTGAGCTTGGTGTTCTGGAACATCGACCACATGCCCACGACCATGAGTATGGCCATCGCGGTGACCATGATGAACGCCATGTAGAGGTTGCTGGGATTGAAGTAGAAGTGGTCCCAGGTGCGGATCATCGACATCGTCAACACCCACATCAGCCCGAGGTTGACCAGCAGGATGGCCGCGAAGATCCAGTACATCCGATTCGAGGTGCCGTGGTGGCCGGCCTTGTCTTCGTGGCGCTGGTTGCGAGCACTCGCGTTCGTTGTCATTGTCCTCGTTCCTCTGGTGACTTCCTCGTGCATCAGGTGCATCACCCGGGCGGCAGGTGCGTCATGGCGGTGCCCTGACCCCTAGAGGTCCGGGATCCACCCGTAGCGCCGATCCCAGCCGGCCACGGGCCTTCTCACCGCCCCCGCCGCCCGGATGATGGGTCAGCGGGAGGTTCTGCTCAGCCCAGGGAGGCGACCAGCTCGGCGCAAGCCGCCTCACAACGCCGGCAGGCCTCGGCACAGATCCGGCAGTGCTCGTGCATGTCCGCGTGCTGCTCGCACTCATCGGCGCACGCCTTGCAGGCCATCTGGCAGGCCTTGATCGCATCCAAGGTGATGTTCGCGTCGTAGCCGGTGTGACGTGAGAGCACTCGCCCGGTGGCCTCGCACAGGTCCGCGCAGTCCAGGTTGGTGCGGATGCACTTGGTCAGCTCCGCGACCATGTCCTCGGACAGGCAGGCATCAGCGCAGGCGGTGCAGGTCTGGGCGCACTCGAAACACGCCTCGATACAGGCGGCCAGCTTCTCCTTGTCCACCCCACCGAGGTCCTTCGGGTAGGTCTCCAGCATCGCGCTCACGTGATGGGTCATGGCTTGCTCCTTCGTCGGTTCAACAGGAGACGAACCGGCCGGAGCCAGCCCGCCATGCCATCGACAGTAGACTGCCTTTTCCATGTGACGCGACCCAAAATCTTGAAGATTTGATGAAGATGAACACCTCAGCGGTGCGCAACTGCATCCCATCGACTGGTTTTTTGCATCGATGCAGCGGGCCGAATATAGAGATTCCGTGAAGAAATCCCGTCGTGCATCTCGAAATGGCGCCCCGAGACCTTTCCAAGCTGTGAGCCACCTCGAAAGTTCCCTCACGAAGCCTTGGTGTTTGCCCATGGAACACTGGAGACTACGCGTAGTCCCAAGTCTCTTGCCGTCGTCGACTGTGTCCAGCGAAATGCGCGCCACGATGCCATTTTGCCCAGTCAGACCGGCCCTAATTGTTGTGGGTCATGAGGTTCTTGGCGCGGGTGCGTCGATGAGATGAGGAACGGGCTCCTCGTCACAGGA
>NZ_BAAAQA010000035.1:0-1323 GCF_039531425.1 Kocuria atrinae
AAGTCCTGACACACCAAACGTCACCGATGTCCTGACACAAAACTGTCACCAAAGACCTGAGACATCACACCTCTTTTCGAGGCAGAATTCAGTAATAGGGAACCTTAAACCGTCACCGATGTCCTGACACAGAACTGTCACCGATGTCCTGAGACATCACCAACCCGAAGCCTGTGGATAACTAAACCTGCATCTGACGGTATTCACGTATGTTCCAGACATGCGTCGTGTTCCCGCTCTGGACCTGGGTGAGTACCCAGAGGTGAAACCATTTGCCGACTGGGGGCGCCGGAATGAGCAGCTTCTGCGAGACCCCAGCATGCAATCGCTCGCACGAGGGCTCTGGGTTCACAGTTCCGAACCGTTGTCTCCCGTCCAACGGGCAGCCCTTCTGCAACGACACCTCAAGACGAGCAAGAACTTTCTGCGTGTCACCGGACTGAGCGCACTCGAACTCTTGGACTTGCCCATTGGAGAGACGCAATCCTGGGTCAATCCGCTATTGGGTCACCGCGCGCCTGAACGGGAAGCAGAGTTTGATGCGGCGATGTCCGTACCCCATTTGTCCTGGCACGGAAACCGGATTCGGACGTACGCCGCTGGGTGCCGGATTACCAAGTCCCGCGGGCTCAGTCGTTATTACGGCCCATGGGGTTGCTTTGTTGCGCACCCGGTAGAGGCTCTTGTCGTGGCTGCGCCCTATCTCTCCATGTGGCGACTCATCGCCTGTGTAGACGCCTTGTTGTCGCGCAGAATCGTGGTCGAAGAGAAAGTACCCCTGCGAGCCTTCACCGCCGAGGTAATTGGCGAAGCCCTCGACCAGCTCCCGCCCAGTTCACCCTCGGTACGCCGCGTCCGAACCGCTCTACATGCTGCCTATGACCAGGTGTGGTCGCCCAACGAGACGTTGACTCGTCTCATCGCGCTACGCCACGGATTTCCTCCACCGAGAACGAATTACCACGTGGCGCCTCGAGGACGGCATTTTTACATTGACCTGGCCTGGCCCGAGTCAATGACCGCAATCGAATACAACGGGGAAGTTCACTACAAAAACCGATCCCAGTACGAGAACGAAAACTACCGGCTCCAACTCATCCGCGAAGCCGGCTGGGACGTGCAAGTTCTGGTGTGGCGGGACCTGTGGGACCCAGAGCAGCGTCGATCATGGCTCGATTTCCTGGCCAGGAAGCTGGGCCCACCTACCCGAAAGGTTTAAGGTTCCTTATCCCTCATTTTCGTGCTCGAAAAAGGTGTTATGTCTCAGGACATCGGTGACAGTTCTGTGTCAGGACATCGGTGACGGTTTGAAGGGTTTAGGTG
>NZ_BAAAQA010000036.1:0-7845 GCF_039531425.1 Kocuria atrinae
TCCTGTGGCGAGGAGCCCGTTCCTCATCTCATCAACGCACCCGTGACAAGAACCTCATGCCCCACAACACCTAGACCTCCCGCGCACACAACGTCCCGCAGGAATTCCTGTCGACCTGAGTCGTTAACGTAAGTATGCGAATCATTGGATTTACAGAATTCGGAGGGCCCGAGGTCCTCGACATCCACGACGTTCCGGAGCCTCATGCCGGGCCCGGGGAAGTTCGGATCGCCGTGAAGGCTGCAGCGGTCAATCCCACGGACACTGAGACGCGGCAGGGTAACGGCGCTCCCGCCCAGCTGCCCGCTCCGCACGTCCCGGGGATGGATGCGGCGGGTGTGATTGACGAGGTCGGCGAGCCCACGGCGGAGCTGGATACTTCCCCGTGGTCCGTGGGTGATCACGTCATGGCCATCGCGATCCCGTTGCGGGGCCACGGAGGCGCATACGTCGAATACCTGGTCGCGGATGCGGACTCTCTGGCTAGGATCCCCGAAGGCCGCTCGCTGGAAGAAGCCAGCACGTTGCCCATGAACGGGCTTACTGCCCTCCAAGCGTTGGAGAAACTGGACCTCGAACCCGGCCAGGTCTTGGGCGTGACCGGCGCGGCGGGCACCCTGGGTGGGTACGTCGTTCAGCTGGCCAAGCTCCAGGGCCTCACGGTGATCGCCGACGCCGCCCCAAAGGACCGTGAGCGCGTGGTCGCCTTGGGCGCTGATCATGTGGTGGAGCGGGGCGATGATTTCCCCGACAAGGTCCGCGAAATCTACCCGGACGGTGTGGACGGCTTGGTCGATGCCGCGGTGATGAACGAGCTCGCAGTGCCCGCCGTTCGCTCCGGGGGAGGCTTCGCCACGGTGCGTTTCTGGCAGGGGCCGGAGGACAGTGACTTGACCTTCCACGTTGTCTGGGTTGGTGATGAATACCATCACGGCGACAAGCTGGACGCGCTGCGCGAACTGGTGGAGAGCGGCGTCGTCACCCTGGAAGTGGCCGACACGTTGCCCGCCGAGCAGGCGACGGAAGCTCACCAGCGATTGCAGGAGGGCGGCGTGCGGGGTCGGCTGGTCCTGACGTTCTGAGCGCAAAGTCGGGGCCATTAGGGTTGAGCGGAGTCAGCAAGGGCTGGCTCCGCAACCCGTCCCGCGTGAGCAACTGCGGTAGACCGCAACAGGAGAACCAAGAATGCCCCCCGAGTATCAACTGGTCGCCTTCGACATGGACGGCACCCTGCTGGACAGTACCAAGGACCTGCAGCCGGGGACGCGGCGTGCTTTCGAGGCCATGCGCGCGGCCGGGACGCGCATCATGTTGGCCTCGGGCCGCCCGATTCCCGGGCTGAAGGGGCTCGCGAGCAAGCTGAACCTCGGGCAGGATCTGGTGCTCGCGGGAATGAACGGCTCGATCGTGGTGGATCAGGCCACGAACCGCGAAATCGCCCGCCATCCCATGCCGCTGAACATTGCTCGGGCGCTGATTGCCGTGGCCAAGAGGCATGACGTCTTGGTCATGATCCCGCACGACGACGAGCTGCTGGTCGAGGACCCATCCGACACCCACGCGCAGCATGAAGCCACCAGCAACAAACTGAGCATCCGCCACGTCGACGATCTGACCGAGCTGGACGTCAAACCGACCAAGGTGCTCCTCGTGGGCGAGCGGGACATCACCGATCCGCTGCTGGACGAGCTCAACCGGACATACGGTGACCAGGTAGAACTGGCCTACTCCTCGCCCTTGTACTTGGAAGCCACCGCCGCCGGCATCCACAAGGGTTCCGCCATCACCGACTACTGCGAGGCCGAAGGCATCCCGCTGTCCCGCGTCATGGCGTTCGGCGACAACGGCAACGACATCGGAATGCTGCGCACCGCGGGGCTCGGCGTCGCCATGGGCAACGGCATCCCCGAGGCCAAGGCAGCGGCCGACCTGGTGACCACCTCCCACGACGACGAAGGCATCGCCCGCGTCCTGTCCCGCTACTTCGACGTCGACACGAGCGACGTCCCGGGCCTCAGCGAGGCGCCCCATCCCGAAACCAACGAGACCGACGACGCCGCCCGCCCCACCAACCCAACGGGCCGCACCCTTACATAGCCCCGCCTCTCACCGCGACCAGAATCCCACGTGACTCCCATTACCCCCAGACCGTGGGGGAATCCTGAATGTGACGGTTTGTTACAACCCTCTCGACCCGGCGGAAACACCCCTGTTTACTTGATGGCGATCCTTCGGGCGCGACTCCGCGTTCCCAACTTCCTCATCTACTGAAAATCAGGTTCACCACATGATTCTTACCGGTCTGGTTGTCGGCGCCGTGCTGGGCATCGTGATGCAGCGCGGTCGCTTCTGTGTCACCGGCATGCTGCGGGACATCTTCCTGCAGAAGTCGTGGCGCACGTTCGCGGCGCTGCTCATCGTGATTTCCGTCCACGCTATTGGTCTCGCCGCTCTCACGAGCCTCGGCGTGATCGCCCCCGAATACAGCACGTTCGCCCCGGCGGCCGTGATCATCGGTGGCTTCCTGTTCGGCATCGGCATCATCCTGGCCGGTGGTTGCGCCTCCGGCACCTGGTACCGCTCGGGTGAAGGCCTGGTCGGTTCGTGGGTGGCCCTGGCCATGTACGCGCTGTCCGCGTCCGCCATGAAGGGCGGCATGCTGGATGGTTTCAACTCCTGGATGACCAGCTGGGACACCGGTCTCACCACCGTTCCCGCAGCACTCGGGATTTCCCCGTGGATCTTCGCGATCGCCCTGGCCGTCTTCACCGGCATCATGGTGCGCCGCTTCATGATCAAGGAAGCCAACAGCCCCAAGCCGGCCCGTCTCAACAACCGCCCGGCCTGGAAGCGCCCGCTGCACGTGTACAACGCCGCGTGGATGATCGGCCTGCTGGGCGTCATCGCGTGGCCGCTGTCCGCAGCCGCTGGCCGTAACGGCGGCCTGGGCATCACCACCCCGTCCGCTCACACCGTGGACTTCATCACCACCGGCGATGCCAAGTTCATGAACTGGGGCACCCTGCTCGTGCTGGGTCTGCTGGTCGGATCCTTCATCGCGGCCAAGGCCACCGGCGAGTTCCGCATCCGCGTGGCCGACGCTAAGACCACCGTGCGCGCCATCTTCGGCGGCATCCTGATGGGTGTCGGCGCAGCGTTGGCCGGCGGTTGCACCGTGGGCAACGGCATGGTCGAGACCAGCCTGTTCAGCTTCCAGGGCTGGATCGCATTGCTGTTCATTGCTTTGGGCGTTGGGGCGGGCACCAAGCTCTGGCTCAAGCCCTCCGCTGCGCAGCCCGCCGCCGAGGCTCAGGACACCGTGACCTACTCCACCGATGAGAGCCTGGACCACAACGTTCTCAACGAGAACCCGTCCGGTAACTCCATCGACGCGACCCCGTCCAAGAGCCCGCAGAACACCAACGCGTTCTCCGGTTTCGCCGCGGCGCCGTCCGCGCTGATGGTCAAGGATCCGTCCCTGTCGCCGTCCAAAAAGCTCAAGGATCTGGGCGACGGTTACTACGCCCTCGACTCGCTGGGTGCGGTCTGCCCGTTCCCGCTGATCGAGGCCAAGGACGTCATGAAGACCCTGCAGTCCGGCGACCACCTGGTCATCGACTTCGATTGCACCCAGGCCACCGAGGTCATCCCCCAGTGGGCCGCCACCGAGGGCCACGAGGTCACCGACTTCGTCGAAACCGGCGACGCCAGCTGGCAGATCACGGTCAAGAAGGGTTGATCTCACCTTCATAGAGATTGACGACGACGCCGCTCGCGACTTTCGCGGGCGGCGTCGCCTTTTTGTGCGGGTTGGGTGTGTGGTCGGACGGCGACATCTGGGGCCGAGGATCGCAGGCTGGCGGGGCGAAACGCTGCGGACCCGTGCCATAAATGTCGAGGCGAGTGAGAGAGCTCTGGTGGCCATGGTCGAAGTAGCACGAGGGTGCTAGTTTCGGATCCGTGACCTCGAACTTTGAGCGTGATCAACAACCGAAGCGTGTCACCGGAGCGCCTGCGACGACGGCCGCATGGGCACCGAAGTGGTTCGGCCGAGCATTGTTCGTGGCCTGTTCGCTGGTGACCGTCGCGAGCATCGTCACGCTGATGGTGACTATGCCGGAAGGGACTACCGTCTCCGCGGACGCCAATGCACCCACGCTGTCGAACTGGGTGAACATTGGGCCCTCGTTAGTGGGTATTGCGTTGACCCTTGTGCTCCCATCGCGGGCGGCCCCCATGCCTGTGGTGCCTGTGAAGCGTGGTCGACTGCTGGTGACAACGGCCGCGCTTCCAGTGCTGCTGGCCGTCTTTGTCCTCGCCACGATTCTGCTGCCGTTACAGGGGGAGGGCTATATTCTCGGCAAGTTCGTGCTGCTGATGCTTCTCCCCGCCGTGCTGCTACTGGTGGTGCGAGGGTCCGTGAGGATCGAAACCCGGCGCGGTGCGTGGCGATGGTGGGCGCCCGTGCTGGTTCTTGCAGTCTGGTTCTACTTGTCCGAGGTGGCACCGTGGAATCCGCCGTATGACCCGGGAGATGTCGATACGAGTCTCCTCATCACGGCCGCACTGGTCACAGCAATCACCGCAGGCATCGGTGAGGAACTGTTCTTCCGTCGATGGCTGCAGACTCGTTTGGAGGCGACCCTGGGAGCATGGGCGGGCATCGGCGTGACGTCTGTGCTGTTCGGGCTGATGCACCTGGGAAGCCACGGCACCGGGGACTTGTGGTTGGACGTTGCGCGAGTGATTGCCATTCAAGGATGTCTCGGGTGGTTCTTGGGCGTGCTGTGGTGGCGCTACCGAAACCTGACCATGGTGATCTTGGCTCATCTGATCATCAACGGGTGGGGTGTGCTCGTGTACTTGGTGGGGCAGGGCTAGGGGAGAGCGGTGATGACCGCAATGATCGTGCCATCACCGCCCGCGCCCACGTGCTCGAATAAACGTCACCCCGGGTTCAGCGACTTGGGCGCTCCCATGCCGGGATCGATCTGGAAGGGTCCGGACGCGGAGGGGCGCACATCGAAGTCGAAGATCTCGGTCGGGATATAGACCGTGGCGCATGAGTTCGGAATGTCGACCACACCCGAGAAACGACCCTCGATCGGTGCCGCACCGAGTAGCAGATAGGCCTGTTCCTTGGAATAACCGAACTTGGACAGGTAGTCGATCGCGTGAAGGATCGCGCGTTGGTAGGAGAGCTGCGAATCCAGGTAGCGCTGCTCGCCGTCGAGCGTGACCGAGGTGCCGGAGAACGCAAGCCACTCCGAGTAAACCGGACCGTTGCGGCCCGGCATGAAGATGGCGTTCTCGCTGACGCCGTAAGTGTCCATGCCGTCCTTGATCACATCTACATGGATGTCGATGAAACCGCCCATCTCAATGCCACCGCAGAAGGTGATTTCACCGTCTCCCTGGGAGAAGTGCAGGTCGCCCATGGACAGATGCCCACCCGAGACGAAGACCGGATAGAACACCCGCGAACCCTTGGTGAAGTTCTTGATGTCCTGATTGCCGCCGTTCTCGCGCGGCGGGGCAGTACGAGCAGCTTCCGAAGCAACTCGGTCGAAGTCCGAGCCGCTGAGCGTACCCAGGATTGCCGAGTCGGGTTCCGGCGGCAGGGCGAGCGGAGGTACTCGGTTTGGCTCCGTGGCGATCAGATCGCCCTCTCGTTTGTTCCATTTCTTCAGCAGATCCGCCGATGGTGCTGTGCCCATCAAACCCGGGTGAGTAATCCCCGTGAATCGCACTCCGGGAATGTGTCTGGAGGTGCACTCGCCACCCTGGAAATCCCATACGGCCTTATAAGCATCGGGGAACTGGTCCACCAAAAAGCTGCCGCCGTTCTTCTGGGCGAAGATGCCGGTGTACCCCCAGCCCTGACCGGCCAGTGCACCCTGCTCCTGTGGGATGGGTCCAACGTCCAGAATGTCGACGATCAGGAGATCACCCGGCTCGGCGCCTTCGACGGCGAACGGCCCGGAGAGCGCATGCACCTTGTTCAGGGGTGCATCACGGATGTCGTCTGCGGAATCATCGTTCTTGATGGCGCCGTCGAACCACTCGCGACAGTCGATTCGGTAGCTCTCACCACGCTTGAGCGTTGCGATCGGCGGGATATCCGGGTGCCACCGGTTGTGGACGTCGGGTGTCTCCGCGGTCCGAGCGGCGCTATCGATAGCGCGCGCCCGGGGCGAGTTGAGCGTGGACAAATTGGCGGGCGAGAACAGTTTCCTGGCGTCCTCGCCGCAAACAGGGCACGGCTGTTTTTTCGGGGCGGTCGACATCGGATGAGTTGCTTCGAAGTCACCGCACTGCGTGCACCGGAACTCGTAGATGGGCATGAGACGCTCCCTCTGCATGTGATGTAAACCATACAGTGGGGCAGGGATGCCCGCTCCGGACAGCGAGCAGTTTTAGCTGAGCCGCAGCATCACCTTGCTGGAGCCGGAGGCACGGTCGGCAGCGATTCGAAATGCATCGCGTGCCTCAGCCAGGTTGAATTCATGGGTCATGAGGGGTGATACATCGACGTGCCCATCCATGAGTCTGATCGCCTCAGTGATCTCGTCGACGAATCGGTAAGAGCCGCGGTAGTCGATCTCTCGCGTCACGATATTCCCCAGGGCAGCACTGACCTCGCCAGCGGGAAGATTTCCGACCTGAACCAGCACACCCCCGCGCCGCACGGCCGCGATGACACCTCCGAGTGCTCGTGGGGCACCCGATGCTTCTATGGCGGCGTCGACGTCGCTCGGAAGCTTTTCGCCCTGGGCGACGTCCACGAGGTGGTCGGCGCCCATGCGTTCTGCGATCTCCAACGACGCTTGACTCAGATCTGCGGCGTAGATGTCCTTGGCACCTTGCGCCTTGGCTGCCGCTACGGCGAGTGCGCCAATGGGTCCGCACCCATTCACGAGTACGGATTTGTCAGCCACGGATCCGGCGCGCTTGACCGCGTGAATCGCTACCCCGAAAGGTTCGGCCAAAGCACCTTCTTTGGTGCTGACGCCATCCGGGGGCGGTCTGATCTGGTCAGGCCGGACCAGCCGGAACTCGGAGAATGCGCCTTGCTCGTGCGGTTGGAAGGCCGCGGAGCCGAAGTAGCGAACCTCGGGCCAGAGATTGGTCCGATCTGCCACAGCGGGGATCATCGTGTGTTTTCCGGCGAGAGTCGCCGGATGAATGGAAACGCGCTGGCCGGTTCGGAGCGTGCCCAGATCGACCACGTTCCTGCCGAGCTCCACAATGTGTCCCGCGACTTCATGGCCCAAGATGAGGGGATCTTGAAGTACTGCGGTACCGGACACTCCGGATCGAACATAGGCCACGTCGGAACCGCAGATGCCGCCCCATTCCATAGCCACAAGAACATCGTCTGGGCCGCAGACCGGGCGATCTATTTCGTCGATGCGCAGGTCGTTGGCTTGGTGGACAACTACAGCTTTCACGTCATATCCCTTGAGAGTTTGAACGGTTATTTCAGGCCCGGTAGCTGAGACCTTTAGCCGAACAAGTTGGTGATCTGAGTCCAGACATCACGGAATGACAGAACCCCCACTGCGATGATCGACAGCGCGGAGATCAGCAGCATGACAGTAAAGAACGAGCCGTCCTTGACCCGGGGGTCCGTTTGGGTTCGAGACAGGTAAATGGTGGGCGGATTCAACGGGTCATTGCAACAGGTACTCTTCGAGGGTTTCGTTTGGGGTGGCGAACTGCAAGCGTTTACGGGGTCTGCGGTTGAGTTCATCGGCGACGAGGTCGAGATCTAGTTGTTGTGGGGCATGAGGTTCTTGTCACGGGTGCGTTGATGAGATGAGGAACGGGCTCCTCGCCACAGGA
>NZ_BAAAQA010000037.1:0-38683 GCF_039531425.1 Kocuria atrinae
AAGTCCTGACACACCAAACGTCACCGATGTCCTGACACAAAACTGTCACCAAAGACCTGAGACATCACAGTGCTCGAAAAAGGGATAAGGAACCTTAAACCTTTCGGTGCCGTGCAGCTGTCTCGGTCAGTCGGGTGGGAGGTCAGCCGGGTGAGGGGTCAGCTCGGTCGAACTGTCAGGCGTGTCAGCCTGCGGGTGCTGCTGCGGGGTCCACGTACGCGGGAACCTGAGCGAGCATGGTCTGCAGCTTGGTGAGTTCCGCAGTGGCAGCGTCCGTGAGTTTCTTGTCCTTCGGAGCTGCGGCGGCCTTCTCAACGGCAGCCTGAGTTGCGGTCAGCTGGGCCGTGAACTTCGGATCCTGCTGATCCACACCAGCCGTGACCAGCTGCTGCGAGATCAGTGGCAGCTGAGCATTCAGCGGCGATCCGGGGCCGAACTGCTGCTCCGGGGTCTTCGGCAACTCTGCATTCACGTACCACTGAGCGCGCTGCTGCAGCTGCTCGAGCGTGGTCAACTCAGTGATGACTGCGGTAACCGGATTGACCGTGGTCTCCGCAGGTTTGCTGGGCTCCGCAGTCTCCTCGTCCTCGGGCTTCTCGGACGGGGTACCGGTTTCGGCCGGTGCGCCCGGAACCGTCGGCTCTGCGGGAGGCTTGGGGTTAGCAGGCGCCTCGCCGTCTGCGGGATTGGTCGGCTCGGGCTTCTTCGTCTCAGTGGGTGTGGGCTGGGGCTTTGGAGCCTCGGTTTCCACTGGAGCGAGCGCAGGGGCAGGCGGGACCTTGTTGGCCTCAGCTTCTGCTTCAGCCTTCTTCTTGGCCTCGTCAGCGGCCTTCTTCTCCGCGGCTGCCTTGTCCTTAGCGGCCTTCTCGTCTGCCGCCTTCTTTGCAGCGGCATCCTTTGCGGCCTTGTCCTCCGCAGCTTTCTCCTTGGCAGTCTTATCCTTGGCTGCCTTATCGGTAGCTGCCTTGTCCTTAGCGGCGTTGTTCTTCTCAGAGGCCTTTGACGACGCGCCCGAACCACCCTGCGACGAACCGCCACTCGGGCGGGAATCAGTGGCATTGGAAGTTGCACCGGAGGGGCTGCCAGCGTTCACGCGACCCTCATCGGAGCTGTTGGACTTGGAGGAACTCCGGGACGGGGTGGGATCCGCAGAACGGGACTCGGTCGAGGGAGACTGCGAACCGCCGCCCCGGCTGGGCCGGGATTCGGCCGCACGCGGCTCAGTGGCCGGGGCAGAGGAAGCACCCTCCTGAGAACCGGAGGATGCGCCGTCGGAATCGGAAGAAGCGCCCCCGTCAGAGGTGGAACCGGAGGCAGTGCCCGCGCCATCCTCGGAACCGGAATCAGGTCCAGACGACCCCGCCGGGACGTCCTGCGCGGGCGAGGTTTCCTGGCTCAGCGCAATGATCTGATCCCACTCGTCCTCGGGCACCTCGGACATGGGTCCGTTGTCAGTGCCGGGTACGGAGCCATTGTCGGTGACGGCCTCATCAGTCTGGGCCTGGTCTTCCAGGGAGTACTTGGGACGGGATGCGGGGATGATGCCCTCGCCGGTTTCCCAGTCGAAGGACTGGGCGTCCACGGGCTTACCCTCGACCCAGGTTTCGAAGTGCAGGTGCGGACCGGTCACTCGAAGTCCGGTCTGCCCGATGGTGCCGAGCTGTTCGGAAGCCTTGAGCGGGTCGCCCACCTGCACCATCACGTCCTTGAGGTGGTTATAGGTGGTCTTAACGCCGTCCGCGTGGGAAACCTCCACGCGGTTGCCACCCCATTCATCCCAGAACACCGCGGTGACGGTACCTTCCAGAGAAGCGACGACAGGAGTGCCTTCAGAGGTGGAGATATCCGTGCCGTTGTGGAATTCACGGTCACCCGTATCCGGGGCTGTTCGCCAGCCGAACTGACCGCCGTCCAGCACCGTGGCTGGCTGGGCAGGGGCAATGATCGTGTTGAAGGGGAGTTCACCTTCGAAGGTTGCGGGGGCACGCTTGGCGGGTGCCACCGACGACGGCGCCGAACTGGCTCCACGGTCCGAGACGTTGCGCACCTGGCTGGCCACGTAATCCTGGGGGGTGTCCTCGACGTTCGAGATCAGGGCCTCGTCGGGCACTGCAGCAAAAAGGGAAGGTCGGGATTCGCCCTGGTCATCGGCCTGGGGCTGGCCGAACGTGCCACGTTCTCCTTGGTTTTCGGAGGACTCATTGGCGTACGCGGATTCCCACGGAGCCGGTGCGGAACCGTTGCTCAAGGCAACGCTGACCGCTACCAGAGCCGAAAACGAAGCGAAAGCGGTTAAGGCCATGGATGGGCGCTTGGCCGCCGTGTGACGTGCACGTGAACGAGCCATAATTAGTTGTAATCTCCCCAGATTCTTGACCTCGGTAACCGTTTGCCCTCGGCACCAATGGTCAGTACAGCAATCTTAGATGAATCCAGGGTTGATAAACAGTGTCGCCTTGCCCACTTAACCGCTCAATTCACGACATTTCAGTACTTTCCGTGCCAGGAATCCTGCACCAGCCCGCGAACGTACGCTGCTTGACCGAGGTGCTGAGCGGCATCATCGATAGTGGACACGATTCGCACCCCGCGGGTGACGGGCGGATCCCACGATTCGTCGATGACTTCCTCCAGGTCCGCGTCGCTCAAGGGGCGCAGGTAATCGACCGTCGCAGAGGTGACAGCGTCCAAGTATCCCCGCAGGAGCTTCGGGTCGCTCACGTGAACGCGCGCAACATCTTCCGGACCGTCACCGAAGCCGAAATCATTCGCTTCACGATCGAGATCGAATTTCCGTTCCCAGCCCTGCGAGGTCCAGACCTGGTCCTCGCCGGAGAGGTGCGCGATCTGCACGTCCTGCTGGCGAGCGGCGTGCCAGATCAGCCAAGCGATCGAGTTCTGCGTATCCCCGGGCATGCGATTGAGCGTGTCCTCGGAAATGCCGTCCAGCACCTCGCCGGCCACCTGCGCGGGCCGCTGTGCCGCATCCTCCAACAGTTCGTTCGCGCTCATTGTTCGCTGCCTTTCGCTCGACGTTTCCGCTGGTCACTTTACGACGACGCCGCCCGGCTCGTAAGGGGGGCTGCGTACCTGTGCCGCACGGGCCACGGCAGCCGCACTGCACAGGCACGGGGGCGGCTCAGGCTCCCAACTCCGCCTCAGTTGATTTCGATGCGGTCCGTGGGCAGAGGCTCGTGGAAGCGCACCTTACGGTCGGCACGCAGCACACGGATCATGACAACGGCGACCACCAGGATCGTGAGACCACCCAGCAAACTGCTGCCCTGCATCCCGGCAGAGAAGGCGGCCGTGGCCGAGTCCATCACGCTCTCAGCCCACGGCGTGCCCTGGGCTACGTCCACCGCCCCGCCCAAAGTCTGGTGGGCGGCGTCGTTCTGGGCGGGGCCCAGCGCCTGCGGAAGGTCCAAGTGGGACTGGTAGAAGGCGGTGGTCAGGCCGCCGAGTAGCGCCGTACCCAGCACGGCGCCCACCTCGTATCCGGTCTCGGACACCGCGGAGGCCGCGCCGGTCTTGGCTTCAGGAACAGATGAGACCACCAGGTCGGTGGAGAGGGTTGTGGCCAGGCCGGCCCCGGCGCTCATGACCGCGAAACCCGTCAGGACCGGTACCGCAGAGCTTTCCTGATCGGTGAAGCCCACGATCAAGAAGCCACCGGCGATCAGCACCAGACCCGCAACCACGGTGGCGCGCACGCCGAACAACACGGCCAGTTTGGCGGCGGCCAAACCCGCCACGATGGCCAGCAGCAGACCGGGGACCATCAGCAGGCCCGCGCTCATCGGGTCCTTGCCACCGATCAGCTGGAGGTGCTGGGTCAGGAAGAAGAGGAAGCCGAACAGCGCGAAGTTGGCCATCACGTTGACCGTCACACCACCCGAGAAGCGGGAGCTGCGGAAGAAACGCAGGTCCAGCATCGGATAGTCCTTGGCCACCTGACGGCGAGCGAACAACAGTCCGCACAGCACGCCGAACGCCATGACCAGCAGCCCTTGCAGCGCTGAACCCCCCGTTGCCAGGGACTTGATGCCGTACACCACCGGAGCCATGGTGAGCACGGCCAGCACAATGGAGACGGGGTCCACTGCCCCCGGGTTGGGATCGCGGGATTCCGGCAGCAGCAACGGTGCGGCGATCAGGAATGCCACGAGCACGGGAACGGCCAACAGGAACACCGAGCCCCACCAGAAGTGGTTAAGCAGGAAGCCACCGGCAATCGGGCCCAGGGCTGCGCCAGCACTGAAACCGGCCGTCCAAATGGCAATGGCCAGACGCCGTTCGTGATCGTCACGGAACACGGTACGCATCACGGACAGCGTGGCGGGCAGCAGCATGGAGCCGAACACAGCAATGCCAACGCGCGCGGCAACCAGCCATCCCGCGGTGGGGGCAAAGGCGGCCAACGCCGAGATCACGCCGAATCCCGTGGAACCGATCATGAGCATCTTGCGGCGCCCGATCCGGTCCCCCAGGCTGCCCATGGGAACCAGCAGGGCAGCCAAGATCAGCGGATACACGTCCACGATCCACAGCAGTTGAGAGGCCGTGGGATGCAGCGCCTTGGAAATGGCGGGCAGTGCGAAACTCAGCGCAGTGTTGTTCACGGATACCAGCAGCACCGGAAGCATCAGCACAGCCAAGGCACCCCACTCACGGACACCAGCTTTCTGCCGCTGATCGATCATGGTGGACACGATGAAGACCTCCTCGGTGCTCTGCTGCCGGTGACTCGGCGTTGGTTCGCGAAAAGTACTTCGTCGTACCGCGCGCAGCGGTGCCGTTGTGGCACGCGCCATTAATTTCTATACCGACTAGACGGTACAGTTAACGCCGAACGCGGGGCAATATTCCCCGGACCCGTTGGAGAGGTTTTGCTCACATGCCCCGCAAACCGCTGGCGCGAGACAAGCTGCTCGAGGCCTTCGAGCACATCGTTCTCACGGACGGCGAGCGCGCAGCCACCCTCGACGCCGTGGCCGCGGCCGCCGGTGTCTCCAAAGGCGGCTTGCTCTACCACTTCCCGCACCGGCAGGGCCTGGTGGATGCCATGCTGGTCAATCTCGAGTCACTGGCGGCCGAGGACCTCGAACGCTTGACAGCCTCACCACGCGGCGCCGCACGAGAGTTCCTCGCCACCTCGCTCTACGAGGACAGCGCGCTGGACCGCGCCCTGATCGTCGCCTCCCGCCTGATCCAGGCCGGCGACGACGCCGCTCGCGCCGCCTACGCAGGCATCGAGAAGAACTGGCTGACCGTTGTGCTCGAGGACGTGGGCGACCCCGTCGTTGCCACGGCCGTGGTGTGCATGGGCGATGGGCTGTATCAGCAGGCCTCCATGGGCCTACTGCCCGAAAGTTCAGCAGAGAAACAGAAAACGCTCGAGCAACTGATGGCCGCGCTGGACCGGTTGACCGCGTAAACCGGGGAACGCGGCTCAGGCAGCGGCGTCAGGACCCAGCAGGTCCAAGATCATCTGAACTTCGAGGGCGGTGCCAATGGCCAAGCAGTCCTCGCGCACGTTGAACTTGGGGTGGTGGTTCTGGAAGGCGAAACCCTGCTCAGCGTCACCGCCGCCCAGGATGATGAAGCAGCCGGGCACTTCGTTGGCGAAGGCCGAGAAGTCCTCGGAACCGGAGGAAATCTCGCCCTCCCACGCGTTGTCGTCTCCGGCCACCTTTTTGGCGGACTCGAGTGCCTGAGCGGCCAGAGCGGCGTCGTTGTAGACGATGTCGTAGGCGTCCACCCACTCGTACTCGACCGAGGCGCCGTACGAGGCGCAAATCCCATTGGTGAGTTCTTCGATGCGACGGAAGGCGAGGTCGGTGTCTTCGGCGGTGCGGGTGCGGACCGAGACGCCGATCGTCGCGTTATCCGGGATCACGTTGGGCGCCTGGCCCGCGTGGATCATTCCCGGGTTGATGACCATGAAGTGCGAGGGATCCACACTGCGGGACACGATCGTGTTGAGCCCCACGACCACCTGGGACGCCACCAGAACCGGGTCGATGCCGTCCTGCGGCATAGAACCGTGCGAGCCCTGGCCCTTGATCTTGATCCAGCCGCCGCCGGCCAGCGACGTCGCGGGGCCGGGGCGCACCTGCACGGTTCCCACGGGCGCGTTCATCACGTGCAGAGCAAAGATCCCGTCCAGGCCTTCCATGGCGCCGGCCTTAACCATTTCCTGCGCGCCGCCGGGATTGAGTTCCTCCGCGTGCTGGAACACGAAGGTCACGGTGCCGCCGAAGAGGTCCGTGTTCTCGGACAACACCTTGGCCGCGCCCAGCTGCATGGCGGTGTGGGTGTCATGACCACACGCGTGCATCACGCCGTCCACAGTGGATGAGAATTCCTCGCCGGTTTCCTCCTGGACAGGCAGCGCATCCATGTCCGCGCGCAAACCGATGTTCTTCGCCGGGCCCTGACCCGTGCCTTTGAGGACACCCAGCACCGAGGTGGGCGTGGGGCGCGAGGTTTCGATACCCATGCCTTTGAGCAGGTCTTCAACCCACTGGGAAGTGTTCACTTCCTTGAAGGACAGCTCCGGGTTGGCGTGCATGTGCCGCCGCCACTCAATGATCTGGTCATTGGGAACCGAGAATGACTATTGGTCGTTGGGTTGTACAGCCATGATGATCCTCCTGGGCGCCTCGTCGCGCCGCGTTGCCGTCAGCTTTCTCTGAATCTACTCAATCACCCTGGCGGCAGCTTTCAAGTGAACCTAGGCTCAACACTGCACGGGCGCACCAAGTGCCCCACGTGAAAGAAGTACCGTCATGAGCACTCAACCCACTGGATCACCCACGTGGATCGACCTGGGAACACACGACATCGACGGCGCCGCGGCGTTCTACGGCGAACTGTTCGGCTGGGATTTCACGGACCAGGGCGAAGACTTCGGCCACTACAACATGATCACCACCAATGGCGCGCCGGTGGGCGGCGCCATGAGCAGCTTGATGGGTCCGGAGGGTCCCACCGAGGAACCCCAGAACCCCACGGCGTGGACCGTGTACCTGGGCACCGACGACATCGAGGCAACGCTGAGCAAGGTCACCGAACAGGGCGGCAAGATCTACTACCCCGCCATGCCCGTGGGCGAGCTGGGCTCCATGGCCATCGCGGAGGATCCCGCAGGAGCGGCCTTCGGTCTGTGGCAGGCCAATCAGTTCGCCGGTTTCGAGTTCACGGGCAAGCATGGCTCACCCGTCTGGTTCGAGGCCATGGTCAGCGATTTCGACGCCGCTCTGCCCTTCTACCGCGACGCCCTCGGGTGGGACACGCACTCCATGGGCGGGGAGGACAACGAGGAGTTCCGCTACGTCACCAACGGCAAGGACGACGCCGCCACCGCCGGCTTGTGCGACACGTCCGCGTGGGGTGACATGCCGCCCTACTGGCGTCTGTACATCGGCGTGGACAACACTGACGAGTCCCTGGAGAAGGTCAAGGCACTCCGTGGCACGGTGCTGGATGGCCCCGAGGACTCACCTTTCGGGCGCCTGGCAACTGTCCAGGACCCCCAGGGAGCGGCCTTCCAAATCATCCAAATACAGGAGTAGTGTGCGGGGCGGCGGCGCCAGTACACACTGAGCCGTCAACACCCTGCTAGTTGGGGAGCAGGGCCCGTCATCCGATGGTCGGTCGGACGACGGGCCCTTGTTTAATGCCCCTGCCTGGAGATCACGCGGGTCTCTGAACGGGTGTCAGTCCACCCGCGCCATACCCTCCACCGGGGTGACCCGAGTGGCTCGTCGGACTGGTGCCGCCGAGGCCAGTACCGCTACCACCACGGCGGCCAAGATGATCGCCAGGTAACCGGGCCAGGGAACCGTGGGTTCCACCGTCATCCCCTCGGTCACCAGGGACATCACGCCCAGAGTTCCGAAGACCCAACCAACCACCAGGCCCACGATCGTGGCCACCAGTGAGATCACCAGTGCCTCACGGCGAATCATGGCTCCGAGCTGTCGACGGGTCAGGCCCAGCGCTCGCAACAGGGAGTTCTCACGAACTCGTTCGAGCACCGATAGGGACATGGTCGAGGCGATACCGAGCACGGACACCACCACCGCCGCTGCCAATAGCCCCAGCGTGACCGTGAGCATGATTTCCAGGATGGACACGTAGCTGGCCTTCTCCATGAGGGCGCCCTGCAGTTCACCGGGTGCAAGGTTCACAATCCCGGCGACCTTTTCCTGCAGCTCGCTCGCAGCGGAATTGTTGAGGGACTGGACGGCGTCGATCTGGGCGATCGCGCCTTCAGCCTTGGCCGGATCGGTGGTCTCCACACTCAGCACCCCGTTGAGCTCCGAGAGTTCCTGGACCTGATCGGCAGAGATCTGACCCGCATCGGCCGGGACGGAGATGTCCACGGGACGTTGCTGATCCAGCTCGTTGAGCAGATTGACCCTGGCCACGTGCTGACCCGTGAGCACCGTGGCCACCAACAGCACACCGATCAGCAACGCAGTGGCAGTGGTTGCGGTGCGCGCCGGGTAGCGAGCAGCGTTGACCGCCGCCAGACGGGAGGGCTGGCCACCGGGAAGGATGCGCCCCAGCCCCTGAACGAGCGGGGGCAAGTACAACCGCGAGGTCATGACCACGCCCAAGAAGCTCGCCAGACCACCGGCGATTCCGAGAAGCGGGTTGCGTTCCATCGCACCGAACACCAGGGCTCCAGCACCTGCCACGAGGATCAAGGCGCCCAGGACAATGCGAACGCGGGGAACGCCGTCGGCGGCGCGAGAACCCCGCAGGCCATCCAGGGGCGAGGCCCCGTGAGCGCGACGCGCCGGGCCGAGGGAGGCGATCATTGTCAGCACGATCCCCGTGAAGAACCCCACCAGTAGATCGCGCGGGGCCACCGTCACGGTCACCGCGCCAATGATTCCGGAGGCCTGGAGCACCACGGCAAGGCCCCACACCACGGCCACACCGACGAGAGCACCCACTGTGCCCAGGACCAGTCCCTCGGTCAGCACCGAACGGCGCACCTGCTTGCTCGTAGCACCCACGCAGCGCAACAGCGCGAGTTCACGAGCGCGCTGTGCAGTCAGCACGGACAACGTATTGGTCACCACCAGAAGCGCCACCAAGATGGACAATCCCGCAAAAGCGAGCAGGAACATGGTCAGGATGTTGGAGCCGGCGGCCAGTTCATCGAGTATTTCCTCGGTCAACTGTTCGGGGGTGACCACGCGCAGCTCCGTCTGTTGCCCCTGACCACTGGCCAAGATCTTGCCCGCGGTGGTCGTCAGTTCTTGGAGCCGGGCATCAGTGACCGGACCATCCAGTGTGAGCTGAATGGCCTCTAGCGGGCGGTCGCCGGACACCTGCCCGGGTGAGAAACTCGTCAAGCCCTCACCGGTGAGCCACACGCTCGCGAGCGCGCCGGTCGCCGTGGTTTCGGTCAGCCCGGACACAGTGAATTCCTTGGCCGCCGACGGCGCCTGCGCACCCTGCCCGGGCCCCTCACCTTCGCCGCCTTCACCGGCGGGCGCACCACCCATTTCTTGGAGGGAGAGAGTGTCCCCCACGCCCACCTTGTACTTGTCGGCGATCGACTCGGTCACCAGCGCCTGGTCGTCACCGCTCGGGAAGTTTCCCTCGGTGATTTCCGCGGGGAGCATTGCCGGATCCTCGGGCAGATTGGAAGTGGTCGCGGGAGTGCCGTCCGAGGACACGTCCTTCGAGCTGGGGACCCCCACGGTCGTGTACTGGGCCCACGCCGAGTCGACTCCGTCCACGCGAGAGAGTTCATCAACCTGCTGCGGGGTGCTGCTGAAACTGGCCATCGCGTCAGCCTTGGTGGTGATCACGGCGTCCGAGTTCTTGTACTGGGCAGCCAGGTCATTGGTCATGCTCGCGGTGAGTGTGCTCGACAGGCCGAGGGCTGCGGTCATGAACCCGGAGGACACCGCGACCACGGCGAGCACCATGAGATAGCGGGTCCATTGGAGTCGAAGTCTGGACAGGACAACGGTGCGCATTACCGATCACCATTCGCGGCGCCGTCGGACTGGATGCGGCCGTCCATGACCCGAACCACGCGATCGGCGGCCTGAGCCACCTCGGGATCGTGCGTCACGATGACCACGGTCTGGTTGAACTCGTCCACGCTGCGCCGCAGCATGCCGAGGACCTCGTGGGAGGTGGTGCTGTCGAGGGCGCCGGTGGGCTCATCGGCGATGATCACCGACGGCCCGGGGAGCAGAGCGCGGGCGATGGCCACGCGCTGCTGCTGACCTCCGGACATCTCATCCGGGCGGTGATCCAAGCGGGAACGAATGCCCAAGGTGTCCGCGAGCGCCTCGAGACGCTGGGAATCGACTTTCTTGCCGGCCAGCGAGAGGGGAAGTTCGATGTTTTGGCGCGCGGTGAGAGTGGGCACCAAGTTGAACGCTTGGAACACGAACCCCACGTGGTCGCGGCGGAAGCGGGTCAGTTGATCGTCGGAAAGGCCGGTGATGTCCTGGCCGCCCACCACGATGCGGGTGTTGGGATCCTTGTCCGGAACATCCAAGCCGGCGAGGCAGTGCACCAGCGTGGATTTACCGGAACCGGACGGACCCATCACAGCAACCAGAGTGCCCTCGGGGATCTCGAGGCTTACTCGGTCGAGCGCCTCGACCGAGGCCTCGCCGGTTCCGTAGGTGCGGGAAACGTTCGAGGCGATCACAGCCAACGAGCGCGCCTGCCCGGGCTGGGTGTTCCGCGGCGAGTTCTGATCCGGCTGCGCGGGCGAGTTCTGGTCACTGCGCTGCTGGGCCTGCTGCCCCCACGGCAGACCCTGCGATTTCTGGGTTTCGGTGCGAGTCGAGTTCATGCTTCAACTCTGTCCGAGACGGGACACGCGCACATCGGGCGGGGGTACCAATCCCGCAGGTCAGGGAATCATCCCGGGGTCTGAGACGGGTACATCGAGCCATCCTGAGGAATGAACCCCACCCCCCGGCTGAAGTTGTTTGAATGACCGCGCTGACAGCGTTCGCCGTGGCGTCTGCCATAGCTAAAAGTGCGAAACGCGCCGGGGAACTCTCATCCACGGGGCGTTTCGCATGAGGTTGTCAGGCGGTTACCACTCCGGTTTCGTAGGCGATCACCACGGCCTGCACTCGGTCCCGGGCACCGAGCTTGGCCAGGATGTGGGACACGTGAGTTTTGACGGTCGGTTCGGACAGGAACAACTCGGACATGATCTCCGCGTTCGACAATCCCCTCCCCACCAGCTCGAAGACCTCACGTTCGCGGGCCGTCAGCACGGAAAGTCGCGGGTTCTCCCACGGGTTCGACGCCGCCGCCGCAGGCGCCTGCCCGGGGCCCGTTACATTCCCAGCCACCCGGGTGGGTGACGCTTGGCTGACCGAGGTGGGAGCGTCATCGTCGGGGTTATCGGCGATCAAGTGGTCAAGTAACCGGCGCGTGGTGGAGGGCGCGATCACGGCATCGCCGCGGGCGACCGTGCGGATGGCTTCCAGTAGTTCCTCGGGGCGAGCGTCCTTGAGCAGGAATCCGCTGGCACCGGCGCGTATCCCGTCCAGGGCATATTCATCCAGGTCGAACGTCGTGAGCACGATGACCTTGGTCTGCGGGTGTGCCGCCAGGATGGCTTGGGTCGCCTCGATGCCGTTGAGCCTGGGCATGCGTACATCCATGAGCACCACGTCCGGCACGCACTCCGTACCCAGCGCCTCCGAGACGAAGTCCACGGCCTCCTGGCCGTCACCGGCCTCGCCGATCACCGTGAGATCCGGCTGGGAATCGACGAGCATGCGAAAGCCACCGCGCACGAGCGGTTGGTCGTCCACAATGAGTACTCGCGATGCGTTGGCGGACTCTGGGGGAATGGAACTCACGCGTCCTCCGTGGGGATATCCGAGGGGATAGTGGCCTGAACGACGAAAACGTCCGAGTGTGTGGCATGGGGGCCCGCCGTCATGTCCCCACCGTACAGAGCTACGCGCTCGCGCAGCCCCTGCAACCCGTGACCTCCACCGGGAGCCCGCGGGGAATCGTCCTCGCCGGCGCCGTCGTTGACCATCTCGACCCACGAGAAATCCGGCCGGTGCTCGATGGTCACGCGCACCGAACTCGCCTGCCACGCGTGCTTCAACACGTTGGTCAGACCTTCCTGGACCACGCGGTAGAGACTCAACTGCGCGCCGGTGCTCAAGGTCGGCGTGCCCGTCTCACTGAATTGGACGGGCAGCCCAGCGGACTTCACGGAGTTCACGAGCTCGGGGATGTCGCCCAGCTGGGGCACGGGCTTGGTCTCGGTCTCGTCATCGGTGCGCAGCACCCCCAAAAGTTTGCGCATCTCGGTCAGGGAACCGCGCGCCGTTTCCGCGATGGTCTCCAGGGTCTGCGCAGCCACGTCAGGGTTCGACGCCGCCGCGTACCGGGCGCCGTCCGCCTGCGCGATCACCACGGACAGCGAGTGCGCGACCACGTCGTGCATTTCCCGGGCAATGCGCGTGCGTTCGTCCTGCGCGGCGATGCGGACTTCCTGCTCCCGCTCGACCTCGAGACGGCGGGCCCGGTCTTCAAGTTGTTCACGACGGCGCCAGCGGTTGCGTGCCAAATCACCCGCCAGGAACGCGACCACCACGAACAGCGCGCTGACCACGAAGAACATCAGGGACGCCATGACCCATTCCAGAATCGAGGCCTCTCCATAGAAAACGAAGAACCACCGGCGGCACAGGAGAGCGAACACCAAGCAACCCAGCAGTGCGGCGATCAGCACGGCACGACGCTTCTTTTTGGACGCCCGAACCGCCACCGTGTACATCAGGCACGGCACGGCCCACATGCAGAGTCCGATGGCGGCCACATTGAAAACCGCCAGGACCAGCAGGGCCAGGGCACCCACAGCGAACGCCGTGGCCGTGGGCGCCGCCCGCCGGAAGAACAACGGCAACGCCACCACCGCAGCACACCAGATGCTCTTCCCCGCGTCCATCGCCCCGGCAGTCAGGAAGACCAGGGAAAAGATGATCCCGCCGCCCATGAGCAGGGCGTTACTGATGTGGGGGTGATTCTCCGCCCAGCGCGCGAAACGTACGTGAAGTGCCATCGTCACGAGGGTAGCGAGCTTTCACCCCGGGGAGCGTCGTGCTCGGGTATGACGCTTCTCGTCATTGGCTCATTGAGCTTTCATCAGCCTGCGTACCAAAGAGACAACTGAAACATACCCGTTAGTCACAACGGGCTCGTTACTGTTTCGTTACATTTTTGAACATGCGATCCAGATCCCAACATTCGCGTACTTCGCGCCGATCCCTGTCCATTGCCGGAACCATGACCGCGCTGCTGGCGTTGGTGGCCACCATCATGCCCGCTCAGGCGGCACCGGTTCCGACCACACCCAGCGCTCCCACCCCGCCCGCGGGTAGTGCGCCGGCCTATCTCCATGGCTTCCAGCAGCCGCAGCAGCTGTGCCCCGGCGGCCAGCTGGTTGGTAAGGTCTCGGACGCCATCGTGGACCCCACGGTTGCCGTTGCCGGTGGTCGTGGCGAGTGCACGCTGGCCGATATGAAGGCCGCCAACCCCGGCACCACGTTTTACGCCTACATGAACCTGGGCGCCATGTCCGAGCGCAGTTCAGAAAACGGCGCTTTCCAGCGCACGTGCGCCGATCCCAAGTCTGACGGCCGCCAGTTCGGCGTTCGCCCCGGCAACTCCCGCGTAGCCACCAACTCGATGGGGCTGGCCACCTACCCGGGTTGGAACTACTCGACCATTTCCAACCTCTCGAACGCGTACGCGGACGTCTGCGCGACCGCCGCAGCCAAGCTGCTCGAAGCGCCGTCGTTGCCCGGTCGCGTGACCAAGGCGGGTCCCGCCAAGTTCGACGGCGTGTTCTTCGACGACGTCGCAATGACCGCCGGCCACGGCCAGGACATGGACTACGTGGGCAAGTGGGGCCCGTGGGCGGACGACAACGCCTACGCCCGCCGCGCGACCGCCGTGATCGACAGCGTCAATCGTCAGCTGGACAACCGCCTCAAGCGAGATGTGCCGCTGGCCGTGAACCTCGGCATCTACCCGGAGAAGCCCTCCAACGTCGCACGGGCGAACGAACTGGCCCGCACGGGCGCCGTGGACTTCGCCATGCGCGAGTTCAGCACGCAGGACCGTAATGGTTCTCCCCTGTCGAACGCGTACCTACAGAAGTCCGCGGACGTGAATCGTCAGCTCACCGCCGCGGGCATGCCGATCCTCCACCACGATTACGCCGTCTCGAAGCGCGCCGTGGGCACCAGCGGTTACGACCAGGGCAAAACCATTAACGGCGGGGCTCAGTGCTTGAAGGCGGGCAACGGGGCAGTCTCCCGGGCAGCCGACATCCGCCGCGAACGCGACTACCGGATGCTGCTGGGCCAGACCCTGCTGACTCGTGACTCGGGGGCACGCGGCGTGAAGTCCGTGATCCCGCAGGTCGAAAACTGCCAGGATCAGATCGCGCGCAACACCGGATTGGCCGAGAAGGTCACGGACCGCTCCGTGAACCCCAACGCCGCCGGGGTCCGTGACCTTCGGGAGGCCGTGAACAACGGGGTTTACGGAACGGGTGCGCGCTCCACCTCGAATCAGGTGCTCGTGCGCAAACTGTCCAATAATCGCTACGTGCTGGTGAACCCCACCAACACCCACCGCAGCGTTGCGCTCAACGGCAAGTCGTGGGGTGTACCGGGCCGCTCAGCAGCTCTGGCGGGCTAATCCCTAGTTGAACCACTCGGTGGGCGGGCCCGCGTTCAACAGCACGGTGAACAACAGGGCCACGAACACCACCAACACCAAGGCCGAGAGAATCGGCCAGCGCAGGATCACGGCCAGGAGCCGTTCGGCAGCAGTCCGAGCAGGTTCCTGGCCGTTCTGCGGTGCAGCACCGGCCGGCGCCACACGCCACTGCGAGGCCAGCAGACCCTTGCGGTCCACGTGGCGCTCGAACGGCACCGTGGCGAACGGGACGATGGCCAGCAGCAGACCCAGAATCCCCTTGGATGCGGGCCAGCGCTGGTCCGTCCACACGACCACGGTGGACACACAGTAGGACAAGAACACGAAACCGTGGATGCTGCCGGCAATCCGCATGGTCCAGTCCGGTGCTCCCAGGGCGTACTTGCCGATCATGGCCGCGATCAGCAACGCCCACGTGACCATCTCCGCCGTGGCCACCACGCGGTAGAGCCCCCGGGGGCTCACACGCGGCGCATTGGTCGGAGACGTATTGGTGCTCGGATTCGCGGCATTGTTCACGCGCTCCCCCGATGCGGCTGAAGCTGACTGGCCGGGCATGTTTCTCCCTGGGATCACGGAATGGGTTTCAGACCATTATGGGTTTGCCGTTGCGGGCGGGTCATCCACCGATTGATTGATTCGCCGTTACGGGTCAGTCCGCGACCGGCTTGCTGGTCGCATCGCGAACCTCACCCACGAGCTCCTCCAGAACATCCTCGAGAGCCACGATGTACACCGACTCGTCCGTGGTGCGCGAATCCCGGGCCACCTGGCCCAGCAGCGCAAAGTGCGCGCCGTCGGCCTGCATGGTTCGAGTGACCTTGCGCAGCTTGTCCTCCGGTGCCACTCGTGCGAATCGACGGATCGACGCCGCCGGGATCGGCACGTGCCGCATGGTCTCGGGCAGACCCAGCACGTCCTTGGTGTGGATGTAACCCATCAGGCGTTCGTTCTGGTCCTGAACGGGGAAGCGCGAGAACCCGGTCTCCGCGCACATCATTTCGATGCCTGCGGCGGTGATATCGCTGGCCACTGTGCGCATGCCCGTCAGGGGCAGAGCGACGTCGTCGGCGGTCTTGTTCTCGAAGTTCAAGGCGCCGGTCAACAACCGGATTTCGTCATTGTCGAGCAGACCTTCGCGGCCGGACTCGGCCACGAACCCGCGCACATCCTCTGAAGTGAAGGAGGACGCGACCTCGTCCTTGGGCTCCACACGGAAGAGCCAGCGGACCAAGTGGTTGGCCGTCTCATTCATGATCCAAATGAACGGGCGGAACACCATGACGAAACCGTGCAGCACGGGCCCCAGCACCATGGCCGAGCGTCCCGGAACCGCAATGGCGATGTTCTTGGGCACCATTTCGCCCAGGACCATGTGCAAGAACGTCACGATCAATAGTGCAATGACCAGTGCAATGGGGTGCAGCAGCGCGGACGGCACGCCAAAGTACTCGAGCGGCTGCTCGATCAGGTGCGCAATCGCGGGTTCACCCACGGCACCGATCAGCAACGAACACGCGGTGATGCCGAGCTGGGTGGCGGCGAGCGCCGTCGACACGTTTTCAATGCCCTTGAGGGCATATTTGGCGGCTTTGGAGCCTTCGGCAGCCTTGGGCTCCAACTGGTCACGGCGGGCCGAGACCATGGCGAACTCACTGGCCACGAAGAACGCGTTGCCCGCGAGCAACAGGACGAGAACGATAATCGCAGTGCTGGTGGTCATCGCTGCTGCTCCTCTCCGGGATCCTCGATCGAGACGTCGTCATCGCGACGGAACGAGGGGTTGCCTTGCTGGCCGGCCTGAGCGGCCTGGAACTCTTCAGCGGTTTCCGGCTGGCGCGGTTCCCCACCCAGCGGATCATTCCGGTGAGCTGGTGGCTTCCACTCGGTAGAGGTGGTCGACCCGCCCCGGGCATCCGGGTCTCCGCCTTCGCGGCGCACCAGGATCCGGTCCACACGGTGCTGATCCATGCGGACCACCTCCATGTGGATGTTGGCCTTGGTGGGCAAATCGTCCTCGTCGCGGTGGGCGTGGTCCGTGGCCTCGACCGTGAGGTTGTCGCCCACACGGGGCAACCGGTCCAGCTCCTCCGCAATGAGCCCGCCCAGAGTGTCTGATTCTTCACCCTCGGGCATGTCCAAGCGGAGCACGTCACCCAGTTCATCGGGACGCAGCAGACCGGAAATCACCAGTCCACCGTCCCGGGTGCGACGGAAGCGCTGCACTCGGGTGTCCTGCTCGTCATCGATCTCGCCCACGATTTCCTCAATGAGGTCCTCGAGGGTCACGATGCCGGCGGTGCCGCCGTATTCGTCCACCACGATGGCCAGCTGCAGGCCCTTGCCGCGCAGCTTGCGCATGAGGGGATCCAGGGTCATTGACTCGGAAACGACATCCGCCGGTGCTGCGATGTCAGCAACGCGCTTGGTCGAACGCTCTTCGAACGGAACGGCCAGGGCGTGGGTGTAGTGCACGATGCCCACGATGTCGTCCACGGATTCGCCCATCACAGGGAACCGGGAGTGACCGGTCTCCGCCGCGGTCAGGAGCATGTGCTCCACGGTGTCATCGGATTCCAGGAAGTTCACGCGCGGTCGCGGACGCATCACATCTGCAGCGGTGCGCTCACCGAACTCAATGGAGCGAGCCACCAATTCTGCGGTCCCAGCTTCCAACGTGCCTTCACGGCCGGAACGGTTGACCACGGCGGCAAGCTCGGCTGCCGTACGTGCGTTGGCGACTTCCTCCGTGGGCGTGAAACCCAGGAAGCGCAGTACTGCATTGGCCGCTCCGTTGAGGACCTTGACCAGCCAACCGAACAGCACCATGAAGATCTTCTGCGGGTACACGACCACGTGGGTCACGCGCATCGGGTCTGCGATCGCCCAGTTCTTGGGAACCAGCTCGCCGAACACCATCTGCGTGAAGGTCGCCACGATGAACGCGGCGGTGGTGGCGATACCGGTGGCCGCAGCGTCGGGCATACCGGCCCAGCCGAGCCCTCCGCGCAAGAGCTCGCCGATACCGGGCCCCGTCAGGAAGCCGGCCACCAAGCTCGACACGGTGATACCCAATTGGGCACCGGACAGGTTGGTCGAGGTTTTCTTCAGGCTGCGCTCAATAACGACGGCGCGCTTGTCACCTTCCGCTTCGGCGCGCTGAATCGCTTGCCGGTCAACGGTGAGGAACGAGAACTCCACCGCCACGAACAGGGCGTTGGCTGCCACGAGGAGCAAAAAAGCCAGCAGGACGAACCATGCTGTCAGCACTGGCCCACCTCGCTCATCGTGGGAACTGCTACGGGCGTTGCCGTGGAGCGGGGGCTAAGGGCTGTGCCGGATCGGGGAAGAGGACTGTGCCTCTTCGGACTGTCCGACTCCTTGTCATCGGCGGAGGCGGGTACACCGAGGTACACCGCGGGCCGGGAGAGTTGAGATGTCACGGAGAAAAGAATACAGAAACACGCGGAACCGTGCCGAGTGACGTTGCTCAAGTGGGTGGAGTGGGTCGCGGTGTGGTGGCTGCGTGGACCTACGGGGGCACCTGGGGTAGCGGTTAGCGCCAACGGGATCCAGATGAACATTTGAGGCGGAGGTTAGCGCCCTTATCGGTGCCCTGAACATATTTGGCAGAAGTACGCCGGTTTATCCCTGGTTTCGACGCGAACCTCTTCCTCAGATGTCGAGCCCCTGCTAACCCCTGCCCCAGATGTCACGAGGCCCCACGATCACGGACAAAACATCCGTGGCCGCGGGGCCTCGCTCGGCACAACTGGTGAGTTACAGCTGCACAGTGTCGTTCTGGCCAGCGTCCGGGCGGTCGCCGGTGACGCGAGCCTTGATGATTTCGAGCACGGTCTTGGCGCCCTCGGAGCTCCAGTACTCACCGGCTTCGGTGTTGACCTGGATCAGCGCTGCCTCCGGGGACTTGGGGTCCGTCTGCAGGAACGCACCGGTCAGGGCGCTGGCGAGTTCTTCCTTGCGCTGCGGATCCTCGACCAGCTCGGCACGTCCGCGCAGGGACACCCAGGTGCCCTTGCCCACGAACGTCACATTGACCTGATCGTTGGCAGTGATCTGCTCCACCAGGTCCGAATCGCGGGAGGTCATGAACCACAGATCGCCGTCGAAATCCTTGTCCTGCACGCCCATGGGACGGGTCACGATGCCGCCGTCCGCGGTGTGCGTGGCGATGACGCACGTGCCGATTCCGTCGATCAGTTCCTTGATGGTCTCTACAGCCTGGGTCTTGCCTTCGGTGTTTCCCATGTGTTCCTCCATTGCGTATCTGATGGTGCTGACCCGATCTCACGTCTCAGATCAGCGGTACTAAATCCTGCGTCTCTCAAGGGGCTGAGTGCCTCGTCTCAAGCGGCTCAGTCCACCCGCCCCAAAATGTGCTCCGCGCAGTCCCGCAGGTTCTCGTGCCGGAAGCGATAGCCGGCGCTCAGGAGCTTGGACACGTCCACCCGGTGGCTTGCCGCGATCAGTTCCTCCGTGGCTTCCTTACCGAGTAGCGCACGCGGGCCGGCCAGCGGGGTGGGAACGATCGCTGGGCGGTGCAGTACTCCCGCGACGATGCGCGCAAAATCCTTCTGCCGCACCGGGTTGGGCGCGGCCACGTGGTACGGACCGGAGGCATCCTCGGACAGCACCAGGTGCGCAACCGCTCCGGCCATGTCGTCGATCCCGATCCAGCTCTGCCACTGCTTGCCCCCGCCCAGCGGCCCGGACAGTCCCGCGGTCATGAGGGGCAATTGGGGCCGCAGCAGACCGCCGCTGGGCGTCAGAACCAGCCCCGTGCGCACATTGACCACGCGCACGCCGTAAGCCTCCGCACCGTGCGCGGCTTTCTCCCACTCATCACACACGTGGGCCAGGAATCCGTCACCGGGGGGTTGCTGTTCGGTCAGGATCTCGTCACCGCGATCAGTCCCGTGATAGCCCACGGCCGATCCGACCACCAGGGCCCGCGGCCGCTGATCCGCCGGAACCTGCCCGATCGCCCGCACCAACAACTGGGTGCTCTCCACGCGTGAGCGCAGGATGTCGTCCTTGTTCTTGTCCGTGAAGCGGGTGGCGATACTCGACCCGCCCAGGTGGAGTACGACGTCGATCCCCGCCAAATCGTGTGGGTTCAGTCGACCTTTGGCCGGGTCCCAGCCGATGACCCCGGGGCCGGATGAAGCGCCTCGTTTGAGCCGTAGCACCTCGTGTCCACCGGTTTCCAGGAGCGCGCACACCTGCGAGCCGATCAGCCCGGAGGCCCCGCCCACGGCAATGCGCAGCCGGGGGCCGCGATGCTCATCGTGGAAGTCGAGGTCTCCGCGCAACTGGCGTTCCCGGTAGGCGAAGATGCGTTCCAACTGACCGCGCATCAGTTTGTCGCTCGGACCGCTGGCGTTCTCCAGCGATTGAGGCAGGGTACGCACCGTCACCTGATCGCGGACGACCGTGCCGCCCTCGGGACTCTCCTCGAAGTTGTGCCGGTGTTCCCACTCCCCCAACGGCCCGCGTTCCATGCGATCAGTGAAGTAGTGCGGGGGATCCCAGTCACCGTGGCGCGCGGTCCACGGCACGTGCACGGTTCCGAAGGTTCCCGGAACGGACACCCCCAGTTTCACGCGCGAGCCGGGTTCGATCCCATCAGTGGGGGCCTCCGTGACCTTGTCCGGCCCACCGCCGAATGGCGGGGTGAGCCTCGTCAGGGCGCCGGGGCGCTGATGCCACGCGAAGACGTCATCACGAGGCTGGGTCAGACGGGTTTCGTACTCGAACTGCTGGGCCATGGTGGGCGTCCGTTCTGTGGGCCGAGTTCTTGGGGCTGGATTCCGGAATCCTGTATTCCGGAGACTGGGACGGCTCGGGTTGATCAGCCGTTCTGGGGAACTTGGTCCACGATCTCGTCATCCTCGGGTTCGTCGGCCGGGGTGACCCTGCGGACCTGTTCCGAGGTGACGCGTCGGTCACGCTCGTACGGGTCCAGAGTGACCGTCTCGCCGGTTTCCAAGGAACGGAGCACGGCCTCGTGGACGCGGGTGTCCAGAAGGCCTTCTTCACCGGAGGGCTCGGGCTGTTCACCGTTGCGGATGCAGTCCACGAAGTACTGTGTCTGACCGCCGAACTGCTCCACCGGGTCGTGGGTGAAGCTCTCCGAATTACCGTCCTTGGTGAGGGTGTAGGTGATACCCACGCCGGGGCCGAAACCGAAACACGGTTCCGCGGTGATTTCACCCTCGGTGCCGGCGATCGTGAACCGGTCCGCAGCTTCGGATGCGTACGAGATGGTGAACTGGGCGACCCGATCTTCCGGGAAGCGAAGGGTCACGGCCACGGTGTCATCAAAGTTGAACTCGCGGCCCGGGGTGCGAACGCCCATGGCATGTACGGAAATGGGTTCGGAGTCGAACAGGTGGCGCACCTCGTTGAGCGGGTAGGTGCCCATGTCCGGGATCGGTCCGCCCCAATATCCGGAGTGCCCGCGGTGGTTTTCCTCCGTGATGTCCTGGGAGAACACGGACGAGAAGAAACGCGGGTTTCCAATGGCCTTCTGGTCCCGAACCTTTTCGATCATCTCCACGGTGCCCGGTTCCTGGTGCAACCGGTAGGCGACCATGAGCGTGGCACCTGACTTCTCCGCGGCATCGATGATGGCCTGGCAGTCCTCGACCGAGGTCTCCATGGGCTTCTCGAGCAGCACGTGCAGGCCAGCGTTCAGGGCCGGTTCCGCGAACTCTCGGTGCCGGAACACCGGGGTCGCCACGTAAACGGCGTCGATGTCTCCGGAGGACAGCAACGCGGGGTATTCCTCGTAGGAGTAGGTGGCCACGCCGAATTCCTGGCCGAGCTCCTCCGCTTTCTCCGCGCTGGACGTCACCAACGCCGCAAGTTCAGCATCCTCGATCCGGGAGAGCCCGGGAATGAATGCCTGCTGGGAAATCTGACCGACGCCCACCACGGCAAAGCGCACGGGGCCGTTGTTCTTCTGGGACATGTGAACCTCCAAGAGTGGTGTTGCTCCCACGCCGAATCACTCAGCGTGCTTATCAGGACAACTGTTTCCACCCTACGCGCGGCTCTCAGCCTTGTCAGCGGTCGTTCACCCAGCGCGCACATCACCCGTGATTCCTGGTTCCCTATCCCGTTTTCGCGCATGGATTTCAGTCATAGGGAACCTTAAAACCGCTACGAGAAGTCGCGAGCGTTCTCCAACACCGGAATGGCCTTGCGGGTCTTCTCCACCAGCTCCAGATCCAGGTCCACCACGCGGTAATCGGGTGCATCCTCCAAGGACGCGATTACCGAACCGTTCGGTGCGGCCACCAGGCTGTGCCCCACGCCCAGCGGTGCGTTGCCCTCGACCTCGCGACCCACCGACGCCGGGTTTGCCTGCCCCACGGCCACCACGTACGACGTCGCGTCCAGGGCTCGCGCTCGCGCCAACAGTTCCCACTGCTCGACCTTGCCGGGGCCGTCACCCCAGGAGGCGCCGAGCAGAACGACCTGAGCGCCGTCGGCGGCCATGCGGGTGAAAAGTGCCGGGAAGCGAATGTCGTAGCAGGTGGCCACGCCCACGGTCACGCCACCCAGATCGAAGGTCACCGGTGCCGCACCGGCCTGCACCGTGTCCGATTCCTTGAATCCGAACGCATCGTAGAGGTGGGTCTTGTCATAGCTGAGCACACGGCCGTCCGCGAGCGCTATGACCGCGGTGTTGCGCACGCGGCCCTCGTTGCCGGGGCTGAACATGCCCGCCACGATCGCCACACCGTGCTCCTGAGCGGCGGCCGACACTGCCTGAGCCCACGGCCCGTCGACCGGCTCGGCAACGTTCTTGAGGCTGCGGCCGAAGGCGAACATGGTGGCTTCCGGCAGCACCAGCACGTCCGCGCCGTCCTGACCGGCGCGAGCGGCAAGCTCTTGGACCTGCGCGAGGTTCTCCTGCGGATCGTGCGAGCTGAGGATCTGTCCGATGGCGATGCGCATGTTTTCCAGCGTATCCGGATCGGGGTGCAGGATGGAGAGCATGAATTCACCCGCGAGCGCCGGCCAACCCGCACAGGTCCCCACGTGGACGCTGGGCGCTGTGGGGTTCGTGTCCTTCTTCGACCGGTTCGGCACCCCGCCCATGTTGCTGATCATGTCCAGCGACACCGGCCTGGATGTGCGCCAGGTGGTCCAGTTGTTCACCGTGTACTCGCTGCTTTATGCCCTGGGGCAACCGCTGTGGGGTGTGCTCAGTGACCGCTGGGGGCGTCACATCGTACTGCGGGTCGCGCTGATCGGAGTGGTGCTCGGTTCGATCGCCAGCGTTCTGGCCAGTGGTTACGCGTTGCTGTTGATCGCCCGCGGCTTCACCGGCCTCACCGTGGGCGCGCTGTATCCCACGCTGCTCACGCTCATCGGGGACACACGCATCGGCCCGGCCAAGGTACATGCGCTTTCGGACTTACTTGCCTATTCATCGATCGGCAATGCCGTGGCCACGCTGACCACCGGCGCGATCGCGGCGTGGCTCAGTTGGCGTGTGGTCTTCGGCATCGTGGCCGTGGCGTGCCTGGCGTTGCTGATCCTGTTGCGTCACGTGCGCGCCCCCAGGCCCGCGCGAACCTCAGCGGCCAAGGGAAGCGCGTTCACCAAGTGGCCGCTCATCGTCTACGCGGTGGCCTTCACGGAGGGCATCGTGCTCGTGGGCATCCTGACCTACGTAGTTCCCGCTCTCCAGAGCGCGGGGGTGAGCGTGGCACTGGCCGGAGTGCTCGGCGCGACCTACGGCCTGGGCGTGGTGGCGGGCGCCCCCATCATGCGAGTGCTGTCCCGACGCTTCACACGCACCCAATGCATGGTGTGGGGAGGCGTGATCATGGTGCTCGGTATGGGTGCCTCCGCCATTTCCGCCACGCCGGTCCCGCTGACCATCACGGCCGTGTGCATCGGGCTGGCCAACGCGGTCCTGCATTCCTCCGTGCAGGGCTGGGCCACCGAGGTCTCCCCGGAGGCCCGCGCCACCACCATCTCGTTCTTCGTCACGTCGCTGTTCCTGGGCGCGGCCGCCGGCACGTTCGTCACGGCCGATCTCGCCGACGCCGCTCAGTTCGGCACCATTTTCAGCATCGGGGCGGTCGCGGGGCTGGGGATCTCAGTGTTTGCCAGCACGGCCCACTCCCGGTGGGTACGCGCCTCGGAGGCAACCTAACCGTCAGGCGTACTTGGCGATCTTGACCGCGCTCGCGATCATGGGGATCTGCAACGGCAGGCGCCCCAGGGAAATCAGTTGCTTCTCGATCGGCCGGTGGCGCCAGTCCCACGCCATTTTCATGTTGCCCGGCCACACCCCGATAAACAGCGCCGTGGCCGCGATACCGCCCAGCTTGCGGGTTGCGGGGACCAGCAGGAGCCCGGCAGTCGCCAGTTCCGCATACCCCGATCCGATCGCCCAGTCCCGCGCAGTTCCGGGTAGCTGCTCGGGAATCAACCGCTCGAACGGTTCCGGCTTCACGAGGTGCAGGGCACCCATTCCGGTGAGCGCCAGACCCGTGAACAGTGCGGACTTGTGAGCGCTTTTGCGTCGCTGCAACAGATTTTTAGTCATACCAAACGGTAACGTGCGGGCATTCCGGCGAGCTGAGCGGCGTCGTAGAGTGGCGATACACGCTCGAAGGGAGACCCTCATGGAACCGTTCGTCACCGCCGACTGGCTGCAGGAACATCGGGATTCCGTGGTCCTTGCGGACGCCCGCATGTACCTGGACGGCCGCAGCGCCCGCGCCGCCTACCTGCAAGGACATCTGCCCGGTGCTGTGTTCGTGGACGTTTCCGAGGCCTTGGCCGCGTCCCCATCCCCTGAGGGCGGCCGCCATCCGCTCCCCTCACCAGAGGACTTTGCTGCGGCCATGTCCGCCGCGGGCATCGGTGATGACTCCACGGTGGTCGCTTACGACGACGCCGGTGGAGTGATGGCAGCACGTCTCGTCTGGATGCTGCGCACCACGGGTCACGACGCCGCCCTGCTGGACGGCGGCATCGACGCCTTCCCTGCCGCCTCGCTGGAAACCCGTTGCGTCACTCCCGACTCAGCCCAGTTCACACCCGTGCCGTGGCCCCGCGAGTCACTGGCCACCATCGACGAAGCAGCCAGCGGCGGCGCGGTGGTTGATGCTCGCGACCGCACTCGTTTCGACGGCCACGGCCCGGACCCCGTGGACCCGCGTTCGGGGCACATCCCCGGCGCCCATAACGTGCCTGCCCGCGAACACCTGGCCGCGGACAAGACCCTGCAGCCCATTGAGCAATTGCGTCAGCACTTCGAGGCCGCAGGAGTCACGGATGCGAGCGACATGATTTCCTACTGCGGCTCGGGCGTGACGGCGTGCCACAACCTGCTGGTGGCCGAGTTCGCGGGGCTGGGTCGCGGGCGACTGTTCCCCGGAAGCTGGTCCCAGTACGCCCACACGGACCGCCCGGCCGAGACCAGCCCGTTACCGAACTAAGCCCCAGGTCACAGCTTGATAACTTAAGCAAATTCGCTATTGCAAAGAAGCGCATGGTAGCTCAGGGTAGGTGACATGACTCACATGAAAGCCCGGTTTTGGGCTACCTCCCTCGGACTCACCGCCGCTTTCGCTCTCACCGGATGCGGGGCCCTGTCCGCCGCTCCGCCGTCGAATCAGGGGGACGGCACATCAGTCGCCGCACCCGCCGATTCCACCCCGAAAAAACCCGCCAATACCGCCCCCAGCCGCACGACCGAAAACCCCGCCCCCGCTCGCACTTCCGACACCCAGCCCGCTATTACCGCTCCCGTTTCTTCCATTCCGACGACCGCAGCACCCGCGGTATCCGCACCGGTGGCAGCTCCCTCAACGGGCGCCGACGGCACTCCAGCACCGGAGATCCCCGCCGTGACGGAACAACCTCCACCTGCCACGGAAGCGCCACCGGCCGAGAACCCCGGAACCCCCGCGACCGAGGCACCGGCAGCGCCGTCGGCCCCGACAGTGGAATCCCCGGCGCCGGGAAGCGGTGGTTACCCCGTGGTGGCTCCGGAGAACTCACCCCAGGTGGGTCTGGACACCAACGGTAAGTACGCCCCGGGCATGAAGTTGGCCGCGATGGATCAGGGGCGATTGTTCTTCGCATACCCGGAGCATTGGAACGTTTTTGCCACCTCCGATACGTCCATGAGCATCACCAGTACGGACAACTACATCGAGGGTGGAATCAACATCCGTGAGGCGGGCGCCCCTGAGCCCGCGATGACGCACACCCGCACCGTCTACGGCCAAGCCCAGGGACCGGATCACGCCGCGAACGTGGTGGTGGGACGTACCGATGGCCCATTCAACACCGATCGGTTGAGCTGGCGCCTTCAGGACCCCACCACCGGCGCATCGGGGTTGACCCTGGGGGACGGGCGCGTGGTCGACATCCAGCTGTACTCGATCATTGGCGAAGGGACTCCCCCGCTGACCGGCGAGCAGATCGAGCAGGTACTCGACGAAATCCCCAACCATCCGGACCACCTGGCGGCCCAAAACATTCTGGGAACCGTCCACCACCTGGGCTGACACCGCGCTGACGGGGAGAGGTTAGCGCCGGGAGAGGGCTGGGGATCGCATACGCGGTTCCCGGCTCTTCCTCGTGCCGTCCTGGGGACCACCCCCATCAGGATGCTTACGTTTTGGACGGTTCAGTGCCAATATTGAAATTAACGAGTGTCATCCGTGACACCCCTGATGAGGAGGCAGCAATGACAAAACGACCCGAGAATTCCGACCCCATTGCTTCGGCCGGCCAAATCGACGACCCCGATCAGCCCGTGAGCCGCGACGACGATCACGAGACCGGCCGTCGCGCGAAGTCCGACGACGACGCGGACAACCCCGCGCACCACGCCCACAATCGCAACACAGACGGCGCCACCAGCGCCGAGGCCGCGCGCTCGGACGAGAAAGCCGCCCGCGGCAGCGGCAGACCTCCCAAGGCTGTCAAGGAAACGGGCTTCCCCAACGTGGATGCCGCAGAAGTCGAGGCGCAGCACGGTCACGACGTCAACTCGTCCGATATGGCGGCGGGGCGCAAATTCCAACCGCCCGCGGGTCGACATGACCCCAATGTTCCCAACTTGCCGACCGCCGGAGGGGACATGAACTCCCCACAAGGCCGCGATCTCAGCGAGGCCGCTCGCGCCGACCGCGACGGAGACAGTTCAGAGGCCGAAACCTACGGCACCCCGGAGAACACGGGCGGCCCCGAGCCGATTACCCATTCGCGCGCCGTCGAGGACCGCGTGCAACAACAAGAGCGCGACTACGACCTCGAGGAAACCGAGCACGGCGAGCGCTACATCACCCCGCGCGAGGAGCGCTGAGTCACCTCAGGGCTTAGCCGTCCAAGCGTGATTTAAGGTTCCGTATCCCCGATTCCAGCGCTGGAATCGGGGATAGGGAACCTTATTTCATGGGTAGGTCACGCCGACGACGCCGCGCGGGCACCCCCGTGAGTGATCAGCGGGTGGGAGAACCCGGGCCCAGCGGAATACCCAGACCCCACCATGCGAGGAAGAACAGGAACCAGACCACCAGCATTGCGATGGACACCGGGATGGTCAGGGACATCAGCGTGCCGATGCCCGCCTTGGGGTACCAGCGCTGCATGAAGCCCAGGGTCATGGCGAAGAACGGGTTCAGCGGGGACACCACGTTGGAGGGCGAGTCACCGATACGGAACAGCATCTGCGTGGTCTCGGGCGGAATGGACAGGTACATGAACATGGGCACCACCACGGGCGCGGTCAACGTCCACTGCGCGGAACCCGAGGTGATCAGGATGTTGAGCACCGCCACGATGAGCACCAAACCGGCGAACAGCACCACGGTCGGGACACCGGCATCCCCGAGGAACTCCGAGCCCTTGATGGCCAGTACCGTGCCCATGTTGGACCAGCCGAACCATGCAATGAACTGGGATGCGGCAAAGAACAACACGATGAGCGGGGCCACCTGGGTGATGGCCGAGGCCATCATGGAGGGGATCTCCGAGAAGTTCTTCAGTGTGCCGGCAACCCAGCCGTAGACGGCACCGCACAGGAAGAACAGCAGAGCGATCGGAACGGCCACGCCGCTGATCAGGACCGATGTGAGCGGTGTTCCGTCCTCACCGGGGAACGGCGTATTGGGCATGAACATCAGCGTGAAGTAAATGGCCAAACCGATCGCCAGGGCGATCAACGCCGCATAGAGCCCCTTGATCTCGCGCTTGGACGTCACCGTGAGGTTTTCGGAGGTCATGGTGGCGGCCTCGTCGCCCGAGCTCTGTTCGGCGCGGTCGCTTGCCTCATCTTCACTGAGTTCGTGAGTCTCGAAGCGCTTGGCGAGCTTGGTCAGAACCAGTTCGGACACCAGCGTGATGGTCAGCGCCAACACCACGGCAGATGCCGCGGAGAAGAAGTAGTTGGCAATGGGCGAAACCGTGTACTCCGGATCCACCAGTTGCGCGGCGGACTGCGTGATACCACCCAACAGCGGGTCGGTCAGGTTCACGAGCAATGACGCGTTGAAGCCGGCCGATGAAGACACGAAGGCGATCACGGCACCCAGCACGGCAGAGCGCCCGGCAGCCTTGAACGCCGCAGCACCCAGGGGGATCAGCACCACCACAATGGCGTCAGAGGCAATGGAACCCGTGACACCGGCGAGGGCCAGGACAAAGGTCAACCAGCCGGCCGAGACACGTGAGACCACGAGCTTGACGGCCGTGTTGATCAAACCGGTGCGTTCGGCAACGGCCACACCCAGAAGCACGGTGATCACCACACCCAGGGGCGGGAACGTGGCGAAATTCTCGACAGCCTCCCCCAGCATCCGCTGGGCACCTTCTGAGGTCAGAAGGTTCTGAATGGCTACTTCTTCGCCGTCTGCAGGATTGACGGCGGTGACTCCCAGGTTGGCCATCAGCGAGGACAGCGCCACGACGATACCCGCAAGGATCACGAACAACCAGAACGGGTCCGGAAGCTTGTTACCCAGCACCTCCACCACGCTGAGCGCGCGGATCACAGGCCCGTCGCGCCGCGGCTGTTCCGCAGAATCTGATGCGGTGCTCGGTGCTGAGCCGGACGGTTTATTCGCCGTGTTATTGGCCTCGGTATCAGTCATGGGAATCTCTCATTGGCTGTCAGGTCGTGGGGCGCGGCGCTTGTGCCCGAGTGCTTCACGACACTATCAAGATGGGGGTTTCACACGCCTCTCAAGAACGTTCAACCATGTCAACTAACTTTTTGTGGTTCACATCACAGGTCTATTACGATCCGCCGTTTACCATTGCAAACCACCGGCAGTCTCGGAAGACTCGAAGACATGGCACAGAGAAAAGCCCGCAACTGGGCTATAACCCTTGGAATATCCACCACTATCGCCTTGACCGGGTGCAGCACTTCAACCCCGGCAAGCACAGCGTCCGAAACGCAACAAACCACGGCGCTGGACGCGTCCGGGACCACGCCGAGCGCGGCGTCGTCGACGGCGCACAGCGGAACCGCACAACCCGCCGCGACCGGTGCGGAACAGACAACGGGTGCCCTCACGGAGACCTACACGGCTCCAGACGAGAGCTACTCCGTGAAGTACCCGTCCTCATGGAAAGCCACGACCGATAAGGGCTACCTGGAACTGACCAGCCCTGACGGCACCGTGACCGGCCACGTATCCGCAACTGGCACGTACGCCCCGGGTGAGGAATGGTTTACGGATCGCCACCTCGACCACAAGAACTCCTATCCCGCTGAGCGTCTCACCGAACTTCTGGGCACCACGGTGAGCCTCTACTCCGGCTTCAAGGCTGGGGACAGTCCCGAACAGGATGTCGTGGCGCACGGACTGACTCAGGTCAACGCCAGCGGCATGGTGGGGTTGGGCAAGACCAACAGCAAGGAAGAGCTGTGGGCCTCCTTCGAGCAGACCGGCGTGAACACGACCGGCAAGGCCCTGACGGACGCGGAGGCCGCGGAGGCCACCGAGAAGGCGGTGACATCGGAGAACGGTGCGACGACTCAGGCCATCCTGAAGTCCGTCGAGATCACCCCGGAGGCCTCCCCCGAGCCGCCCGCTCAAGGTGAAGCGGAGGCGTTGACGGAGACCTACACCGCTCCCGACGGACGGTACTCGCTGAAGTACCCGTCGTCATGGACGGCGAAAACTGACCAAGGCTACTTGGAGCTGACGAGCCCCTCGGGCGAGTTCACCGGCCGCGTTGCCACCACGGACATGCGACCGGCCACCGAGGAGTGGTTCACCTCCACCAGGACCATGGGAGATGGTGGAGTGGAATCACCCATCACTGAACAGCTGGGTAGCCCGGTGAACACCTACTCCGCGTATGTTCACAGCCCCGAGTCCGCAGACAAGGATCAGGCGCTGTATGGGCTCACGCAGGTCAACTCCTCGGGCATGGTGTCACTGCTGAACGGCTCCGGCACGGGTGAACTCTGGGTTGAGTTCTTCGCAACTCCGCCCACCGTGACCAACCAGGCACTGTCGCATGAGGAAGCAAAGGAGATTTTGCACAAGGTCGACACGACCTACACGGACGTCCCCACGGTCAAGGCCATCCTGCAGTCGATCCGACTCGGCGACACCGCGGTGTCCGGTGGCTAATCATCCCGTCCAGACTTTGGACGAACCCCGACCCGGCCCCGAAAGGACCGGACATCGAAGGCCCGGGTAGCGATCGCTACCCGGGCCTTCTCCGTGTCTCCCGACCTGGGCCAGTTCAGGAGTTGAACTGCGTGGCCATGACGTCAGCCTAAACAACGCCTACTTCTGAAAAGCCTCCAACAGGGCCCGGCTGCCGTTGGCGAGCAGAGCGACGTCGGCGCCCACGTTGACGAAGTCCGCCCCCGCGGCGAGGTAGTCCCGCGCCTGTTCCTGGGCGAAGGCGTTGACGCCCACGAACTTGCCCGCGGCCTTGACCTCGGTGATGACGTGCTTGACGGCGGCGACCACGTCCGGATGAGTTTGTTGACCGATCAGCCCCATGGAGGCGGCCAGGTCGGACGGGCCGATGAACACGCCTTCGACGCCCTCGACCGCCGCGATCTCGGTGATGTTCTCCACCGAGGCCGCGGATTCGGCCTGCACGATCAGCGTGATGGTCTCGCGCGCTCGCGCCAGGTAGTCGGGGATGCGGTTCCAGCGCCCGGAACGGGCCAGTGCGGAGCCGACGCCGCGCACGCCCTCGGGCGGGTAAGCCACCGCACGCGCGGCGGCCTGGGCTTCTGAGACCGAATCGACCATGGGCACCACCAGGGTCTGAACGCCCAGGTCCAGGTACTGCTTGATGATGACCTCGTCGTTGGCCGGAACCCGCACCATGCCCAGCGTGGGATAGGCGGCCATCGCCCGCAGCACGGATTGGATGGTCTCCAGGGACAGCGTCGAGTGCTCACCGTCGATCAGCAGGTAGTCGAAACCGGTGCCGGCAAGGATTTCGGCGGCGGTGGGGTCACCGGACGAGTGGAAGATTCCCACGACCGGTTGCTCGCCGTCAGCCAACGGAAAGAGGTCCTTGAGGCTCGGCAGCGCACCCGGCAGGTTCGCCGCGTCCTCCGCTCGGAAGGACTGAATCAGGTTGTTCACTCGAAGCGACATGTAATGGCTCCCAAATCTCCGTAATCGGCATGCACGGTGTCACCGGGATGGACCCACATGGGCTTGGTGAACGAGCCGGCCAGGATGATGCTCCCGGCAGGCAGCGAATCGTTGTGGGCGGCCAGCTTGTTGGCCAGCCACACCACACCGTTGGCCGGGTGGTTAAGCACGGCGGCGGCCACGCCGGTGTCCTCAATGGTCTCGTTGCGGTACAGCAGCGCGGAGACCCAGCGCAGGTCCACGGCATCCGGGGCCACCGGGTTGCCGCCGTAGACCATGGCGCCCAGGGCGGCGTTGTCCGAGATGGTATCGACGATGGTGCGACCCTCCATCTCGATGCGCGAGCTCAGGATCTCCAGGGCAGGAACCACGTATTCGGTGGCGCGCAGCACGTCGAAAATGCTCACGTTCGGACCCTTGAGCTCGTCCTTGAGCACGAACGCCAATTCCACTTCAATGCGCACGTTCGAGTACTGATCGTGCTTGATCACGGAGCCGTTCTCGTAGACCTGATCGGCGAAAATCGCACCGTAATCGGGTTCGCTGATGCCCGTGGCCTCCTGCATGACCTTGGACGTCAGGCCGATCTTGCGGCCCACCAGGCGGCGCCCGGATTCCTCACTGCGGCGGCGCCACTCGTTCTGCACCGCGTAGGAATCCTCCACGGTCATCTCCGGGTACTGCTGCGTGAGCCGCGGAATCATGGTGCGGTCGCGTTCGGCCGCGGCCAGATCGTCCGCGATCTTGGTGATGCGTTCCTGCTCCAGCATGGGGTCTCCCTCGCGTTGGTCGGGTTTCACTGGCGACGACGCCGCTCGGCCGCCGCGGGCGCGGAACGGCCCGGCGGCGTCGTCGTCAATCACGAAAGTCGAGTGGTCAGAGCTGGTTGCCCAGCTTGTACTCGCCCTTCTTCCAATCGGGCATGGACTCCTCGCCCTCGGAGGCGCGGGTGTAGGAGAAGCCGTCCGCGCCGATGGTCGCGGCCATTTCAGACTCGTCCGTGCGGGCAATGACTTCCTGCGGGTTGCCGTCCAGGTCGAGCACCAAGGAAGCCTCGGTGTACCAGGACGGGACCACGGGCGTGCCCCACCAGTCGCGGCGCTGATTGTCGTGGACATCCCACGTGACCACGGGGTTGTCCGGGTCGCCGGTGTAGTAGTCCTGGGTGTAGATCTCCACGCGGTGACCGTCCGGGTCGCGCAGGTAGAGGTAGAACGCGTTGGACACACCGTGGCGGCCGGGACCGCGCTCGATCTTGTCCGACTGGCGCAGGGCACCGAGCTTGTCGCAGATCGCCAGAATGTTGTGCTTCTCGTGGGTCGCGAAGGCTACGTGGTGCATGCGGGGGCCGTCGCCACCGGTCATGGCGGTGTCGTGCACGGTGGGCTTGCGGCGCATCCACGCGGCGTAGACGGTGCCCTCTTCGTCCTGGATGTCCTCGGTCACGCGGAAGCCCAGGTCCTGCATGAACTTGGTGGCGCGGGGAACGTCCGGGGTGACCTGGTTGAAGTGGTCCAGTCGCACCAAGGCGCCGGGGGTGTAGAGGTCGTAACGCCAAGCCAGGCGTTCCACGTGCTCCACGTCGTAGAAGAACTCGTACGGGAAGCCCAGCGGGTCCTCCACGCGCACCGAATCACCGATGCCCTTGGTGAAGCCGTCTTTGTTGCGCTCCACGCGGCAGCCGAGTTCCTCGTAGAAGGCGACGGCCTTGTCGAGTTCCTCCGGGCTGCGCACGCGGTAGGAGAATGCGGCCACGGCGGCAACCGGGCCCTTGCGCAGCACCAGGTTGTGGTGGATGAACTCCTCGATGGAGCGCAGGTAGATGACGTTCTCATCCTCTTCGGTCACGGTCAGGCCCAGCACGTCCACGTAGAAGTCGCGGGAGCGCTTGAGGTCGGTGACCACGAGCTCCATGTAGGCGCAGCGCAGGATGTCCGGCGCGGGAACCGAAGGGGTTTTGATCGGGTTGTCGGTGGAGATCGGGGCTTCCTGGGATACATAGAAGCCCGAGGACGTCATTGTCCGGTCTGCGGGATTCGTCATGATGGTTGTCCTTCGTGATGAGGGTGATCAGGTGGTGGGGTTCGAAAGTTTCACGTGCAGTGTGCTTGCGTAGCCGCGGGCCGGTCGCACTGACCGACCCGCAGCGCAGAGTCAGTCCTGCTTGCCGAAGACCGGGTTGTGGACCTCGCCCAGGTTGATGTGCACGGCCTGCTGGTCGGTGTAGAAGTCGATGGAGCGGTAGCCGCCCTCGTGACCCAGGCCGGAGGCCTTCACGCCGCCGAACGGGGTGCGCAGATCACGCACGTTGTTGGAGTTCAGCCAGACCATGCCGGCCTCGACGTCCTGCGCGAAGTTGTGGGCACGCTTCAGATCGCTGGTCCACACGTAAGCGGCCAGACCGTACTTGGTGTTGTTGGCCAGCTCGAGTGCTTCCTCATCCGAATCGAACGGAGTGATCGCCACGACCGGACCGAAGATCTCCTCCTGGAAGATCCGGGCCTCCGGCTTGACGTCCACGAACACGGTGGGTGCCACGTAGTTGCCGGTCTCGAAGCCCTCGGGGCGACCACCGCCGGCCACTAGACGGGCCTCGGACTTGCCGAGCTCCACGTAGGACATGACCTTCTCGTAGTGCTCCGGGTGCACCAGGGCGCCCACCTCGGTTGTGGGATCCGAGGGCAGGCCCACCTTTACGCGCTTGGCCTGAGCCGCGTAGCGCTCCACGAACTCGTCGTAGACCCCGCGCTGAACCAGGATGCGCGAACCGGCGGTGCAACGCTCGCCGTTGAGGGAGAACACACCGAAGATGGTGGCGTTGATGGCGGCGTCCAGATCGGCGTCGTCAAAGACGATGGCCGGAGACTTGCCGCCCAGCTCCATGGACAGGCCCTTGAGGTAGGGCGCGGCGTTGGCAAAGATGATCTGCCCGGTGCGGGACTCACCCGTGAAGGAGATGAGCGGTACGTCCGGGTGCTTGACCAGCGAATCGCCGGCGTAGCCTTCTTCGCCGTAGCCGTTGACCAGGTTGAACACACCGGCGGGAACGCCGGCTTCCTCGAAGATGCCCGGCCACAGGGAGGCGGAGAGCGGGGTGAACTCGGCGGGCTTGAGCACCACGGTGTTGCCGGTGGCGAGCGCGGGGCCCAGCTTCCAGGACTCGAGCATGAACGGGGTGTTCCACGGGGTGATCAGGCCGGCCACACCGATGGGCTTGCGGTTCACGTAGTTCACCTGGCGGCCGGGAACCTTGTAGGTGTCATCGCTCTGGGCCACGATCAGGTCCGCGAAGAAGCGAAAGTTCTCCGCCGCGCGGCGGGCCTGGCCCAGCGCCTGGGTGATGGGCAGACCGGAGTCGTAGGACTCCATGGCGGCCAGCTGGTCACCGCGGGACTCCACGATATCCGCGATCTTGTGCAGCACGCGAGAGCGCTCGCGGGGCAGCATCTTGGGCCAGGGGCCCTCTTCGAACGCGGTCTTGGCGGCGGCCACGGCGGCTTCGATGTCCGCCTTCTTGCCGGAGGCTGCCTTGATGTAGGGCTCGTTGGTGACCGGGTTCAGGACATCAAAGGTGTCTCCGTCAATGGAGTCCACCCATTCGCCGTTGATGTAGTGGCGGATGGAATCGGGCAGACCTTCGGGCTTGGCGTCGGTGTTCGTAGTCATGTGTACTCCCAATGTGTGTGCTGGGTGGGGACGGTTGGTCAGTTGTCCCCGCGGCTGTTCAGGTAGCTGCGTAGCGTGGCGGTGCGGTGTTCGCGCACTGCCTTCTCCACGGCGTCCGCGGGGGCGTGGGTCTCGATCAAATGCAGGATGTGGTGGTGCTCGTGCACCGAGGCGCGAGCGCGATTGGGGACAAAGGAGAACGTGGAGGTGCGCAAGTGGTTCAGGCGTTCCCACTCCACGGCGATCAGGTCGTTGAGGCGCTGGTTCGGACACCGGCACGCCAGGATTTGGTGGAACTGGTGGTTGACGGCGGTGAAGGTCTCCGGGTCGAAGTTCTCGAGTGATTCCTCGAGCTTGGCGTTGAGCTCACGCGCTTGCGCGAGCTCTGCCGCTGTCAGGTGCGCCGCCGACTGCGCGGTGGCCGCACCCTCCAGGATCCCCAGGGTCTCCATGCTGTAGCGGTACTGCTCACCGTCCACCATGGACACCCGGGCGCCCACGTTGCGCTCGAACGTCACGAGCCCCTCGGCCTCCAGCCGCCGGATCGCTTCGCGCACCGGCACCACGGACATCCCCAACGTCTGGGCGATGTTCGCGAGCACCAGGCGGTATCCGGGCGTGAAGGACTGCTCCAGGATCTGCACCTTGATCCACTCGTAGGCGTACTGGGCCTTACCGAGTTTCTGAGCTGCTTCCGTGCGAGCCGGGGTTGCCATGGGGTTGCCTCTGTCCTCGATCAGTTCCGTGTGAGCCGTGTCAGTTGCCGGGAACCGGATTCTCGGCGAGCCACCGCTGGAACTTTTCTTTCCATTCACCCGTGGGTGGGAACAGGCCGTCGACGGGGTTGCCCTCGGCCACGCGTTCGGCCACCCAGGCGTCCTCGTGTTCCTTGGCCAGTGCCGCGTCCACGACCTCCTGGGCGATGTCGCGCGGGATCACGATCACGCCGTCGTCGTCGCCCACGATCACGTCGCCGGGCAGGACGGTCGCGTTGCCGCAGGCCACGGCGATGTCCTGGTCCCACGGGACGTGACGGCGCCCGAGCACGGCGGGGTGAGCGGTCTGGGCGAAGACGGGCAAGCCAATCTCCTTGACGGCCTCGTAATCGCGCACGCCGCCGTCGCTGACCACACCGGCCGCGCCGTTGAACTGGGCGCGCAGGGCCAGGATGTCGCCGAGGGTTCCGGAACCTGCCGAACCGCGGGCCTCGATCACGATCACTTCGCCCGGGCCCACGGCGTCAAAAACTCGCTTCTGGGTGTTGTACCCGCCGCCGTGGGACTTGAAGAGGTCCTCGCGGTTCGGGACGAAGCGCAGCGTCTTGGCCGTGCCCACCATCTTGGTGCCGGGCGTCTGGGGGTAGACGCCCTCGATCACCACGTTGTTAAGGCCGCGCTTGCGCAACTCCGCGGACAGACCGGCGGTAGGTGCCTTTTCGAGCTTGGCGCGCAGGTCGTCGGGCAGGCTCTTGGTTTCTTCGGCCGGGAGTCCGGCCTCTTCGCGGGAGCCCCAGGCTTCTTCGCGCTGCTTATCGTCCACAGCGGGCATCGCGCCCAGGTTCGAATCAAAGCTCGCAGCGCCCTCGGTGACGCGACTGACCAGGCGGCCGGTGCTCGGAGCGCCGTCGGCCTGGGGAGCGTCAACTTCAATTTCGACGACGTCGCCCGGCTGGGCCACGGACGATCCCGCCGGGGTGCCGGTCAAGATGACATCGCCCTCTTCGAGCGTGACGTGCTGCGAGAGGTCCGCGACGAACTGTGCGAGCGGGAAGATCATGTGGTCGCCGGCGGTGACGTCATCCTGGACCAGGTCTCCGTTGACCCAGGTACGCACGCGCAGCTGGTCGGGGCTGACCCTGCGGGCGTCGATCAGCTCGGGGCCGACCGGGGTGTAGCCGTCGCGGCCCTTGTTGCGCAGGTTGGAACCCTTGTCCGCGGCGCGCAGGTCGTAGACGCCCCAGTCATTGGCAGCGGTGACAGCGGCCACGTGATCCCAAGCGTTCTCTAGGGAGACATTCTTGGCGGGCTTGCCAATCACCAGAGCGATCTCACCCTCGTAGGCGAGCAGCTCGGTGCCTGCAGGACGCTCAATTTCAGCACCGGAACCGGCCAGGGAGCTGAAGGGCTTGATGAAGTACGAAGGAACCGCCGGCTTGCGACCACGCTGTGCAGCACGGGATTCGTAGGCCAGGTGCACGGCAATGATCTTGCCCGGCTTCACCGGAACCGCTGCGACCTGGGAAGGAACGTTCTGAGCGCTCTCAGTCATGGAGCCTCCTCTGGTTATCCTCGGATGTTATTCGAAATCGTATATTATCTGCGGCGGGTCAACAAGGGGTGATCTCGTTGCGTGACCGCTGGGCGCTCGGCCCTAGCTTGTAGATCCTTGAAACCTTGCGGTTTGATCGTATCCAACTTGTACATGGTTTGACTAGTTGCTGCGGGGAGCTTCTTTTCGGGACGTATGACTTGCGCCACTGGAAGTGCATGTGTCTCCCGCCCGTCACTTCGACAACTTGCCAACCGAACTTGATCTCCACGCCCGGACGGGGCCTAGCTCGACTGCCACTCACGTGATGGCTGATGAAGTACTTGAAGCGTCATGTAGATTTCGAAAGTATCCCCAGTGCAACCACGGAGTCAGCCATGCCTTATGTCCCCACTTACCCCTCCCCCGCACCCCAAAAGAAGAAGGTTTGGCCGTGGGTTCTGGCGGCCATCGGTGCCGTGCTGGTCCTCGCGCTGACGCTGATCCTCGGAATAGCCCTGGGCAAAGTTGGAAGCTCTTCTAATGGAGAACCCGAGGAGCCGGTTGCGGTGGCACCAAGCGTGGCGCCCGATAGCGAAGCCCCCGCATCAAGCGGTGGAGACTCCCCCGCCACGGGCTCCGATCTTCAATCCCCAGAAACAGCCGGACTCACCGACCGGGGAACTATCCCCATGGCGCCCGGCTCTTCAATCACCACATCAACCCCAGAACAGGGAGAGCTTGCCTCGATGATGGTGCATTCGATCGAGGTCGATCCGGTCTGCACCGGGCCATACGCTCGGGCACCCAAAAACGGGCACTTTGTAGTCATGGACGTATCCGTGAAGGTTGCACCCCAGAGCACCTTGAGCGCTGCGGGGAATTACTACCCCTCTGTGAGTTTGCGCCAGGGAGGGTTCCGCGCGGTGGACAATGACGGCAATGTAACGCCAGGCAATGACATCATCGGCAACGGCTACGGGTGCCTTCCTGAAGAAGACACCGTCCCGGTCGATGTGAATGCTGGCGAGAAAACTTCCGGCAAGATCATTTTCGATGTGCCGACTGCCGAGGGCGTCATCATTCTCCCGGAGCTCTTGGAGCCAGCTTCTGGCAACAACGGCTGGGAATGGGCTTACCCCGCGCAGTAGCTTCTCTCTGGCTATGAGCAGCCAGCCAACTACTTGCCGAACGATGGCGAGACCCGTCAACGGGACCGCGCGCACTCTGATCGACAGTGCGACCTTCTGCCCCGCAGGCACGGAACTTGATCGACGGTGCGACCACGGATTAGCGGCGGATTCAACGGGTCATTGCAACAGGTACTCTTCGAGGGTTTCGTATGGGGTGGCGAACTGCAAGCG
>NZ_BAAAQA010000038.1:0-13655 GCF_039531425.1 Kocuria atrinae
GCCTGTGGCGATCATCCCCCGGCCTCACGCGTCCCGGCCCCTGCCAATAACGTCATGCCCTCTTACACCTAATCCGCCAATAGCTGCGTGACGAGTTCAGCTGGGCGACGAACCTATCTCTTCCGGAACGCGCCTTCCCGGGCCCAGGAGCCCGGCTTCTCAGCCCCGACCGAGGGAAGAAACCGGGTTGTGATCTAAACGTGACACTTTCGTTATGGATGGGCTACTGTCCACTGCGTGCCGCTGATCGATCTGGGCGGCGCCCTCGTGCACATCGCCGAATTCTGCCGGTGCCCGGGGTCCCTGAAGAGAAATCGCTTGGCAGAAGCGGGGGAACCATTTTCGGTCCCGGTGACCCGGGACCTAGGGGTTAAGTCGCCCAGGACGTCTGCGTCCGGAGCGGCCGGGTGTCTCCCACCCGCATCCGACAGCTCACCTCATAGGCAAAGGGAGGAACACACCCATGACTATTTTCAAGCGCAGCACTGCCCGCCACCGCGCCGAGACCACCTCGCACCTGGTGCGTACCACCACGATCGCCGCTGCCGCCGGCGCGGCTGTGATCGGCTCCATCGCCCCGGCCCAGGCCTACGCCGAGATCCCCGCGGGCACCGCCACCGCCTACTCGGCCCCCGCGTCCGCGCTGACGACCTACTCCTCGACGGCCACCCAGGCCGTCGTTGCCCCGCAGACCGTCTCCACCGCCTCCACCCAGGCCCCGTCCGCTCCTGAGCAGAGCGCTTCGACCGCGACGGTGTCCACCCAGTCGGCGGACATCACCGAGATCACCGGCGCCTCCGGGATCGTGGGCACCGCGATGCAGGGCGCCGGCACCGGCTACGTCTGGGGCGGGACCGCCTTCGGCGCCTGGGACTGCTCCGGGTTCACGAAGTGGGCCTACGCCCAGAACGGCATCGAGATCCCCCGCACCAGCTTCCAGCAGATCGCCGCGGCCACCCCCACGGGTACCCCGCAGCCTGGGGACCTCGTCTCCCAGAACGGCGGGGCCCACATCGGCATCTACATCGGCGGCGGCAAGATGATCTCCGCCCTGAACCCCACCCAGGGCACCTTCGTCCACTCCGTCAACGCCATGCCGGTGGACGGCTACTACACCTACCGCTGAGCCGGCCCGCCCTCCGCAACGACCGGAATCGTCGCGGAGGGCCCCGGTCCTCGCCCCGGTTGCACAAGAGAATCCCCGCCTCTCAAGTGAGTTTTTCGTCCACTGCGGGCACCACACCTCTCCTCCACTCACCCGCCGTGCGCGGTGCTCCCGATCCGGGGCCCGCTCTGCCGGACACCGTGACACCCTGCACCCCTGACCGGGGTAATCCGTGCTGTCACCACACCGTTCCGACAGATCCGCCCGGCCCGCCAGAAAGCCCGCTGAACTCCTCATGACTCGTGACCTGACCTCCTCGAATGGCCTCGGCTCGCTCCTCACCGGCAAGGCCCGCACCGTGGCCGCCGTCGCGGCCTTCTCCGGCCTGGCCCTGGCCACCACCGTCTCCGTGCAGGCAACCCCGACCTCGGATGCCTCCACCGACGCCCCGCTGTCGGCCGTCGCTGCCGCCACCCCCACCGCAGCGCCCACCGTGTCCCTCGAGCCGGTCGCCCACGTAACCACAGCCGAAAAGAAAACCAACCAGAAGAAGACCGAGAAGAAGGCGGAGCAGAAAGTCGATGCCCCGGTCGTCGCGGCACCCGCCGTGGCCGCTCCGGCACCGAAGGCCGTGGCCGCCCCGGCCCTCGCACCCGCCCCGGAGCCAGTCGTCCAGGAGCCAGTCGTCCAGGAGCCAGTCGTCCAGGCGGCCCCGAAGCCTGTCACCGCACCCGCCCCGGTGGCGTCCCCCGCCCCGAAGCCGACTGTGCAGGCGGCCCCCAGGCCCGCTGCCGCTCCCGCCCCAAAGCCGGCCGTGCAGGCTGCTCCGGCCGCCGAGCGCACGGTCACCCCGCAGAGCTCATCCTCCGGCAAGGGCGCGGCCATCGCCTCCGCGGCCATGGGACAGCTCGGCGTCGGACAGGACTGCACCGCAGCGGTGAGCAACGCCCTGCGGGCCGCCGGGATCAACTTCCGCGGCTGGCCGGCTGAATACTTCACGCTCGGCACTCAGGTCTCCGCCGGCCAGGCCCAGCCCGGCGACCTCGTCTACTACGCCGACGGCGGCATGGGCACAGCCCACATCGGCGTCTACATCGGCGGCGGCAAGGCCGTCCACGGCGGCTGGAACGGCGGCAGCACCGTCGTCGACAGCGTCAACGTGGGCACCGGCCCCGTCTACATCCGCGTGCGCTGAGCGCACGCCAGCACAGTTTCCGGGTGCGCGGTTCCTGGTCGGCCAGACAGGTTCCGCGCACCCGGTTTCCGCATCTGGAGGCACCTTTGAGCATCGAGCAGCTGGCCACCGTCGTGTCGACACCCCGGGAGCACCCCAGCAGGGTGGCCTGCGCTCCACCGCGTCGCTGTCGACGATGACCCCGTCCGCTGTGACGCCGGGGGCTCCAGTGTTCTCCTGATGACAGGACCGGCACAGCCCCCAGACCACCCTCCAGCGGCCAACACCCTCAGCTCCGGCAACCCGGAGAAGTCGGCCCGTCGAAGGCGAGAAGTACAGAGAACCGGAACGAGAGGCACCGGGAACTGTTGGCGTGGCGGCGTTGAGAGTCCACCACCGCCTCCGGTCGCCGTTTTCCGGGGCAGAGTGCATGAATTGACCCATATCCTCCCGGCTCTCCCGCAGACTGGTCTCCAGGACAGGGCCACGGCACCGACCAGCACCGGTTTGCGGTCTGAGGCCGCTGGACTGGCCGTGGCGCTGCTTGATGGTCAGGCTCTCGCCCCTTCCCAGCTCCGGCCGGTGGGACCACTGGCCAGATGGCCCCGTCCCGACCGATGTGTGGCGGAAGGAGCGACATGTGCACGTGGGCGGTGGCAGCGACACTGAGAACCTCCGTCCGGGTGGAAGGTCCCTTGGCGCAGTCCCTGAGGCAGGCCCTCACGGTCTACGACGGTAGCCTGCGAAGCTACGGGCCAGGAGGCGTTTCCCTCACTATGCACGTGGAGGCCAGCACCAACGCCACGGCCTATGTTGCGGCCCTGTCCGCTCTGGCGATCGACGTAATGCCGTGGGTGGCCGGAGCGGATCTGGCGGATCTACGGGTGTCCGCCTCCGCGCACCATTGGCAGGGCCCCAAGACCCTCCTTCCCGGCCGACCTACCCCCACCTCCCGGCATCACTCTGCCCCTGCTCCCCCACCATGCCCGCAAAAAGGAGGCCTAGGTTCTTCCGGCCCGCGGGGTGAGAAACCCGAGGCGCCGCATCCATGACGTCACCCGCACCATGGCCGGGCGAGACATCTCGTGCCCCGGCACGACGGCCATGTTGCACCAGCCCCACCACCCCATGCCCCGAACCTCAGGCACGGTCCCACCCACTGATCAAGGAGCCCACATGCCCACGCCCCCGACCGGCCGGATCCTGGTGGTCGACGACGAGACCGACCTGGCGCAGCTCGTCGCGGGATATCTGCGCAAGGCCGGGCTGGAGGTCGCCGTGCGCCACGACGGCACCGAGGCCGTGGCCGCGGTGCGCGATTTCACCCCGGACGTGCTGGTGCTGGACCTCGGGTTGCCCGGGATCGACGGAATCGAGGTGTGCCGTCAGGTGCGGACCTTCTCGGACTGCCACGTGCTGATGCTCACCGCCCGCGACGACGAAGTCGACAAGATCGTGGGCCTGTCCGTGGGCGCCGACGACTACGTGACCAAGCCCTTCAGCCCGCGCGAACTCGTGGCCCGGGTCCAAGCCATGCTGCGCCGGGCCCGCCCAGGAGATGCCGAACCCACTGCAGGCTCCCAGCACAGCCAGCAGGCGCTGGTGATCGGGGAGCTGGTGGTGGAGGAGGACTCCCGCCAGGTGCACCTGGCCGGGGAACCGGTGGCGTTGACGCGGATCGAGTTCGACCTGCTCCTGTGCCTGGCTGCCCGCCCACAGCTGGTGCTCTCCCGCCGGCAGCTGGTGGAGATGGTCTGGGACACGCACTGGACCGGGGACGAGCACCTGGTGGACGTGCACATCGGGCGGATCCGCAAGAAGCTCGGCGACGAAGCCACCAACCCGCGGTTCATCCACACCATCCGCGGGATCGGCTACCGGATGGGCACCGGACGATGAGCGCCACCGTCTCCGAGCGCACCCACCGCTGGTCCTGGAGCCCGCTGACGGTGCGATTGATGCTGGCCCAGACCGCGGTGCTGGCCATCGGGCTGATCATCGTGGTGATCACCGCGGTCCTGGTCGGACCGAGGATGTTCCACCACGAGCTCGTCGAGACCGGACACGCCGATGAGGCCCTCGGGCTGGTGCACCTGGAGGACGCCTTCCGCTCGGTGAGTCTCACCGCCCTGACCATCGGAGGGCTCCCGGCGCTCTACCTCGCCGGGATGCTCACCTTCTACCTCTACCGCACCATCGGGCGGTCCCTGGCCTCCTTCAGCGCCGCCGCCGGCGAGGTGGCCGCGGGCAACTACGACGTGCGTGTCACCTCCACCGGACTGGGCCCGGAGTTCGACTCCCTGGCCTCCTCCTTCAACGACATGGCCGCCAAGCTCGACGCCGTGGACACCACCCGGCGTCAGATGCTGGCCGATCTGGCCCACGAGATGCGCACCCCCCTGGCCAGTCTCAAAGGACACCTGGAGGGCATCGAAGACGGAGTGGTCCAGTGGGATGAACGGACCACCAGCATCCTCTACGCCCAGATCACCCGGCTGGAGCGACTGGCCCGCGACATCCGCCAGCTCACCGCCGCTGAGGAAGGTATGACCCACCTGCAACTGACCCCCCAAGACCCCAGCCGGCTGGCAGCCCAGGCGGTCGCGGCCGTCCAACAAGACGCCGCCGCCCAGGACATCTCGGTGACCTCCATCAGCACCGGCATGGAGGTCACACCGGTGCTGGTTGATCGGGAGCGGATGGGACAAGTGCTGGGCAACCTGCTGGAGAACGCCCTGCGCCACACCCCGCCCGGAGGCGCCGTCACCGTGCACACCGACTACGCTCCGGAGGCGGTCACTGTCACCGTCACCGATACCGGGGAAGGCATCAGTGAGGAGCATCTCCCGCACGTGTTCGAGCGCTTCTACCGCGCCAACACCGGCCGGGAAGCTCACCGCGGAGGCTCTGGCTTGGGGCTGGCCATCAGCAAGTCGCTGGTTGAGGCCCAGGGTGGGTCCCTGGAGGCCACCAGTGAGGGCCCCGGGCGCGGGACCAGCTTCCGGATCCGCTTGCCCCACCACACGCCCACGGACTGACCGCAGCGGCATCGCCAGGCCGGTCTGCCTGCGACGGCGGCGGGCGTGGCCCGTCATGTCGTTGCTGCCTGCGCTTCCTATCCGTGGCCGTTCTTGGCCGGCCCGCCCAGCACCAGCCGGCGGGTGCCTTTCACACTGGTGCTGACCACCTTCTCCAGCGGCCCTTGTCCCAGGCCCCGATGCCAGGCCACCGCGAACAGCGCCGCGACCGCCAGGTGGACCATGAACCACAGGTAGGGCAGCTCGTAGTGGATCTCGAAGGACAGCGCCACCAGATGGGCGGTGTAGAGGGTCAAGGTCATCACGCCCATCGCCGACAGCGGCAGCAACCATTTCCCGATCTTCGGGCCGATGAGCAGGAAGACTCCCAACACCGCCAGGCCCACCCCCAGACTGGCCGCGATCGCCAGCGGGGTGTTGGTGTGCGGGGTGGCGATCGCCAGCCACCACGCGGTGTCCGTCGGCAAGGAATCCGGCCCCCAAACCAGCACATCATCCAGCTCGTGCTCGCCCATCGAGGAGGCATCCAACAACTGCTGGTAGCCGCCGAAGGCGTAGAGCAGGACATAGGAGGTGACCCGGGCGAAGATCGCCAGCCCCACTCCCACCACGACCAGTCGAGCTTGAACCTCCGTCCTGCGCAGGTTCAACCGCCCCAGCCCCAGCCCCACCAGCAGATAGGTCATGTACGGCAGGGCCGGGTAGGTCCCGGTGAGCAGCAGCTGGGATGCCGTGGCACCGGGCTGTGTCAGCAGATCCGTGAACGTGGGGTTGTAGGAGACAAATTCGGGCAACACATCTTGGAGGCCCTGCATCAGCAGCGGGGACACCACCCCGAAGATCGCCGCAGAGATGAACAGGAACTTCGGACCTGCGTGCAGGAACGGAATCGCCAGCAGGAAGAACACCCCGTAGTAGATCAAGATGTTGTAGGCCGGCGGGTCCTCCGACATCAGTGTGCCGATCCACAGTCCCACGATCGCGATCAGCATCGCGCGCACCACCAGGCCGATCCGGTCAGCGGTCATTGTCCTGCCCTCGTGCGGGTGCCGCCCCCCGGAGGTCAGTGCCAACCCCACCCCAGCCAGTAGGGCGAACAGGGCCGCCGAGTCCCCCGAGAACAGCCGCCACGACCAGCTCGCCTCTCCGGTCTCCTCGTTCCAGGCCGGCAGCAGGTGAATGGCCATCAGCCCGATCAGCGCCAGCCCTCGAGCCGCATCGATCCCCACCAACCGGCGCGTGGGCCGGACCACCGCGTCTGCGAGACCCGCCGGCGGATGCTCTCCCATTCTCGGTCCACTACTCATCATTCCCCCTGTTGACAACAACGTCCCGGTGCATCCGGGACCGTCCTGCCCTCAGGGTGGTCCTCCCACTTGGAGTGCCCGTCGCGGAATTCTCAAGAATCCATAAAGACTTCAGGATCCATGGAGCGCAGAGGTGCTCACTCCTACGGTCACCACACGAAAGGAGAAAAGGGAATCACAGCACAGAACCCGCGGGGCCCCTTGGGGGCCTCGCGGGTTTCCGCGCCCCGGACCGGGTCCACGCTTCACCTGAATAATGACGGGTGCCCCGGCCCTGGGGAGCAACACCGGGGCACCCGTATGCCCGTACACGGGCCGATGAGAACGGGGGGTTCTCAGGTGCTAACTATGCCTTCGTTGACTCGGAAAATCAGTCCTCAAAGCACCTCAAAGAGCAAGCTTCAGGAAATCTTCATGTTGTCTTGAGAAAAGCTCAACAAGCGACTTCGATATCAATAAAGGGAGTCAGAGCTGAGCAAAGGGAACGCCGCCGTCTCGTGTGCCCGTGGCACTGGCAAGCACCCCAGGTCGGGCCCACGTGGTCTCCACCGGCAGGCCAGCGCATGGATCGAGCACCACGGAACCCGCCGCGACCATACCGCCTCGCCCCTGACCTGCCACCACTTTCCCTCCCACGGCAACACTTGACAGATGTACCCCTGGGGGGTACACCTGTACATACACATATACCCCCCCCCAGGGGTAACTAGTCGGGAAGGACGGGACCATGACGACCACTCAGTTCCAGGTGACCGGGATGACTTGCGGGCACTGCGCGATGTCGGTGCGTGAGGAGGTCCAGGAGGTCGCGGGCGTGACCGGGGTGGAGGTCAGCCACCAGAGCGGCCAGCTGACCGTCACCAGCGATCTGCCGGTGGACGAGGCAGCGGTCGTCGCCGCGGTCGAGGAGGCCGGCTACCAGCCAGCGCGGTCGGCGTGAACGCCGCCGCACGGCTAGGGGCCTACGCAGCGGGGCTGGCGGTGGTGTTCACCGGGGCCTTCGCGGCGGCCGGGGCCGTAGTGCCAGAGACGACAGTGTCGGCCTGGACACAGCAGGCGGAAGGAACCCAGATGGCCCAGCACACCGACAGCGGCCAGGACCCGGTCGAGACCACCTCCGGCAGCCACGCGGAACACACTCCCCAGGGCGTGAGCAGGGAGCAGAGCGGCTACCTCCTCCAGGAGGTCTCCGCGCCGGGGACCACCGGGGACGCCGGTGAGCTGTCATTGACGATCACCGGGCCCGACGGGGCCCCGGTCACTGAATTCGAGACCTCCCACGGGAGACAGATGCACCTGATTGTGGTGCGCTCCGATGGCACCGGGTTCCGTCACGTGCACCCGGTGATGGATGAGGCCGGGCGCTGGTCGCTGCCGTGGCAGTGGGAGGCGGCCGGCACCTACCGGGTCTACGCCGACGTCGTGCCGGCCGGTGCGGAGCAGAATTTGACGCTGACGCGCACCGTGGATGTGGCCGGAGCCTTCACCCCGGCCGCCCCGGAGGCGACCGCCACCGATGAGGTCGATGGGTTTCAGGTCTCGGTGGAAGGCGACCTGTCGGCCGGGTCCACCTCGGATTTGACCATCAGCGTCACCCGGGACGGACAGCCGATCACCACCTTGGAGCCCTACCTGGGTGCCTACGGGCACCTGGTCGCGTTGCGCGCCGGGGACCTGGCCTACCTGCACGTCCACCCCGAAGGTGCTGAGCCGGTCGCCGGCGAGGTCTCCGGGCCCGACGTCGAGTTCGCCACCACGGCCCCAACCCCGGGCCGGTACTACCTCTACTTCGACTTCCAGGTCGACGGGCAGGTCCACACCGCCCAGTTCGCCCTCGACACCACCGGGGCAGCTGACACCAGGCCCTCGGCTGGCGCTACAGCTGAGGGCCACGGCGAGCACTGACCCGTTCCCGGCCCACCACTGAGAGCGTCGCGACCGGATCGGTGGCGCCCCTATCGAGAGAAAGAAGCACCGCATGTCTGCATCCTCGGCCCAGCCGCAGTCACTGGGCACCGACGTCGAGCTCGAGATCGGTGGGATGACCTGCGCCTCGTGCGCCAACCGGATCGAGCGCAAGCTCAACAAGCTCGAGGGCGTGAGCGCCAGCGTCAACTACGCCACGGAGAAGGCCCGCGTCAGTGCCCCGGCCGGCTACGACCCGCAGGCGCTGATCGCCGAGGTGGAGAAGACCGGTTACACCGCAGCGCTACCAGCACCTCGGCAGGCCGACCCCGGTGTGGCAGTGGCCGAGGAGGCAACGGCGGAGGACGTCGAGCTGCGTACCCTGCGGCAGCGTCTGATCGGGGCGGCGGTTCTCGCGGTGCCGGTGATTGCGATGGCGATGATTCCCGCCCTGCAGTTCGACTACTGGGGCTTCGCCTCCCTCGTGCTCGCCGCGCCCGTGGTGGTGTGGGCCGGCTGGCCCTTCCATCGGGCCGCGTGGCTGAACCTGCGCCACGGCACGGCGACGATGGACACCCTGATCTCGATGGGCACGACTGCGGCCCTGTTGTGGTCGATCGTGGCACTGTTCTTCGGCACTGCCGGTCAGCCCGGGATGGTGCACCCCTTCGAGCTGACCATCTCCCCCTCCCACGGGCTGGGGAACATCTATCTCGAGGTCGCCGCGGGTGTGATCACCTTCATCCTGCTCGGGCGTTACTTCGAGAAGCGCTCTAAGCGCCGGGCTGGGGCGGCCCTGCGCGCCCTGCTGGAGCTTGGGGCCAAGGACGTCGCTGTCCTGCGCGAGGGACGCGAACAGCGCATCCCCATCGAGGATTTGGCCGTGGGGGATGAGTTCATCGTGCGCCCCGGGGAGAAGATCGCCACCGATGGGGTCATCGTCTCCGGCACGAGTGCTATCGACGCCTCCATGCTCACCGGTGAGTCGGTACCGGTGGAGGTCACCGCAGGGGACGCAGTCACCGGTGCCACCGTCAACGCCGGCGGCCGGCTCGTCGTGGCCGCCACACGGGTCGGTGCGGATACGCAGTTGGCGCAGATGGCCCAACTGGTCGAGGACGCCCAATCCGGCAAGGCCGAGATCCAGCGTCTGGCCGACCGGGTCTCGGCCGTCTTCGTACCCATCGCGATCGCGATCGCCGTGGCCACGCTCGGTGCGTGGATCGGCGCCGGGTTCCCCCTTGCGGCCGGCTTCACCGCCGCGGTGGCGGTGCTGATCATCGCCTGCCCCTGCGCCCTGGGCCTGGCCACCCCGACCGCGCTGCTGGTCGGCACCGGCCGGGGCGCCCAGATGGGCGTGCTGATCAAAGGACCCGAGGTGCTGGAATCCACCCGGCGGATCGACACGATCGTGCTGGACAAGACCGGCACCGTCACCACCGGCAAGATGACCCTCGCCGAGGCGATCCCCGCCCCCGGCGTGGACCGGGCCGAGCTGCTGCGCCTGGCCGGGGCCTTGGAGAACGCCTCCGAGCACCCCATCGCCCAGGCCATCGCCACCGGTGCCACCGCTGAGGTGGGAGACCTGCCCACACCGGAGACTTTCAAGAACATTGAAGGCCTCGGGGTCCAGGGCATCGTCGAGGGCCACGCCGTACTGGTCGGCCGGGAGGCCCTGCTCGCCGAATGGGCCCAGCACCTCGACGACGAACTGCGCCAGGCCAAGCAGGCCGCCGAGGCCCAAGGCAAGACCGCGGTGGCGGTCGGCTGGGACGGGCAAGCACGCGGCATCCTCGTAGTCGGCGATGAGGTCAAGCCCACCAGCGCCCAAGCCATCGCCCAGTTCAAGGAGCTCGGCCTGACACCGGTGCTGCTCACCGGGGACAACCAGGCCGTGGCCGCCCAGGTCGCCGCAGAGGTCGGCATCGACCAGGTCATCGCCGAGGTGCTCCCGAAGGACAAGGTCGACGTCATCGCGAAGCTCCAGGAGCAGGGCAAGACCGTGGCGATGGTCGGTGACGGCGTCAACGACGCTCCCGCCCTGGCCCAGGCCAATCTCGGCCTGGCCATGGGCACCGGCACCGACGTGGCCATCGAGGCCGCCGACATCACGCTGGTGCGCGGGGATCTGCGGGCCGCCGCGGACGCGATCCGGCTCTCCCGACGCACGCTGAGAACGATCAAGACGAACCTGTTCTGGGCCTTCGCCTACAACACCGCGGCCATCCCCCTGGCCGCCTTCGGACTGCTCAACCCCATGCTCGCCGGGGCTGCCATGGCCTTCTCGTCCGTCTTCGTGGTCACCAACAGCCTGCGCCTGCGTTCCTTCACCAGCCAGGCAATCAATCAACAGCCGTCATCGGCGGCCCCGCGCCTCCGCACGCGGCAACCGGTCGAGGCCTGAACCCACCCACCGATCGAAAGGAACAACCGTTATGTGCCACCACGACGAGCACACTCATCACCATGGGCTCGCGAACGGCCACCAAACTGGGGTCTCCGGCGACGAGACGGCCGAGTGCCCGGTGATGCCCGGCAACCAGGTCGTCAAGGCCGACGCCGAGGCCGCAGGGCTCGTCCGCGACTACCAGGGCCAGCGATACTGGCTCTGCTGCCCCGGTTGCGGCCCCGCCTTCGACGCCGACCCCGCCAGGTACGCGGCCGCCTGACCCCACTCAGTACTCCTTGGGCCGGCGGCTCCGGACCAGCTCCACAGCCGGCCCGGAGCCGCCGGCCCCTACGACACCCACAGAAAGATAAAGACACCACCATGGACACCACCCCTGTCCCGGAGGCCACCGACACCGAGTGCCACACCACCCACGGCTACATCAGCGACAAGGACCGCTACCTCGCCCGCCTCAAGCGCATCGAGGGCCAAGCCCGAGGCATCCACCGGATGGTCGACGAAGAACAGTACTGCATCGACATCCTCACCCAGATCTCGGCCCTAACCTCCGCACTACGCAACGTCGGACTCGGATTGCTCGACGACCACATGAAGCACTGCGTCTTGGACGCCGCTCAACTCGGCGAGGACGCTGCCGAGGCCAAACTCAAAGAAGCCTCCGACGCCATCGGCCGCCTCGTACGCTCCTGACACAGAGCCGACCCCGCCCACTTCTTCCCGGGATACGATCAAAACTGCGACCGGCAAAGATGCGATCGCCTTGGCATAGATCCATTCCAATAGTTGCGACAAGAGTCGGCAGCCCGGCAAACGGATTCACGACGGCGTAGGCCTCTCCAGAAATCCTGCTGCCATGTTCTAGCGTTCGCCACGGTACGAGACCCTGATCAGAGCATCCCGGCCATGTTGCCGACCAGAACGTTTCCTCCAGTACCAGGTGCACCCCAGGGTCGGACCGTGAGACCGTGTGGAGCACCCAGGGGCGGGCAGGCCCGTGACGGCTGCGCCTGGCGGAGAAGGACTGCCCCTGCGCGGCGAAGCCCTCCGGACCGATGCCCGTCCGGACGACGCACAACCGACGATGGAGCGCACCATGCAGATGGGACTCGTAGGACTGGGCAAGATGGGCGGCAACATGCGCGAGCGGCTGCGCCAGGCCGGGCACACCGTGGTCGGCTTCGACACCGATCCCGGGCTCTCCGACGCCGCAAACCTCACCGCCATGGTGGAGCAAATCGACAGCACGCCCCGCGTCGTGTGGATCATGGTGCCGGACACGGTGGTGGACACCGTGATCGACGAGCTCGCCGGAGTGCTCGGCAAGGGGGACGTGATCATCGACGGCGGCAACTCCCGGTGGATTCACGACGGCCCCCGCGCGGAGCGACTGGCGAACCAGGGCATCGAGTACCTGGACTGCGGAGTCTCCGGCGGTGTGTGGGGGATCACCCAGGGCTACGCTCTCATGGTGGGCGGGGACGAAAGCACCGTGGCCAAGGTGCAGCCGATCTTCGACTCCCTCAAGCCCGCGGGCGAATTCGGCTTCGTCCACGCCGGCGAGCACGGTGCGGGCCACTTCGCGAAGATGGTCCACAACGGCATCGAGTACGCGATTATGCAGGCCTATGCCGAGGGCTGGGAACTGCTCGAGGCGGCCGGTCACGTCCGCTCCGTGCGGGAGACGTTCAACTCCTGGCGCGAAGGATCAGTAATCAAGTCGTGGCTGCTCGACTTGGCAGTGAACGCCCTGAACGAGGACGAGCACCTGGACCGGCTCAAGGGCTACGCCGAGGACTCCGGGGAAGGCCGGTGGACGGTCGAGGCCGCCCTGGACCTCGCCGTGCCGGTGCCCAACATCTCCAACGCCCTGTTCGCCCGCTTCGCCTCCCGGCAGGATGAGGCCCCGGCGATGAAGATGATCGCGGCGATGCGCAACCAGTTCGGCGGGCACACGGTCCGGGACGTGGACGCCGCCCCCGAGCACGTCGAGTCCGCTCCCGGGGAGGAGCCGGCGCACCCCTCGGAGCAGTGAGCCCGGCCGTTCCCTACGGGCCGGCTGGAACTGCACCCCACGGTGCCACCACGACCCCAGCCTTGCTGGATCGACTGCGCCGCGGCGGAGAACAAGGACGCCATGGTGGTCACCTCCGGGACCGCGGAGCAGTACGGGCTCACGAGCATCGCGGACCTGGCGGAGGTGTGCGGGGAGCTGGTGATCGCGGGTCCGCCCGAGTTCGCCGAGCGCGCCTACGGCCTCGACGGCCTGGAGGAGAAGTACGGCTGCGTGCCCGAATCCTTCGAGCCGATCAACGACGGCGGCGGCCCGCTCACCGTCCAGGCCCTCCTCGACGGCGACGTGGACGTCGCCGACATCTTCACGACCACCCCGGCGATCGCCGAGAACGACCTCGTGGTGCTGGAGGACCCGGAGAACAACTTCATCGCCCAGCAGGTCCTGCCGCTGGCCGCGGCGGACCGGCTGCCCCAGGAGGCGGTGGACGCCCTGAACGAGCTGTCCGGCAAGCTCACCACGGAGGACCTGGTCGAGCTGAACCGCCGGGTCGGCGGCGAGGACCAGGTCAGCCCGGCCGATGCCGCACAGGAGTGGCTCTCCACCAATGGCTACCATGCGGAGGACAGACCCCTAGCTGTTGTGGGTCATGAGGTTCTTGGCGCGGGTGCGTCGATGAGATGAGGAACGGGCTCCTCGTCACAG
>NZ_BAAAQA010000039.1:0-22869 GCF_039531425.1 Kocuria atrinae
CCGCCTGCGGCGACCAGCCCCCGGCCTCGCGCACCCCGGACCGTGTCAACAACGTCACGCCCTCTTACACCTAGTACTGCTAAACACAAAACCAACCGGCGACTCATGACTTTGAGCATCCGGAACGTGGAAGTCCTGGTCATGGGCGAACAGTACTGGGAAGACGAAAACATTTGGGAGCCATACACCTTCATCAATACGGCTGTGATGCCAGAAATCCCACAAGAGGTGGCTCAGGTAACCGCGGTCTCGACCTCTTACCGATCTTGCCGGGCCAGTTCACCAAATCTTCGCTGCCGGCACCGACGTCACTCCCTTGATCCTCAACATTCCCGAGGTCTTGCAGGCCGCCCGCCAGTTGGCCATGGGACAGCTCCGCAAAGGGTCGTCAGTTCTGGCGCGGCACCACAATGACTCCTTCGCCGATGAAGTCTTCGCCGCAATGGACCTCTGACGATTGCCCAGAACAGTACTGCGATAGTTACATCTGGATGTAACTATCGCAGTACCCAAAGGCTCCCCGGCAAGGCAACTTGAGGTACACCTCAAAGTGGAGATTCCAGTCACTCCGGAGCCACTTCCGCCGCCCTAAAGCGGCTCGGGAGTGCCTCAAATCTTACCGGTGGCCTGGGGATGTCTCAGATCTTCCGGGTGGATACCGTCTCCAACATCCCAGTCCGCAAAAGTGCATTTCAGAGGCCTCATGAGGCATTTTTCGGGACTGGAATGTTCAGCAAGGAAGGCTCACGCCAAATCCGTACCCGTTTCACGCACGCCCAGCGCCCACACCTCTTCAGCCCCCACGGCAGAACGCCCGCGGCGCGAAACCTCCTGAACCTCCGGTTTACCCCGCCACTTCATGAACCCATCCGGACCGATATAGCTCAGCGGTGGATGGTCTCCCACAGCAGCCTCGGCCAGGGGCAAAGCGCCATCCTCTGCAGACTGTGAGAACGGCGAGGTGACCGCCACGATCGCCCGATCCAGCAGTTTGCTACCCGTGACGTTCTGAATCCCTGTCGCCGCCCAACCGGGATGAGCGAGCGTCACCGGCACGCGCGATCCGAGCCGTTCCTGTAGCGCCCGGGCCCACAGCATGTCGCACAGTTTGGACTGGGCATAGGCACTCATGGGGTTCCACCGGCGTGAGCGGAAATGCGGATCATCCAGGTCCACTCGCCCCACCTTGTACGAGTCCGACCCCGTGATCACGATTCGCTCACGCACCCGGTCAGCCACCAAGTTGGTCAGCGCGAAAGGACCCAGGAAGTTGGTACCGAGCAGCAGCTCGAACCCATCAGCTGTCTCGCGTCGGCGGGGAGAAACAGCGCCGGCATTGTTCACGAGCACGTCAATGTCGGTCGTCAACGATTCCGCAAATCGGTGCACGGAAGCAAGGTCCGCAAGATCCATGTGCGGCGTCTCGACACTCCCCGCACGCCCACTAGCGGCCGCCACTAACGACGCCGCTTTCTCCCGATTCCGCGCCGGTGCCACTACCCTCCCACCAGCCGCAGCCACCGCGAGCGCTAGCTCCCTGCCGATCCCGCTGGTCGCGCCAGTGATGAGCCAGGTGCGACCCGATTGGTCAGGGAGATCGAGGGTGGTCAACGGTACTGGATCCATACCCCAACGGTAGGCGGCACGATCGGATTCTGGCCATTGAGCCGTGGCTCGACCGAGAGCGGTTCGCACCGTAATGATCGAACTGGGTCTAGGGATTCGGATAAAGCGTTCGGAAACCCAGACGAATGCTCTTCCTGTATGCCTCAGGAAGATTGAACGGGAGGTCTTCAACCTCGAACCACTGCAGAGTGATGTGTTCATCGCTCAGATCTAGGTGGTTAGTCGATGAAGCCTCTGCTGCGTAAACAACGAGGGCAACCTTCTTGGTCGGAACGGGTTCGAAGAGTGTTGCATGTGCAAGGTGCAGTTCCTCTATAACCAGTCCGGTTTCTTCGAGAGTCTCCCGGCGGACGGTTTCTTCCAGGGACTCATCATCGGCGGTTGGCCACCCGCCGACGAGTTCCCACTCATCGCGGGAGTTGAACGCGAGGAGTGTCTTGGTGCCGTCGAAGATCGCGACCTTCACACTGATGTGGACGAAATACCAACCGGTCTCGGCATCGATCATGCGTGCTCCTCCAATCGTTGGCGCAGTCGTTGGAGACCCTGTCCGATGAACTGAAGATATCCATCACGCTCCACATCCAGCAGCGCTGATTCTCCTTCTTCGAGATGTTTTCGAGCGTCGTCCAGCCGCCCCATCCGCAAGTAACCGTCCCCCACGTTCAAGTGCAGGCTCGGCGCGAATCCCTTGGCGTTGGGAACACCGATCGGGGCGAGATCGGTATCAGAAACATCATCGAATTCAGCAAGAGCGCGCTCATCCCACTCCACCTCTGTGGCGACATCGGATTGCAGGTCAGCCAGGTAATGAGCAATGACGCATCGTTGCGCGTGATCGGACGGCATGGTCTGAGACCAGCACCTCCGCAGCGTTTGTTCACCCAGCTCTTTGTCGCCGCTCAACGTCAGCTGAACAGCGTCCAGAACTGCACCCCATTCACTCATTGAGCCAGTATCCCCTTCACCCGCGCAACGGACCCGCAATCGGATCGACGTTGCGACCCTCACAGCCGAGCCGCTGCAAACTGGTTGACGGTAGAGCCTCAGAATTCGATTCCTGAGGTCGGTGCGTCGACCACGGTGCAGGCCGCTCGGCGAGGTGGGTCTTTACGTCGATCACGATGCACGTATGCCGCGATGAAGGCTCTAACGTCGACCAGGATGCAGCGATCAGATCAACTGTGGTCCTAACGTCGACCAGGGTGCAGGCTTAGGGTCCGTGCGGCCGGTGAAGGTCCTAACGTGCATCAGAATCCGGCGACTCGGCCTCACGGCCCTCGTATCGACGATCGAACTCTTCCGTAGCCACATAAAGCGCTGCGGTTCCGACACCCATGACCACCCGGGGATAGGGAACGTGCAGTTTACGCAGCCCACGCTCGGCAGCTCCGTCGAACCAGAACGAGAACCGGAACACGCCATAGGTGCATGCCGCCACCGCCGCGGCAAGACCAATCCGCATCGCCGGGTTGCTGTCCAACTTCTCGAAGTCCGGCTTCGAGGCGTCAACCTTTCCCGCGTCGGCTCGAACGGCGTCGGCATTCTCGACGCCGTCACTGTGGACTTCCACTGTCTCGGTGCCGACGTCCTCGAGGGCAGCAGCCTTGTCGGAACCGGTCTTACTCGTCGCCACTTCCTGGAGTTTCAATGCGACACCCGGAACCGCCATCAAGGTGAAGATCCCCGCCGCGGATCCCCAGGTCAACGTGTGACGCACCCACGCGGGGTACTTCCGCGCTGGGACGAGGGTGAATGCCCCGCCGACAATCGCCTGAATCCACATGTTTTTCGTACTGGTCGTCTTCGCGTCAGCCATAGTCCCACCCTACGAGCCGCTGACCCGCAGCGCACTCAATCCTCCGACAAAACCGAGCGCACCACCTTGGCCGGGGAACCAACCACCACGGAATTGGCGGGGACGTCCTTGGTGACCACGGAGGCAGCGGCGACCACAGCGCCGTCGCCGATCGTGACGCCGGGCAGCACCGTGACGTTTGAGCCCAGCCACACCCGCTTGCCGATCACGATGGGCGCGGGGTGCATGTCCGCGCGGCGGGCGGGATCCATGTCGTGGTTGAGGGTCGCCAGCAGGGCGTTGTGGCCGATCAGCGAATCGTCGCCGATGGTCACCCCGCCCTGATCCTGGAACTTGCAGCCGGAGTTGATGAATATCCGCTCCCCCAGCGTGATGTTCTTGCCGAAATCGCTGTAGAACGGCGGGAACAGCGCCACCGATTCGTGTACCGGCTTGCCAATCAACTGCGCCAGCAGCTCGAGCACGCGCGTGGGTTCGTGGTAGCTGCCATTGAGTTCCGCGGTCACGCGCAGCGCGTCCTGGCTGGCCCGGTGCATCACGGCGTGCAATGGCGAGCCGCCGGTAATAGTTTCGCCGGCGTTGAGTGCGTCGAGCAGATCGTCGAGTTCCATGATTCGTCTCCTGAACGTCAGGGCTTGAGCAGCACCTTGATGGCCTTACGTTCGTCCATGGCCTGGTACCCCTCGGCGGCACGGTCGAGCGGAAGTTCGAGGTCAAAGACCTTGCCCGGTTCGATCTTGCGATCCCAGATCAGCTGGATCAACTCGGGCAGGAACCGCCGCACCGGCGCGGGCCCGCCGTGCAGGTGCACCAGCCCGAAGAACAGTTCCAGGCCGTTGAGCAAGACGTCGTGCGAGACGCCCACGTAGCCCACATGCCCGCCGGGCCGGGTCGACTGGACAGCCTGCATCATGGATTCCTGGGTGCCCACAGCCTCGATCACGCTGTCCGCGCCCAGCCCGTCGGTGAGCTCCTTGATTTTCTCGACGCCGGCCTCGCCACGCTCCTCCACGATGTCCGTGGCCCCGAATTCCTTGGCGAGCTTCTGGCGGGACTCGTGGCGACTCATCGCGATGATTTTCTCCGCTCCCAGTTGCTTGGCGGCCAGCACTCCCATGAGGCCGACGGCGCCGTCCCCGACTACCGCAACAGACTTGCCCGGTCCCACCTCGGCTGCCACAGCTCCGAACCATCCGGTTCCCAGCACGTCGGAGGCTGCGAGCAGTGAGGGGATCAGATCGTCGTCGGGCTGGCCGGGGGTGGCGACCAGAGTGCCGTCGGCGTAGGGAATGCGCGCGTACTCGGCCTGGGTCCCAATCTGGCCATCGACGAAAATACCGTTGACGCAGCGGGACTGATACCCGTTGGTGCAGATGGGGCACGTGTTGTCCGAGATGACGAACGAGCCGACTACGAAATCACCGGGCTTCACGGTCTTGACGTCGTCACCGATCTGCTCGACCACGCCCACGTACTCGTGACCCATGAGTTGGTTCTCGGCCGGGTCCGCGCCGCGGTAGGGCCACAAGTCGGAACCGCATACGCACGCGGCGACGATCTTGATGACCGCGTCCGTGGGTTCCTGGATGGTGGGATCTTCGCGTTCTTCCACCCGGACGTCGCCCGGTCCGTGCAGTACTACTCCGCGCATGGTGCTCTCCTCAAAATCTTGGTCAGTGGTTTGATGGTCGCAGTTGAAGTTCACTTCAAGTCAAGGACCCGGCAAAAGTTTTTGGAGACGCCATGACCTACACCATCGGAGAGACCGCAGAACTTCTGGGTGTTCCGGCCTCGACCATGCGTTATTACGACAAAGAGGGGCTGCTCCCGGAGCTCTCCCGCGGCGCCGGCGGGCGACGAGTGTTTGAGGACAAGGACCTCGAGGCCCTCAAAATCATCGATTGTTTGAAGCAGTCCGGGCTTCACATCAGTGAGATCCGCCAATTCATGCAGTGGTACCAGCAAGGCGATGTGACGCTCAAGCAGCGCCAGGAGCTGCTCCAGAACTGCCGGACCTCGGTGATCGAACAAATGGAACAGCTCCAACACACCCTGGAGATCGTCGAGTACAAGTGCTGGTACTACGAAGCGGCCGCACGCCTCGGCTCCGAGCAAGCGGTTCTCGACCTACGGGAGGACCAGATTCCCGCGCGTTTCCGGGGTTACCGGGATCGTTTGAAGGCCTGAGCCCGGAGGCTTGACCAACAAGATCAAGGGAGCGGATCGGCAGGTCCAGGAAGCGGTGCGGAGAGAATTGCGCCTTGTCGCATTCCCCACCCGGGTGTATCAAGCAACGTTTATGTGTTTACATGGAATGACTTCTATCTGTGAAAGTCCCCCATGACGATCTCCCGCCGAACACTCGCCAAAGGCACCGTCTGGGCTGCTCCCGTGGTTATCGCATCCGCCGCTGCCCCGGCCATTGCTGCATCCCCGCAGTGCCAACGTTTTGTCCGCGGACAGCCCCTGCCCGCAGCCGCTTTCGAGGTCACGTACATCAACGTCACGTCCGAGGTCCAGGGCGGAGTCCTGAACAGGCTGGTCTACCTGGACTTCGGTTTCAAGATCAGCGCGGACGCCGCCGCCTGCGGCGTCACCTCCGGTTCCATTAGCTCCAACAACAGCGGTGGCACATCACGGTTCAGACTCTCCAACGGCAACACCTACAACGGAACCAACGGCAGTAGAGTTCCCGCGAACGGGACCGTGGGGCGCACGGATGGAACCTGTCAAAGTGGGCTGAACGGGACTCAGGTATGTGGCACAACTGGCCTGTCGCCCTACGATCTAGCCGGATCCACTCGCACCAGCTCCACCCACGTCACGGGCGTCTCCCTGTACCGCTCCGTCACCGTGCAGGGTTATGGAACTAGTGTCATCTATCTCAACGCCACCACGTTCCCGTCCAGTGGCAGCCCCAAACGAGGCTCGGGTTTCAGCGTCACCTCCACGCCACTTTTCTGACGACGACGCCGCTCTCCCCCGGCGCCCCATACCTCATCTACGCGAGGCCCAGCGAACGCCCTCCCACCGCATTATCCGCATGCCCAATGCCGCATATGTCAAGGTCACCTTACGAACCAGTCGCCCGGGCTCCCTCAAACACCCGCAGCAGATCCGCCGCAACGCTCACCGCGATGGCCGCTGGCTCCTTACCGGGGATCTCCGGCACGCCGATGGGACACGAGATCTGGTTGATCGCGGCGTCGTCGTGACCTTCGTCGCGCAACCGCTTGCGGAAACGCGACCATTTGGCGGAGGACCCGATCAGCCCCACCGTGCCCAGATCGCCCCGGCGCAGAGCGGCGTCGCACAGGATGAAATCCTCTGAATGGTCGTGACTCATGATCAGGACATGCGAGCCGGCCGGCAGCTCGGCGAGCGTGGATTCAGGCACGGGGCTGTGCTGGAGGTGGACCTGCGCGGTGCCGTTGGTGACGTCGGCGAACCGGTCGGGGTCCAGCTGGTCGGCCCGACTGTCCACCAGGTGCAGTTGAAGCGGGAAGCGGGACAGCACTCGAGCCAGCTCGTAACCCACGTGCCCCACTCCAAAGACCGCGACGGATGGCCGCGCACGCTGCGGCTCGAGCAGCACTCTGACCACGCCGCCGCAGCACTGTCGGCCGTGCTCAACGGTGGCGTGCTCATTGAGTGAGAAGGTCATGCTCTCGGGCTCGGCAGCCCCCGAGCGAAGCAACTCGCGCGACCGCTCGATCACGGTCGCCTCAAGGTTCCCGCCACCCACGGTGTCCCAGGTCTGCGACTCGCCCACGACCATCTTGGCTCCGGGTGCCCTGGGGGCGTGCCCGCGCACCTCGGTCACGGTGACGAGCACACCCCCGGCCCCCTCCCCGCGCAGGCGCTGCAGGGCATCCAACCAGTCCATGTCAGTCATTTACGTCAGATGGGCGGCTGTCAGCGCGTGGCCGCCGCGGTGGCGTCCGGAGACTCACCGGCAGCCTTCGCCGATGCCGCATCCCCAGCCGACCCGGCCCCGTTCGCCGACGCCGCCCGGTCCAGGCCCGAAGACCCGGTCCCGGCAGCGCGGTCGTCCGCGAGCGCCCGCCGTGCGTCCTGAACTGCCCAGAACACGGCCTCGGGCGTGGCCGGGCTGGCGAGCTCGACACTGAGCCCCTCCGGCCCGAACGCCGCCGCTGCCTGCCGCAACGCCTCGCGCACGCTGAACGCCAGCATCAACGGGGGCTCGCCCACGGCCTTGGAGCCGTACACGACACCACTCTCGGTCGCCTTCTCGAACAGGTGCACGTTGAACTCTTCGGGCATCTCGGAGAAACTCGGCAGCTTGTACGTGCTCGCGGCCTGGGTCGTCAGACGGCCTCGAGAGGGACCGTCGGATTCGTCCCAGCGCACCTCCTCCAGGGTGAGCCAACCGGCACCCTGCACGAAGCCGCCCTCGATCTGCCCGATGTCGATGAGCGGGGACAGGCTGTCGCCCACGTCGTGCACGATGTCCGTGCGCAACATCCGGTACGCGCCCGTGAACCCGTCCACCTCGACCTCGGTCACCGAAGCGCCGTAGGAGAAGTACTTGAACGGCTCGCCCTGCATGCGGTCCGCATCCCAGTGCAGCCCTTCGGTGCGGTAGTAACCGGCGGCCCACAGGGAGATCCGCTGAAAATACGCGTCGTGCACGAGCTCCGCGAAGGGCATCTCCCGGTCGTGAAAACCAATGCCGGTGACCTTCCCGTTGACGAACCGCACGTCGTCGGGATGGATGTTGAACTTGCGGGCGGCAACCTCGGCCAGCCGATCGCGGATCTGCTCGCATGCGTTCTTGACCGCCCCACCGTTGAGGTCCGCGCCGGAACTGGCCGCCGTGGCGGAGGAGTTGGGCACCTTGTCCGTGCGCGTGGGCGCCAACCGCACGGTCTCCAGCGGCACGCCCAGTGCGGTGGCCGCGACCTGCCGCATCTTGGTGTGCAGCCCCTGGCCCATCTCCGTGCCGCCGTGGTTGATGAGCACGGAGCCGTCCTTGTAGACGTGCACCAGTGCACCGGCTTGGTTGAACGCCGTGAGGTTGAACGAGATGCCGAACTTCACCGGGGTCACCGCGAGCGCGCGGCGGGTATCGGGGTGGGTCGCGTTGAATTCCTCGATCTCGGCACGCCGCTCTCGCACGTCCGCGCGCTGGTGCACCTGTCGCCAGATCTCGGCCAGACGCTCCGCGTGGCGCACCGGCTGACCGTAGGGAGTGCTCTGCCCCGAGACGTAGAGGTTACGGGCGCGCAGTTCCGTGGGATCCAGGCCGAGCAGCGGTGCACAGCGACCCAGGATGTCCTCGATGACCAACATGCCCTGCGGCCCGCCGAACCCACGGAAGGCGGTCTGCGAGGTCTTGTTGGTCTTCGCGATCCGACCGCTGACCTCCACGTTAGGGATCCAATAGGAGTTGTCGATGTGGCACAGCGTCCGCTGCATCACCGGCTCCGAGAGATCCAGGCTCCACCCGCCGTCGCTAGTGACGGTGGCGCGCAGTGCTTGGAGGCGGCCGTCGTCGTCGAAGGCCACGTCCCATTCCGCGAGGTACGGGTGGCGCTTGCCGGAGATGGTGATGTCCTGGTTTCGGGTCAGGCGCAGTCGAACCGGTCGCCCGGTCAGGGTCGCGCCGAGTGCTGCGATCGCGGCGAACCCGTGCGGCTGCATTTCCTTACCGCCAAAGCCACCGCCCATGCGCAAGCACTGCACCGTGACCTCGTGGTTGTCCAGACCCAGGACGTGCGCCACGATTTCCTGCGTTTCGCTCGGGTGCTGGGTGCTGCACTGGACGAACACCTGCCCACCCTCGTCCACGTACGCAAAGGACGCGTGAGTCTCCAGATAAAAGTGTTCCTGCCCGCCGAACTCCAGTTCGCCGCTGAAACGGTGGGTTCCGCTGGCCAGGCCGGCTTCGACGTCGCCGCGGCTCACCGTGGGTTGGCGGCCCTGGAAGCTGTCTGCGGCAATGGCTTCCTTGACGGTGATCAGGGACGGCAGGGGTTCGTACTCGACCTCGACCGCCTCTGCACCGAGGCGTGCGGCCTCCAGGCTTTCGCCGAGCACCCAGCACACGGAATGGCCGTAGAACATGACTTCGCTGGGGAACAGGGGTTCGTCATTCTTGATGCCAGCGTCGTTGACGCCCGGCACGTCCTCCGCCGTGAGCACCCGAACCACGCCGGGCACCTCGAGGGCGGGGGCGACATCCAGGGACGTCACACGGGCGTGGGCGTGCGGGGCCTGCAGCGGCCAGGCGTGGAGCACGTTCTGGTGGCGGACGATGAGGTCATCGGTGTAGAGCGCGGTGCCCGTGGCGTGATCGGCGCCGTGTTCGTGGGCGACGGCAACGCCGACCACCGGGTTCTCGGGGCGTTCTGCGAGGGATTTCATTGGGATACCTCCTGAGCCTGGTCGGGCTGTTCCTGCGCCCAGAACTTGAGCAGGGATTGTTCGAGCATGGCCGAGCGGTAGCGGGAGCTGGCCCGCATGTCATCGATCGGGGTGCCTTGCTGGGCCATCACAGCCGCGGCATTGACCGCGGTTTCGCGGGTCCACGGCTGGCCGATCAGGGCTTCCTCGACCTCACGTGCACGGATCGGGGTGGCGGCCACGCCACCCAGGCCGATGCGCGCGGAGGTGATGGTGGCGGCGTCGTCGACCTCGATGGCGATGGCCACGGCGACGCTCGAGATGTCGTCGAAGCGGCGCTTGGCGATCTTGTAGAACGCGGCGTGCTGGGCGAGCGGCAGCGGGATGCGCAGGGCGCGGATGATTTCGTCCGGGCGGCGCACACTTTCGCGATAGCCGGTGTAGTACTCGGCGAGCGGGACCTCGCGTTCCTCGCCCTTGGAGGCGAGCACCACGGAGGTGCCGAGCGCGAGGAGCACCGGGGCGGAGTCGCCGATGGGCGAGCCGGTGCCCAGGTTGCCGCCGAACGTGGCCGCGTTGCGGATCAGGCGGGACGCGAATTGTGGGAAGAGTTGATCGAGCAGGGGCACCCGGCCGGCCAGGCCGCGCTCGACCTCGGACAGGCTCAGCGCGGCACCGATTTCGATCTGGTCGTCACTGACGTTGAGGGTGCGCAGCTCATCAAGGCGGTCCACGGCGAGCACGAGCGGCGGGCGGACGTGGCGGATGTTGACCTCCACGCCAAGATCGGTGGCGCCGGCGACCAATCGGACTTCGGGTGCCTCCTCCAGGTGATCGAAGAGCTCGTCGAGCGTGGCGGGGCGGATGAAGCGCGTGGTCGCCGTGTCGATCCGGGTGTAGCTCGGTTTCGGGGCGGGCTTCTCTTGCCGACGCCGCAGCAGGTCCGTTTCCTCGGGCTCACCCAGGGCGTAAGCGGCGTCGCGGATGGGGCGATAGCCGGTGCAGCGGCAGAGGTTGCCGCTCAGGGAGTGCAGGTCGAATCCGTTGGGGCCGCATTCGTGATCCGCGGCGTGTTCCTCCCCCTGGACGTGCGTGCCGGATTTCTCGCCGTGGGTGTCGTCGGAGGGCGTGCGTTCGGGGCGGTAGTACTCCGCGGCCATCGCGCACACGAATCCGGGAGTACAGTAGCCGCACTGGGAACCGCCGCGGGTGGCCATCTCCCGCTGGACCGGGTGCAGCTGACCGGGGCCGCGGGGACCGGGGGCCGTGCCGAGGCCTTCGGCGGTGACCACTTCTTGGCCGTCGAAAGCGGCGGCGGGCGGCAGGCAGGCATTGACGGAGGTCCAGCGGGTGCGATCATCGCCGTCCGGCCGTGCGACCAGCACTGCACAGGCACCGCATTCGCCTTCCGCACAGCCTTCCTTGGCGCCAGTCAGACCCTGCTCTCGGAGAAAGTCGAGCAAACGGGTGTGGGGATTGACGCTGGCGAAGCCGCGTTCGTGGCCGTTGATGGTTAATCGGATCTCGCTCATGGCGCTGAACTCCTCGTGACAAGCCACTGACTGCGACGTGGAGTAGATCCGTCCTCAGCTGTACCGGGAGCGATCTAGCGCCGAATCAGTGCGATTCTTGGTTGCTCGCCCGGTAGATAGTCCGAATCCGGACCCGCCGTAGGCTCCTTCAAATGTAAGGCACATCACAGATGGGGTGCAAGATGGGGGGCTTACGCCAGGTCCAGCTGATCGATCACCGTTTTCACACGTGCGCGCTGCTGCTCGTCCAGGCCTTGGATCGGCAGGGGAAGACACTTTTCCGGTGCGAGGCCTAGATGCTCGGCGATCGCGGCCACCACGCGCAGACTTCCGAATTCCGCGTTGAGTTCCCACAGCAGGGTGAGGCGGACAGATTCTTCGATGGCTTCGCTTACCTCGCCATTCTGGGCGAACCGAGTCAGCTTTACGGCCAGCTCCGGCAGAGTTCCGCCGATCACCGAATACCAGACATCGCACCCGGCCTTCAGGCCGCCGACGGCGCTCTGGTCACCCGAGATGCCAATGGTCACGTTCTCGGGGATCGCGCTTCGGATCTCCTGAACCTTCTTGTGTGCCTCCGCGCTATTGGCAGGCAGCGCGGGGATCTTGATGGAGGCGACCCCCGGCAGCTGAGCGATACGGGCATAGAGGTCCGTGGTGAACGTGAAGTGCGTGGTGCCCGGATTGTCGTAGACGATGACCGGCAGATCCGTGTGCTCGGTGACGGCGCGGAACAGCTCGAACACGTCATCGGCGGTGAGGGCCTGATAGCTCATGGGTGCGAGAAGGAGAGCTGAGGCGCCGGCTTGGGCGGCGTCGTCGGCGTTGGCCAGGACCTGGGAAGTGCGCAGCGCACCGATCCCGACGAAAACTGGCACGTCACCCGCGTTCTCGACCGCCAGGTTCGCGACACGTTGGCGTTCCTCGCGGCTGAGGTAAGCGTAGGACCCGGTGGAGCCGAGGGCGGTGATGGAGTCGACGCCGGCCGCAGCGAGGCGTTGAACCAAGCCAACGAAGGCCTTCTCGTCGACCTGATCGTCGTGGAGCGGTGTGAGCGGGAAGGCGCTGAGTCCGGTGAACATGTGGGCCCCTTTCGTTGGTTCCAGGTGTACCCGATGCAACGGCCTGGGGAAGACGCTATAGCTAGTGAATTAATTGACCCAAGCCATCGGAATCGGAGCCCATACATGATGGTAAACCCAATAGATATCCCAGATGCAAGGATTATCAATCTACTATTGGCACATAGGGAGAATTAACTCCACCTCAGGAGGTATCAAGTGGCTGTCAATTTCAAACTCGTCCAGCAAGACTTTCATGACCCGACATGGTCATGGAACGGTCGTCCCTGGGCTGGATGGTTCCCTGCAGCCGACCCGGAGGATGTGTGGGCGTACAACCGAGGGGTTTGGGCACTCGGCGATCGCGTTCTGGATGAATCTATCGCGACTTTCTCCCACCAAGGCGAGATTGTGCTGGTTGCTGCCATCACCGGAATCGAAACGGTGGACCCCAAGTACTTCACGAAAGGGAAACGAAAACGTGCATTGCAGGGTTACGTACTTTATCCGGGGCACCCTGTCCACGACGCTCTCTTCGGCACACGTGTCAGTCGCGAACGAGCGGTATTCACCTACACCGATACTGCTCACCTCGATCAGCTCATTTCAAATCCCGACAAAGACACCGATAGTCACGATGAAAACCATGATGCAACAGATGGTCAAGGACGAATCCTAGATCCCAATCGCCGTAAAGCATTAGAAGATGCGGCCCAAGACCGGTTGGAGGCTCTCTACAGGAGTACGGGCTGGGATGTCGAAGATGTCCGGTTCGGCGGGCCCTTTGATGCAGTAGCGAGAAGAGAAGGACAAGTCAGATACCTAGAGGCAAAGGGAACCCAGTCCAACGGCTCTACTGTGATTGTCACGAGCGGTGAAGTGAATCATGCACGAGAGCACCCCGGCGAGTGTGTCATTGGGATATTAAGCGGTTTACGCTTCACCGACGAGGGCGAAATTGATGACCAGGACGCGACCTTCGTAGTCCGGGAGTGGAACCCGCGAGACGAGGATCTTCAGGCCATTGACTACAGGTGGGACTCAACTTCAACACCCGGGATATAGCTCATTCCACTTGGAGACTGCCGCTTGAGAACGCCGGATCTCGAACCACGACGATCGACTGCGAACCCAGGCATCCCAAGTTTCAGCGCTCCCGAGATCCTCACTCAGGATCTGCGTGCTCGGAATAAACCGGAAACCCTCTCCGTTTGCACTCCCACAAGCGCACACAGAGAGGACACCACCCATGAAGATCGGAATCATCGGTGTAGGCAATATCGGCTCCACGCTCGCCAAGCGTCTGCCCGCCAAGGGTCACGACGTCAAGGTCGCCAACTCCCGAGGCCCGGAGACCATTGACGAGGACCTGCTAAGCACCGGCGCACAGGCCGTGACGGCAGAAGAGGCCGCGAGCGACGTCGACGCCCTCATTCTGTCCATCCCGCTCGCCGCGATGCCCAAGCTGGCGCCGATCATCCAGGCACTGCCCGACGACACGGCGGTGATCGACACCTCCAACTACTACCCCCACCGCGACGACGCCATCGAAGCGATCGACAACGGCCAGACCGAAAGCGAGTGGGTCGTGGAACAGTTCGGCGGGCGCACGATCGCCAAGGCGTGGAACGCAGTCCTTGCGGGCGTCTTCGCGGATCAGGCACGCGAGTCGGGTGATCCCGAGCGCATCGCCATTCCTGTGGCCGCCGACGACGCTCGAACCGGTGAGATCGCCCGTTCCCTTGTCGAGGACACCGGTTTCGACGCCGTGGACGCTGGCCCCTTGGCCGAGTCCTGGCGCCAGCAGCCCGGATCCCCCGTGTACTGCACGAGCCTTTCCGCAGACCAGGTCCTGGACGCACTCGCGAGGGCGCAAAAGGACCGCATCCCGCCGCGTCGTGACCTGGCTATCGGCGTGATCATGGACCGTGCGGATGACCCTTCCATGACGATCGATGCGGACTACCTGACCGAACTGAACCGCCTCATCTACGGCTGATCTGTAGTCAGATCTCGACGACGAAGGCCGCGCTGACATCTGCGGCTCGAGTTCGTACCCGGAACACGGTTTTCGCTGCGAACCTCTACCCAGGATGTCTGCGCGCCACCTTGGCCATACCAGCACTAGGAGAAAACCCATGAAGATTGGACTGATCGGGGTCGGCAGCATCGGCTCCACACTCGCCAAGCGACTGCCCACCAAGGGGCATGACGTCAAGGTCGCTAATTCTCGCGGCCCGGAAACTCTGGACAAGGACCTGTTGAGCACCGGAGCACAGGCAGTCACGGCAGAAGAGGCCGCGGCCGATGTGGACGCGCTCATCCTGTCCATCCCGCTCAACGCCATGCCGAACCTCGCGCCGCTCATCCAGGCACTGCCCGCGGAAACGGCGGTGATCGACACCTCCAACTACTACCCGCGACGCGACGACACCATCGACGCCATCGAGAACGGGCAGGTCGAGAGCGAGTGGGTGGTCGAGCAACTGGGCCGCTCCATCGTGAAGGCGTGGAACGCCATCGGCGCGCAAGTTCTCGAGGAGGATCCTCGCGAACCGGGCGACCCCCAGCGCCTGGCCATTCCGGTCGCCGCCGACGACGCTCGCGCGAAAGACATCGCGTTCACCCTGGTCAACGACTCGGGATTGGACCCCGTGGACGCCGGTTCCTTGGCTGACTCGTGGCGGCAGCAACCCGGTGCGCCGGTGTACGGCACGCGTCTGGCTGCAGCGGAGATTCCGGGGGCACTCGAGGCGGCCCAGCGGGACCGGCTACCGCGGCGTCGTGACCTGACGTTCGACATTGTCATGGACCGTCTGGACGATCCCACCCTCACGATCGACGCCGCGTTCATGACCCGACTGGCGCGGGCGTTGTACCTCTAGCGTTACCCCAGGTACGAAAAAGCGGGGCTCATTCAATGTCGGATGAGCCCCGCTTTCGGTAGATTCTTAGGCCTCCGGAATCGCCTTGCCCCACTTCTCCAGCGTCATGGAGGCGGGTTCGGGGCCGCCGCGAACGCCCTTCTCCAGGGCGTCGATGGCCGAGATCTCACTGTCGGTCAGCGTGAAGTCGAAGACATCAAAGTTCTCGGCGATGCGTTCTGGGCGCACCGACTTGGGAATGATCTGCACGCCCTTCTGCAGGTGCCACCGCAGCATGACCTGGGCCGGTGACTTGCCGTGGGCGGCAGCGATCTTCTTGATCGTGGAGTCCTGTAGCGGGCTGGTCTCGCCGCCTCCGTAATCCACCACACCGCCGATCGGCGACCATGCCTGCGGGAGCACCCCGTGCTCGCGCCCCACCGCGACAACCTCCGCCTGCTGAAAGTAGGGGTGGAGTTCGATCTGGTTGACGGCGGGAACAACCTCGGTCTGATTGAAGAGCTCGGCGAGGTCCTCCACCCTGAAGTTGCTGACACCGATCGCGCGCACCTTGTCGTCGGCGTAGAGCTTCTCGAGAGCCTTGTACGCCTGGATCGTGCGGTCGAATTCAGTGGTGAGCGGCTGGTGCAGAATCAGCAGGTCGATAGTCTCGATCCCCAGCTTGCCGGTGGCTTTGTCGAAGGCGTGCAGGGTCTCGTCGTAGCCGAAGTCGCTGATCCAGATCTTCGTTTCGATGAAGATCTCATCCCGCGGGATGCCCGATTCAGCGACCGCCTCGCCCACGCCGCGCTCGTTGCCGTATGCAGCGGCCGTATCGATGTGCCGGTAACCGACCTTCAAGGCCTCAGCCACCGCAGCTTTGGTCTCCTCCGGCGGGGTCTGGAAAACGCCGAAGCCAATCGCGGGCATGACCACGCCATTGTTGAGTGTGATGTCCGTGTTCTGTGTAGTGCTCATGAATTCGACTCTAGGCCTCGGTTAGGGGGTTGAGGGAGCCCCTGAAGACCGATGGATGCGGTACTCCCCGAGGAATCAGCATTCAGGATCTGTGCTGGAGTGTCCTTCAGAATTGGGATTCCACGCGTTTTGGAGGACCCGCATGACCAACAGCACGTTCGACCCGCCCGTCTCACCCGAACCGGAGATTCCCCGTCCGGAACATCCGCGCCCGCAGTTCGTGCGACAGCACTGGGTGAATCTCAACGGGCAGTGGGATTTCGAGACCGACCGCGGTGACTCCGGGATCGACCGCGGGCTGTTGACCCGGCCGCTGACCGGGACGATCACCGTGCCGTTCGCCCCGGAGTCGGCACTGTCCGGGATCGGGGACACCGATTTCCTGGAGGCCGTCTGGTATCGCCGGGTGATCACGGTCCCGGCCGCGTGGAATGGGCTGCATCCGGTATTACACTTCGGTGCCGTGGACTACGACGCCACCGTGTGGGCCGACGGGGTGGAGGTTGCTCGTCACCGCGGGGGCTTCACCCCGTTCAGTGCGGACCTCTCCGGCGTGGCAGGTCCGGGGCAGGACGTCGAGGTCACCGTGCGCGCCCGCGACCTGCACCACGACGTTCAGGCCCGCGGCAAGCAAGCCACATGGTTCGCGAACACCCACTGCCACTACACGCGCACCGCCGGCATATGGCAGACGGTCTGGCTCGAAGCCGTCCCGCCGGATTCCGTGGAGCTGCTGTAGATCACACCCAACGTGGCGGCTCGTACGCTGACCATCCTGGCGCCGCTGTCCCGCAACCTTCCCGACGGCGTGCTGCGGGTTCGCATCTCGGATCCGGATGGTCGTGGGGTTGCCCAGGAATCGGTGAGCACGGGCTTCGATCTGGCCCCTAGCGCAGTCGTCCGCATTGCCGAGGAGGACGTGCGGTTGTGGGACGTGGGCGACCCGCAACTGTACGGTGTGGAGGTCACGGTGCTCGCCGGGGCCCACGGCGCGGAGCTCGACCGGGTGCGTAGCTACGCCGCCCTGCGGTCGGTGAGCATCGACGGCAATTCGTTCCGCTTGAACGGGCGGCGCGTGTTTCAGCGGCTCGTGCTGGACCAGGGGTACTGGCCGGAGTCGCTGATGACGGCGCCGAGTGACCAGGCGCTCATCGACGACATCGAACTGTCCATGGCCGCCGCCTTCAACGGTGCGCGGCTGCACCAGAAGGTCTTCGAGGAGCGGTTCCTGTTCCATGCGGATTTGCGCGGCTACCTGGTGCGGGGAGAATTCGGGGACTGGGGTGTGTCCGGACAGGGGCCCGTGGGGCACAACCAGAAACCGGATGCGTCGGTCGTGGCGCAGTGGGTTGAGGCGGTGCGGCGGGACGTGAACCACCCGTCCATCGTGGGGTGGTGCCCGCTCAACGAGACCCACCAGGTGCTCCACGACCGGATCACCGTGCTCGACGACGCCACCCAGGCCATGTTCTGGGCCACCAGACTGGCGGATCCGACCCGGCCGGTGATCGACGCCTCCGGGTATTCACACCGGGTTCGCGAGACCGATGTCTACGACTCACACTCCTACGAACAGGATCCTGAAGCGTTCCGCGCGGAGCAGGCCGGGCTGGCTCACGGGGACCCGCACGTGAACCGGCATCACGGAGGTGAGATCGCGCTCCCCCACGAGCGGCCGGAGTACTCGGTGCCGTATGCCGGGCAACCGCTCTTAATCTCCGAGTACGGCGGCATTTGGTGGAACGAAGAGGAAGCTTCGGCTTCTCGACCTGATGCGGAATCCGTGGTCCAGGACCAGGCCGATTCCTGGGGCTACGGCAACCGCGTGCGCAGGGAAGAGGAGTTCTACGAACGCTTCGAGGGACTGACGAACGTGCTGCTGGATGACCCCACCATGTTCGGCTATTGCTACGCCCAGCTCACCGATGTGTTCCAGGAGAGGAACGGGATCTACGGCTTCGACCGGGGCGGAAGTTCGACGTCGATCGGTTGCGTCGGGTGCAGCAGCGCACCGCGGCGTATGAGCTGCGGGAGGATTGAGGCAGTAGGCGACCGAGCAGCGTTTGAGCGCTCCGGAGTAGCCCCTGGACCTCGTACGGGACCTGCCTTACGTTTGGTTCATGAGTGCTGTGGAACCTCCAGTCGAGAGCGTCTCGCTACGCCAGCTCCATAACGAGTCTGGTCGTGTGCTCAGCCAAGTGGGTGAAGGGCACTCTTTCATTCTGACGCATAGAGGGACACCCGTTGGCCGGATTGTCCCGCTGGACGCACCCGAGCCGTCATTCCCGATCACTCGCCCCGCTCGCCGTGAAGGTGGCTGGAAAGCACTGGGGATCAAGCGCAAGAACTCGGACCGCGGTCTTCCTCCGATTCTTGATGGCCTGCGCGGAGACCGTCTCTGAAGAGTTAGTCCTGCTGAACTTATCCCGTTCAGGTTCCCACCAAGGCATGTACGGCCTGCCTACAGAGTAGCCATAAATACCGGGACCGGCGGTTCCGACTCATCCACGAACAACCAATCCTGCGACGGATTTTCGCCCTAGACTGGGATCAAGTTCTGCAAATGACGGGAGGTGGATGATGGCAGGCTCTGGTGAGCACTTCAAGGCGCTCGTTCGTAGTCACGGAAGTGGTGATGACGACGCGTTCTACTCTGTTGCGCTCCAAGTCGCAGCGCAGGCGGCGCGGCGCGGCCATCACAACCTTGCGACAGACCTCAAGGCAGCAGTTGATAACTCCCGGGTCGAGCGGCCACAAAAGGTCACCTCTATTGCTCAGCCGCGAGGTGATCTCTCTGACCTGGTGATCGCTTCCCATCCCGTGGTCGGTCTCAAAGAACTCGTGCTCCCCGATGACCTTGCTACACAGGTTCGTCGCATATTGAACGAGCAGCGGCAACGTAAGCAACTGCTGGATTATGGGTTCGAACCCGCCCACCGCATCCTCTTCGAGGGTCCCCCTGGAACGGGTAAAACCATGACCGCTGCCGTTCTTGCGCAAGAGCTATCCCTGCCTCTAATGACCATCAGACTCGACAGCCTAATGAGCAAGTTTATGGGTGAAACCGCCAGTAAACTTCGAGTGATTTTTGAGGCAGTTACGGATCAGCGTGGTGTCTATTTATTCGACGAGTTTGACGCACTTGGCGGTGATCGCTCAGGGAATGATGTTGGAGAAGCACGACGCATACTCAACTCTTTCTTGGTATTTCTGGAGAATAGTTCAGCTGAGAGCCTAGTCGTCGCCGCAACAAACCACCGTTCAATCCTGGACAAAGCCTTGTTCCGCCGTTTTGACATGGTTCTCAATTACTCGTTGCCGGACACGCAGCAGGCAGCAGCGGTAATGCGAGGAAGGCTCGGATCACTTGCTAAAGGGGTGCGCTGGATGTCTCTCGAAGATGAAATGTTCGGCCTTTCTCACGCAGACCTGGTCCGAGCTGCTGAGTCTGCAGCCAAAAGCGCCATCCTTGCTGGCAGTCCGGGTGTGACTCTGGACGACATTCGCGATGCACTCATGTCGCGTCAGGCGGCAAGTCTTGGGAGATAGACAAGGACACCTCAGTCATTTTCTTGTCGAGGACAGAGCAGTTGACAAAGAATTCCGCCGCCCTGGTAGGGGAAACCAAAAGATCCGGCCTGTCGAGAACCGCTTGGGCCATGGCAATAGTCGTCTTACAGAGATACGCTCGGCGTTCACCGATTTCGATGAGGTGAGAGAAGACCAACTCACAGAGTCAGAGCTGCACGCTTTAGGCACCATAATTACCCTGGAGGGTGACGACCCCGCTTTCCCTCTAAGAGTTGATTCTCTCCAGCAGTTCACAGGGCATCGCGACCCCAACCAGAAACAACCAAAGTGGCTATTGCTCTCAGTACTCCCTGCGGACCCAGCTGCAGGAACCCCTGAACGTGCAACTGTCTGGGTCAACGACGACTATCGTCGGCATTTCATCCAGCTTTTCGAGGACTATCTCTCAAAAGAGTCACGGACGGGCAAACCTCAGAACAACGAACTCGTTGCCAACATCGCTCATATCCGCGCCACAGTATTGACCGATCTGTGGCAATCCGACGGCACCCCTCCTCGAGGCACGAAAATATGGTGGGAAATTTGGCTGAGCCCAAAGGTCGACGGGCCGGACCTGCTGCAACGTTTTGCCGATTCGTGGGGACTAACCGTCTCACAGCGCCGTCTCCGCCTTATAGACCGCGATGTTATGTGGGTCGAAGCGACATGGTCTCAACTTGAAATTCTGCCATTCACTGCGGTTCCAATTGCTGAAATTCGACGCCCCGAGTTTGTCGACTCGATTGAAGATCTCACTTCCAATGAACAGATTGAATTCGTAGAGGATCTCGCCGAGCGTTTGGTGCCTGCCGACAATTCTCAGCCCGCTATCTGTCATCTCGACACCGGGGTTGCAAGGGACCACATCCTCCTCAGGAACTCTCTAGCACCGCAGGACCTCCACACTGTCCTCGGCATGAGCGGTTATGACCATGACGGACATGGCACCAAAATGGCAGGACTCGCCCTGCTGGGTGATGCCGTCGATCGTCACCTCCTCGGGTCAAATACCATCACGTTGCGTCATCGGCTCGAATCAGTACGGATCATTCCAACAGAACGGGAAAAGCCACACCACCCCCGAGCATATGGCGACGTGACTGCGCAAGCTGTATCGATCCCAGAGATTTCCATGGCGCGGCGTCGCGTATTCTGTATGCCAGTCAGCACCACCACTGACAGTCAAGAGAATCCCGGACAGCCCACTCTATGGTCAGCGACCGTCGATGCGTTGGCTGTCGGCGCAAACGTAGTCAGCGATCGCGACGAACTTCGTCTGCTTGCTCCGCCGGACAACGATTCGGCCAGGCTCCTCGTCGTCTCTGCTGGCAACGTCTCTGATCAATATGATACTGACCATCTCAAGGTGTCCGACACATCGGCTATTCAGGATCCCGGGCAGGCATGGAACGCACTCACTGTCGGTGCGTACACCAACTTGGAAGCCACGCCAACCGACCCGGCGTACACAGGCTGGTCGGCCTTAGCGCAAGGCGGTGACCTTTCGCCTCATAGTCGAACTTCGCTACTTTTCGGGAATAAACCGTGGCCTATAAAGCCCGACATTGTCCTGGAAGGCGGTAACGTACTTCATGACGGCGCTTCCATGTTTGAGCCCAGCCACCCTGCTCTGTCTCTACGGACCACTGGACACGCCAACGATCAGTCATTGGCATCCGCCAACGCAACTAGCGCTGCTACCGCTCAGGCCGCTCGCCTTGCTGCACTTGTAATGGCCATCTACCCCGAATACTGGCCTGAGACCGTACGTGCACTACTCACACACGCCGCCGAGTGGACGCCAGCGATGCGTCGGGAAATAGACCAGGCTCATCGCAAGGGGCTCAAGGCCCAGCAGTTGCTTCTGCGCCGCTACGGCTGGGGCGTACCTACTGAGGAGAGCGTTCTCTATTCCTCTAATCGCTCCGTCACGCTCGTGGTTCAAGACGAGTTCGTCCCATTCGAGGGAAAGGACTTTAAAGTTCCCTCGTTCCGATTACACGACCTTCCATGGCCACGCGAGGTGCTTCAGAATCTCGGCTCGACCCCAGTGAGCTTGCGCGTTACGCTCTCATATTTCATTGAACCCACCGCGTCCCGGCGGGGTTGGCGACAGCGATATAAGTACGCGTCGCACGGCCTACGATTCGAGTTGCAAGATCCCCTTGAGTCCCAGTCGCAATTTATACAGCGCGTTAATTACGAAGCCCGCTCTGAAGAGTCTGACGGCAGGCCCGGAACCGGGCAGGTGTCTTGGCTCGTCGGTGCCAACCAACGGCTGAGCGGTTCCTTACATCAAGACCTTTGGGAAACATCGGGCGCAGAACTCGCCGACACCGGAAAGATAGCTATATACCCAGTCGGCGGCTGGTGGAAGAACACAAAGAATTCTGCTCGCAGTAATCGCCCGGTGCGCTACGCTCTTATTGTATCCCTCAGAACCGCTGCCACCAATGTGGATCTATATACACCAGTAGCTAATACACTTCAACTTCCAATTGAAATCCCTATCTACTAGAGACTCGAAAATTATTTGACGTTTGTGCATCCTGAAATAATTCAAGTTTCTAATCCGCACATACATAGGTATTCAGTCATAGATATTTTTTCCCTTACCGATATTTAGAACCACTCAACTAGCAACTGGTCGTCAAATTCTCAGACGCTCCAGCAGGTGTCTAACCCAGTCCCATTCGCATGGTCAACGAATATGGGGGTTCATGACCATCTTCGGACCTGATGAGATCGCGAACGAACAAATCGCCGTTGCCGTCAGATCTCACTTAACAGATGCAGGCCTTGCTCGTGACTTCGACTCAGTCTCCACAACAAATTTGGACGGTCACGAGTGGAGCACCGTGTTGCGTCTCACGTGGAAGGTGAACGGCTGGCGCGTGCGGTACTGGCTTCAGTTGGCCCCGGCATTACCATTCGGCTTGAGTACTGGACGACCTCACTAACGGCGAGGATCCGCCAATGTAATCCGGCTCTTCAGAGTTGAGTGTGGGCGCGCCGGTGGTGCGGGGTAGCTGGGGATAGACGTCGAGGTCCTC
>NZ_BAAAQA010000040.1:0-891 GCF_039531425.1 Kocuria atrinae
CAATGAGTTCAGCGCCTCCGCCATCGCGTTGTCATACGAGTCACCACGTGACCCGACCGACGCGACAGCATCCTCTACCGCGAGTCGCTCCGCGTAACGCACGGCACGATACTGAACTCCACGGTCGCTGTGATGGACCAGGCCAGACAGATCAGCACCATCACGCCGACGCGTCCAGATCCCCATCTCCAACGCATCGATCGCCAGCGCCGTGTACAGCCTCGTGGACACCTGCCAGCCCACGATCCGACGCGAGAACACATCCAGGACGAACGCGACATACACCCATCCGGCGAACGTCCGCACATACGTAATGTCCGCGACCCACAACTGGTTGACCGCCTCGGCCGTGAAGTCACGATTGACGAGATCCGCAGGTCTACTCGTCTCCGGTGCCGGTTTCGTCGTCCGGGGCCCCTTCGCTCGGCTAACGCCGCGGAGTCCCGCCTTTCGCATCAGCCGCTCGACGGTGCACCGGGCCACCTCGTGGCCCTGCCTGCGCAGCTCGGCATGAACCTTCCGCGCCCCGTAGACGCCGTAGTTCTCCTCATGCACCTGTGTGATCTCCTGCGTCAGCTGCTCGTCCCGCTGCTGCCTGGCTGAAGGCTCGCGGGTGCGGTGGGCGTAGTAGCTGCTCGGGGCGATCTGCAAGATCCTGCAGATCGGCTCGACCCCGTGCTCGTCCCGGTGCGCGTCGATGAACGCGCACATCACCGGGAGGGGCGGTCGAGCTCCGCCGCGAAGAAAGCCGATGCCTGCCGCAGGATCGTATTCGCCCGCCGCAGCTCGCGGACCTCCCTCTCGAGTTCGGCCATCCGGGCTGCGTCGTCCGAGGTGGTTCCCGGTCTGAGTCCTTCATCGATCTCAGCCTTCTTCACCCACGTCCGCAGC
>NZ_BAAAQA010000041.1:0-1041 GCF_039531425.1 Kocuria atrinae
GGCGAAGGTGATCGCGAACGCGTTCAGCGCGGGCTTCCACCTCATCATCCAGCGTGCCCTCCCGCCGCCGGTGGGGTCAAGCGAGCGTGTCACCAGGTACAAGCACTTCAACGCCGCTTGCTCGTTCGGGAAGTGTCCGCGGGCTCGGACGGCCCGCCGGTATCTCGCGTTGATCGACTCGATCGCGTTGGTCGTGCAGATCACTTGACGGATCTCGACGTCGTATTCGAGGAACGGCACGAACTCCGCCCAGGAGTTGCGCCAGAGCTGCACGATCGCTGGATACCGCTCACCCCACTCGGCGGCGAACTCCTCGAACCTGTCCTTCGCCGCCTGCTCGGACGGGGCCGTGTAAACGGGCTTGAGCGAACGGACGATCGCATCCCGGTGCTGCCGGCCGGCATAACGGAACGAGTTGCGGATCAGGTGCACGATGCACTGCTGCACGACCGCCTGCTCCCAGGTGGTGTTGATCGCTTCCGGCAACCCCTTGAGGCCGTCGCACACCGCGATCAGCACGTCCTCGACCCCGCGGTTCTTCAGCTCGCTGAACACCTGCAGCCAGAACCTCGCCCCTTCCGCGCCGTCGCCGGCCCAGATACCCAGGATGTCGCGTTCCCCGTTCGTCGTGACGCCCATGACGACGTAGAACGGGGTGTTGCGGACCTGCCCGTCACGAACCTTCACCACGATCGCGTCGACGAAGATCACCGGATAGATCGCATCCAGCGGGCGGGAAGCCCACTCCGCGAGTTCCCCGGTGACCTTCTCGGTAATCTGGCTGATCGTGTCCTTGGAGACCTTCGCCCCATAGACCTCGTCGAAGTGAGCGGCGATCTCCCCGGTCGTCAGCCCGCGCGCGGTCAGCGACAGCACGATCTGATCGATCCCGTCCAGCCGGCGCTTGCGCTTGGGCACGATCACCGGCTCGAACGACCCGTCACGATCCCGAGGAACCTCGATCTCCACCGGCCCGATCTCGGTGAGCACCGTCTTTGTCCGGGTCCCATTGCGCATGTTCACCCCCATTGGGGTCTCGCC
>NZ_BAAAQA010000042.1:0-580 GCF_039531425.1 Kocuria atrinae
CCCCACAAGAGGGCTAGGAAATCTCATCTCGGAGCAAGCTTCCCGCTTAGATGCTTTCAGCGGTTATCTCTTCCGAACGTAGCTAATCAGCCATGCTCCTGGCGGAACAACTGACATACCAGAGGTTCGTCCGTCCCGGTCCTCTCGTACTAAGGACAGACCTCCACAAATTTCCAACGCACGCAGCGGATAGGGACCGAACTGTCTCACGACGTTCTGAACCCAGCTCGCGTACCGCTTTAATGGGCGAACAGCCCAACCCTTGGGACCAACTCCAGCCCCAGGATGCGACGAGCCGACATCGAGGTGCCAAACCATGCCGTCGATATGGACTCTTGGGCAAGATCAGCCTGTTATCCCCGAGGTACCTTTTATCCGTTGAGCGACGGCCATTCCACAATGTACCGCCGGATCACTAGTCCCGACTTTCGTCCCTGCTCGAGCTGTCACTCTCACAGTCAAGCTCCCTTGTGCACTTACACTCAACACCTGATTGCCGACCAGGCTGAGGGAACCTTTGGGCGCCTCCGTTACTCTTTAGGAGGCAACCGCCCCAGTTAAACTACCCATCAGGCACTGT
>NZ_BAAAQA010000043.1:0-978 GCF_039531425.1 Kocuria atrinae
TGGAAGTTCCTACACAAACATCCGCACGAAAGAGCCCGTTCATGACCCACGTTAACGCACCCCTGACACCGACCGGCCGGCTGCGCATGGTATTGCGCCACATCGAGGACGGGATCCCCAAGGCCCACGTGGCCGCCGAGTTCCGCGTCAGCCGGCCCACGGTGGCCACCTGGGTGGCCCGCTACCTCGCGGCCGGCGAGGCAGGTCTGGTTGACCGCCCCTCGATTCCGCGGCGCAGCCAGCAGCGCACCCCGGCAGTGGTCGTGAAACTGATCGAGTCCCTGCGCCGGGAGCGGAAGTGGTCGGCCCGGCGTATCCACCACCACCTGCTCGGCCTCGGCCACCAGTTGCACCTGCGCACCGTGGGCCGGTGGCTGCACCGACTCGGTATCTCCCGGCTGCGTGATCTGACCCCGGCCGGCGAGAACGCCCGCAGGACCCCGGCGCGGATCCGCGCTGCGTGGCCCGGGCATATGGTCCACCTGGATGTGAAGAAGGTCGGCAAAATCCCCGACGGTGGCGGCTGGCGGACCCACGGCCGCGGTAGCGCCCAGGCGTTGAAGTCCAAGCGCGGGCCGGGGGCGAGGGTCGGCTACACCTACCTGCACTCGGCCGTGGACGGCTTCTCCCGTCTGGCCTACACCGAAGCCCTCGACGACGAGAAAGCGGTGACCACGATCGGGTTCTTCGCCCGGGCCAGAACCTTCTTCGCCGCCCACGGGATCCACAGGATCCACCGGGTCGTGACGGATAACGGGGCCAACTACCGAGCCCGGGACTTCACCCGCACCGTGAAAGCCCTGGCCTCCCGCCACCAGCGGATCCGTGCCTACACGCCGCGGCACAACGGGAAGGTCGAACGCTACAACCGGCTACTGGTCGATGAGGTGCTCTACACCCGCACCTACACCAGCGAACACGCCCGACGGGCCGCGGTGGCGGTCTGGGTCAATCACTACAATTACCACCGACCCCATA
>NZ_BAAAQA010000044.1:0-883 GCF_039531425.1 Kocuria atrinae
GCGGAATCGTTCGCAATAAGATCCGGCGCGTGTCACTCTGAACCCATGACGCACGAACATCCGGAGCACAAGGCACCCGTTACTGCCGAAGATTGGGATGCCCGCTACGATACTGAGCACATCTGGAGTGGCCACCCGAACGGTGCACTGGTGGCCGAGGCTTCCGCACTCGCGCCCGGAGCCGCTTTGGACGTCGGCTGCGGTGAAGGGGCGGATGCTGTGTGGCTTGCCCAACGGGGTTGGTCCGTCACGGGGGTGGACGTTTCCGCCGTTGCCGTGGGGCGCGCCCGGACCGCTGCGGATGTCGCCGGAGTGGAGGTCACATGGCTGGTGCAGGGGTTCCTTGACTCACCATTCACCGACTTCGACCTGGTGTCCGCTCAGTACCCGGCCATCCCCAAGGCCGGCGACCGCGAGGTGGAACAGCATTTCGCTCAGGCCGTGAAACCCGGTGGACTGCTCATGTTCGTCCATCACGTTATGGACGATGGCCCCCACGGATTCGATCCTGCCGATTATGTGATGCCGGAGGACATTGCTCGGTACTTCTCCGACGCTGGTTGGGACTTCCTGGTGGACGAAGTCCGCGAGCGCCATGTGTCTGGTGGTGCCGGAGCACACCATTCTCAGGACCGGGTGATTGTGGTGCGCAGGCCGAATCTCTGACCCGGAGAGCTCTTTGTCCGATTCACGCCATGCGCTGTATTGCGTTCCTCACCACTTCAGCGAACTGAGGACATCCCGCTCGTCTCAGAGCGTCGTCTAGTTGATGAAATTCTGGCTTCTTGCTCCAGTACGCGAGTTGTTCCGCAATAATCGGACCGAGACATTTCGGATTCGATTTAGCGACCAGGACATAGAAGTCGTCGGCCGAGATCACCTC
>NZ_BAAAQA010000045.1:0-1184 GCF_039531425.1 Kocuria atrinae
GCTCGAGGATGTCGAAGGCACGCCTGGTCATCACCGCAGTCATCGTGGAACACCGCAGCGTCAGCGAGGTCTCCCGCACCTATGGAGTCCACCGCTCCTGGATCTACCGGCTACTAGCCAGATACCGCGCCGAGGGCGAGAAAGCCTTCCAACCACGCTCCCGCCGGCCACGCACCAGCCCCGCAGCCACACCTGAGTCCACGGTCAAAACCATCACCGGTATCCGCCAACAGCTCGTGGCTAGCGGTGTCGATGCCGGCCCCGACACGATCGTTTGGCATCTGGCCCATCACCACAACATCACCATCTCCGCAGCCACCGTGGCCCGGATCCTCACCAAAGAGCACCTAGTCGCCCCGGCACCAAAGAAACGACCCAAATCCTCCTACGTCCGCTTCCAAGCAGATATGCCCAACGAGACCTGGCAATCAGACTTCACCCACTACCGGCTCACCGACGGCACCGACACCGAAATCATCACCTGGCTCGATGACCACTCCCGCTACGCACTGCACATCAGCGCCCACCCACACATCACCGGACCGATCGCGCAAACCACCTTCCTCCACACCGCCGAAAACCACGGCTACCCCGCCTCCGTGCTCACCGATAACGGGCTGGTCTACACCACCCGCTTCGCTGGCCGCGGCCACGGACGCAACGGTCTAGAAACCGAACTCGCACGCCACTCAATCACCCAGAAGAACTCTCGACCCAACCACCCCACCACTTGCGGCAAAGTCGAACGCTTCCAACAAACCATGAAGGCCTGGCTCACCCGCCAACCCCATCAACCAGACACCATCACCGAACTACAAACCCTGCTCAATACCTTCGCCACCATCTACAACCACCACCGGCCCCACCGATCCCTGCCTCACCGAGCGACCCCAGCGACCATCTACAACGCTCGACCCAAAGCCACCCCGACCACCACGACCAACGACCGGCACTACAGAGTCCTTAACGACAAAGTCGACAAACACGGGAAACTCACCCTGCGAGTCAACGGCAAAATGCACCACATCGGAATGGGCATCGAAAACGCCCGAACCCCCGTACTCAAACTCGTCGACGACCTCCACCTACGCGTTATCAACGCCGCCACCGGTGAGCTCCTGAGAGAGCTCACCATCGACACCACCCGCAACTACCAACCCCTCGGACGACCCCCAGGACCACCA
>NZ_BAAAQA010000046.1:0-920 GCF_039531425.1 Kocuria atrinae
GACGGCGGTGAAGAGCCGCTCGAATCCCTGTTGCCAGGGCCATGCCTGGGGCAGGCGGATGCGGATCCTGCGGGCGCTGGAGGCGATCCGGGCTGGCAGATTCACGAGCCTGGCCCGGATGGTCCCGGTCCGGGCCCGGGCGAACGGTCCGGCAGCGAGGATCCCGGCGGTGCGGGTGAGGTTGTAGGCCATCACCGCGCAGACCAGCCAGGCGCCGTTGGCCCCGAAACGGCCGGAGGGCAGGTGGGCCAGGGCGCTGTCCTTCAAATCGGCGTTGACCTGCTCGATGACCGCGTGGCCCCGGTGGGTCTGGTCCGCGGTCACCGTGTCCAGCACCTCCGGGTCGGTGGTGGTGAAGAAGGCGTGGAACCGGTGGGTGTCGAACAGTGTCGGCTGGTCCGTGTCCTGGGGGTTCAGCTCGGGGATTCGGCGCACCACCAGTCGACCGGGGACCCGTTCGGTTTTCTTCCTTGAGGTGAACGCGGTGAAGGGGACCTCGGCCACCTCCGCCTTGGAGATCCACGTGCCGGTGTCCTCGTCGAAGATCGCCTGCGGGTACCTGATGCCGGTCCACGCTTTCTCGTCGATGCCGGCGATAGCGGCCTTGACGGCCTTGTCCATCTTCACGGTCACCGACACCTCCGCCCCGGCGGTGAGCGCGGCGGCCACGGTGGCATGCCCATAGAAAGCGGAGTCGGCCCGGACCAGCACCCGGGCGCCGGCCGCCGGCACCAATCGCTTGAGGATGGCCAGCGAATCCCCGACCAGCCTCGAGGCCCCGCGCGGGGAGCCGACCGAACCGCGGCGCAGCCGCTGACCCAGGATCACCGGGGCCGCGGTCTCGGTGCTGGCGGTGGCCAACAGGGCGTTGAGCCCACGGACCCCGGAGTACCCGTACCCGGAACCCTGCTTCTGGTAGC
>NZ_BAAAQA010000047.1:0-642 GCF_039531425.1 Kocuria atrinae
GCTCTCGAGCCCCACGCTCATCACCCGGGGCCCTACCAGCGGCGTTGGTAGAACAAATCATCACCTTGCGCCAAGAACTCACCACCCAAGGCGCTGACGCCGGGCCGCTCACGATTGCCTGGCACCTAGAACAAGCCGGATACCGAGTGCCCTCAGATTCCACGATCCGGCGCGTGCTCCACCGGGCCGGGCTCATCACCCCAGCACCGGGTAAACGACCAAGATCCACCTACATCCGCTTCCAAGCCCAGGCGCCGAACGAGTGCTGGCAAGCCGATATCACCCACTGGTTCCTAGCCACCGGCACCCGGGTAGAAATCCTGGACTTCCTCGACGACCACTCCCGCTACCTACTGCACCTACGCACCCAAGTAGCGTTTACCGGCGCCGACATCGTCACCACCATGCAAGGCCTGATCAGCACCTATGGGCCACCAGCTTCGACCCTGACCGATAACGGGCTGGTCTTCACCGCCCGCCTAGCCGGCCGCAAGGGAGGCCGTAACGGGTTCGAGAAACTCTTAGAAGCCCACCACATCCACCAAAAGAACGGGGCACCAGGCCACCCACAAACCCAAGGGAAAATCGAACGCTTCCATCAAACCCTCAAACGCTGGCTCACCGCCCGACCGCTCCCTGACA
>NZ_BAAAQA010000049.1:0-1162 GCF_039531425.1 Kocuria atrinae
TGGATGCCGTTGCCGTCTTCGGCACTGAAGGCGTTGTCATAGAGGGTCGGCCCGATCGGTTCGTCCTGGTGTTGGGGGCGTGTCGGTGGTGGGTTCCAGTGTTCTTCCCGTGCGAGGTCCCAGGGGTTTCTGGGGTGTTCGGTGAGGGAGTTCAGTAACCAGTCCACGGCCCGTCGAGCGTGCTTGTCGGGCATTCCGCGGTGGGCTCGCAAGAGTTCTTTGATGGCCTTGTTTGGCCCGCCCTCCAACGGAGAGGTCGTGCGGTCGATCTTCACCCCGGTCTGTGATGCCAACTCGGGGTTGAGCCAGGTGAAGAGGTTGTGGTGGCGGATCAGGGTCCGGTAGAAGCCGCGGGCTCGGCGTAGGCGTTGATGGGTGTACCACCAGGCACGGTCCTCGTTCACCCCAGTGGGGCGTAGTACTCCTTTGCCCGGGCGGGAGCGTTGTTTTAAGAACGTCTCCCACTTCGCTTCCCAGGTGGCGTAGGCGCCCATCCAGACCGCGGCTTGGTCCAGGTCGGCCACTGCCATCAGCGCCCGGGTCAGACTCATCAGTTCTTGGCCGGCTTCCAGGCGTGGAGACAGGCTCAGGTGCCGGCGGATAGCGGTGTAGATGTGGAAGTAACAGCGCTGAACCGCGGTGTGGGGCCAGACCTGGCGCAGGGCCGCGTGCAGGCCGGTGCCACCGTCGACGATGGCCACGACCGGGGCCGGGATCCGGTTCAACAGCGCCACCCAGGCGGCTTTCTTCTCGTGGTCACACCATTGCCAGTCCACCACGTGGGTGCCGGTGTAGGCGATGAGCACGCACCAGCCGTTGAAGTAGGTGCCATCGAGCATGATCTGGTGGTGGATCACCCCGGTCGGCTCCGGGCGTGGGACAGGTACTCGCCAGCACCAGGCGGTAGCTCTCCTGAAGGTGCGGGGGCTACCGCTGAAATCGCTGCTCTTCGCTCCGTGCAGAAGCCAGGCGTGAAACCAGTCCAGTTGGGCTCGTCGGGTGAGCTGTTCGCGGTGGATGGTGGTTGAGGCCCCGCACCGCGGACATCGCCATCGAGTCCGACCAGCGCTGGTCCTCCCGTTCTTCACCAACGGTTGAGCACATACACCACAAGAGGGTCTGTTTCGTGGAAGGGGCACCAGACATGCTCCCAGAGCATGTC
>NZ_BAAAQA010000050.1:0-979 GCF_039531425.1 Kocuria atrinae
TGGAAGTTCCTACACCGTCCGCCCGCACGAGAGAGCCCGTTCATGACCCACGTTAATGCACCCCTGACCCCGACCGGCCGGCTGCGCATGGTGTTGCGCCACCTCGACGACGGGATCCCCAAGGCCCACGTGGCCGCCGAGTTCCGCGTCAGCCGGCCCACGGTGGCGACCTGGGTGGCCCGCTACCTCGAGTCCGGCGAAGCCGGGCTCACCGACCGGCCCTCGACCCCGCGGCACAGCAGCACCCGCACCCCGGCGGCGGTCGTCGACCTTATCGAGACGCTCCGCCGGGGCCGCAAATGGTCGGCGCGGCGCATCCACCGTCACCTGGCCGACCGCGCCGTGGCGATCAGTCTGCGTACCGTGGGCCGTTGGCTGCACCGACTCGGGATCTCCCGGCTGCGCGACCTCACCCCCGCCGGCGAGAACTCCCGCAGGGCCCCGGGACGGATCCGCGCCGCCTGGCCCGGGCACATGGTCCACCTGGATGTGAAGAAGGTCGGCAAGATCCCCGACGGCGGCGGTTGGCGGGCCCACGGCCGCGGCTCCACCGCCGCGAAGGCGGCCAAGCGCGGGCCCGGAGCGAAGGTCGGCTACACCTACCTGCACTCCGCCGTGGACGGCTTCTCGAGGCTGGCCTACACCGAAGCCCTCGACGACGAGAAGGCGGTGACCACGATCGGGTTCTTCTGCCGGGCGAGGGCCTTCTTCGCCGCCCATGGCATCAGGCGGCTGCACCGGGTCGTGACCGACAACGGCGCCAACTACCGGGCCCGCGACTTCACCCGCTGCGTGGAAGCCCTCGCCGGCCGCCACCAGCGCATCAAGCCCTACACGCCGCGGCACAACGGGAAGGTGGAGCGGTACAACCGCCTGCTGGCCGACGAGGTCCTCTACGCCCGCCCCTATTCCAGCGAGCAGGCCCGCCGGGACGCGATCGGGGTGTGGGTGAACCACTTCAATTACCATCGGCCCCATA
>NZ_BAAAQA010000051.1:0-1522 GCF_039531425.1 Kocuria atrinae
TCGCACGGACCTGTGTTTTTGATAAACAGTCGCTTCCCCCTAGCCTCTGCGACCCCAACCAGCTCACACCGCAAGGATGATCACCAACCGAGGCCCCCCTTCTCCCGAAGTTACGGGGGCATTTTGCCGAGTTCCTTAACCATGATTCTCTCGAACGCCTTAGTATTCTCTACCTGATCACCTGTGTCGGTTTAGGGTACGGGCGACTAAAACCTCACGTCGATGCTTTTCTCGGCAGCATAGGATCACCAAATTCCCTCACCTAAGAGAGTCCCATCACATCTCAGGTTATACGGTCCGCGGATTTACCAACGAACCACCCTACATGCTTAGACCAGGACAACCATCGCCTGGCTTGGCTACCTTCCTGCGTCACACCTGTTAATACGCTTACCTCCCCGGATCAGGTCCCACGCTCCCCACACACGTCTTCACCCCGAAGGGATCCAATCATGGTGGTTCGGGTGGTTAGTATCCCCGGTTCAGTATGGACGGTTTTTCGCCGGTACGGGAATATCAACCCGTTATCCATCGACTACGCCTGTCGGCCTCGCCTTAGGTCCCGACTCACCCAGGGCAGATTAGCTTGACCCTGGAACCCTTGATCATCCGGCGGACGGGTTTCTCACCCGTCTTTCGCTACTCATGCCTGCATTCTCACTCGTTGAGGTTCCACCACTGGGTCACCCCGCAGCTTCACTACCCCAACGACGCTCCCCTACCCACAACACCACCTAAACCACAAAGGCTCAGCTTCTCGGTGTCATGCCACAACTTCGGCGGTGTACTTGAGCCCCGCTACATTATCGGCGCGGAATCACTTGACCAGTGAGCTATTACGCACTCTTTCAAGGATGGCTGCTTCTAAGCCAACCTCCTGGTTGTCTAAGCAACTCCACATCCTTTCCCACTTAGCACACGCTTAGGGGCCTTAGTTGATGGTCTGGGCTGTTTCCCTTTCGACTATGAAGCTTATCCCCCACAGTCTCACTGCCGCGCTTACACTTGACTGGCATTCGGAGTTTGGTTGACGTCAGTAACCTTGTAGGGCCCATCAGCCATCCAGTAGCTCTACCTCCAGCAAGCAACACACGACGCTGCACCTAAATGCATTTCGGGGAGAACCAGCTATCACGGAGTTTGATTGGCCTTTCACCCCTACCCACAGCTCATCCCCTCCATTTTCAACTGAAGTGGGTTCGGTCCTCCACGCGCTCTTACACGCGCTTCAACCTGGCCATGGGTAGATCACCCCGCTTCGGGTCTAGATCACGCCACTCGAATCGCCCTATTCAGACTCGCTTTCGCTACGACTACCCCACACGGGTTAATCTCGCGACGTAACACTAACTCGCAGGCTCATTCTTCAAAAGGCACGCCGTCACCCCAAAAGGCTCCGACGGCTTGTAAGCACACGGTTTCAGGTACTATTTCACTCCCCTCCCGGGGTACTTTTCACCATTCCCTCACGGTACTGATCCGCTATCGGTCATCAGGAAGTATTCAGGCTTACCAGGTGGTC
>NZ_BAAAQA010000052.1:0-515 GCF_039531425.1 Kocuria atrinae
GTGACAGTTCTGGGCTGAACTTGGTCGATGAGACCGTCTTCGCCCAGCAACTCACCCCTTGATCCCCGCGTGCGACTCGCGATCGCGTTGTGGCCTGATGATGCACCACGCGGGGCGGTGAGCGTGTTCTGTGCCGAGCAGGGGATCTCACGCAAAACCTTCTATCAATTGCGCCGACGCGCCCGTGAGCAGGGTCCCGATGCCGCGATCGAGCCCCGCTCACGCCGCCCGAAGAACTCACCGTCCAAGACAGCCGATGAGACGATCGAGATGGCGCTAGAGGTCCGTAGGCTCCTGGAGGAATCCGGGCTGGATTACGGGCCCATCAGTGTCTGCGACAAGATGACCGCACTGGAGATGCCAGCGCCCTCACCAGCGACGCTGGCTCGGGCGTTCCGCAAGGCCGGGGTTGCCCGGGCTCAGCCGCAGAAGAAGCCACGCTCGTCGTGGAAACGATTTGTCTATCCCCGTCCCAATGACTGCTGGCAAATCGATGCCACCGCTTGGGTACTCAG